>JAXJRI010000068.1:0-5941 GCA_036310685.1 Lachnospiraceae bacterium | reverse complement strand
TCATGAAGACCACCACCATGATCACGATCACTACCATCATGATCACGATCACCATTCAAAAACAGATCATACCCATGAACATGACCATGAACATGACCACAGCCATCACCACCATGCCAGTCTTGCTCACATCATTTCTATCATTGACAGTCTTAATGTCCCAGACAAGGTCAAGGACGATACCAAGGCAGTCTATCAGTTAATTGCAGAAGCAGAAAGCAAGGCTCACAGAACTGATGTATCTGAAATTCATTTCCATGAAGTTGGGACCAAAGATGCCATCGCAGACGTCGCTTCAGTCTCACTTCTCATGAACAAATTATCACCAGACTATGTGATTGCAAGTCCAGTTAATGTAGGTTTTGGCCATGTTCACTGTGCTCACGGGATTCTTCCTATTCCCGCACCCGCAACGGCTTATCTCTTAGAAGGAATCCCAACCTACAGTGGTCAGATAGAGGGTGAAATGTGCACACCAACTGGAGCTGCTCTTCTCTCACACTTTGTTGACGAATTCGGTAAGATGCCAGTCATGACAGTGGAAAGAATAGGCTACGGTATGGGCAAAAAAGACTTCGCCCAGGCCAATTGTGTCCGTACCTTCTTAGGAAATGGGGATAAATCTATAAAAGAGTCTGAAGAGGACAATGACAATCCAGAGATGGTTGAGCTTTCTGTCAACATTGATGATATGACAGCGGAAGAGATCGGTTTTGCCATCTCTCAGATCTTCGAGGCAGGTGCTGCAGAAGTCTTCACCACACCGGTGGAAATGAAAAAATCCAGATCTGGAACCCTGCTCACAATCCTCTGCCGTAAGGACATCAAAGATACCATCATCCCACTTATCTTCAAACACACGACGACGATTGGGATCCGTGAAAAATCTCTTCAGAGACATATTCTTAATCGCACATTCAATACTATCAATACTTCTTTTGGCCCTGTTCAAATCAAGATTAGTTCTGGTTATGGAGTACACCGCAAAAAATATGAATATGATGATCTCTCCAGAATTGCCAAGGAACATGATATGAGTATTGAAGAAGTGAGAGCTGCGATTGAAAAGGAGATTAAGGAGGAAGACGAATGAGAAAACCAATCATTGGAGTTCTGCCATTAGTAGATGAGGAACGTGATAGTCTCTGGATGTTGCCAGGATATCTGAATGGAATTGAAAAAGCAGGAGGAATTCCAATCATTCTTCCCCTAATTCAGGAGGAGAAGGACATTGTGTCACTGGCAGAAATATGTGACGGTTTCCTTTATACCGGAGGTCATGACGTCGATCCTTCTCTTTACGGAGAGAAAGCGATTAATGACTCTGTTATCCCTTGTAAAGCAAGAGACCTTATGGAAGGAATTCTCTTAAAAGAAGCTAGAAAGCTTAAAAAACCAATTCTCGGAATCTGTCGCGGTATCCAGTTTATCAATGCTGCTTTAGGAGGTAATCTTTATCAGGATTTGGAAATTCAGCATCCGTCTCACACAAATCACCATATGACTCCCCCTTATGACCGCTCTATCCACCAGGTAGAAATCCTTAAGGACAGTCCTCTCTATCATCTATTACAGGAAGATCATATGGGTGTCAACAGCTATCATCATCAGGCAGTGCGCAATCTCGCTCCTTCCTTAAAAGCTATGGCAATCTCGGAAGACGGCCTGATTGAGGCTCTTTATGACCCAAGTCAGACTTTCTTGTGGGCAGTGCAGTGGCATCCAGAATTTTACAAAGATCAGGAAGAAAGTAATAAAATCTTCCATGAATTCGTTAAGTCCTGTCGGGATAACTGAACATACAAAAGAAAAATGTCTTAAAATATTTTAAAAAAAGGTCTTGACGTTTTAAAATTAATATGCTAACTTTTAAAACGTATCAAGCAAGGGCGCTTTAAGAACTCAGGAGAGTTGTTAAGGCGCTTTTTCTTTATATTTAATCTAGGAATCAGCAAGGAGGTTGAACCGCATCAAGCGAGTTCGGTCTCCTTTTCTTTTTCCGTAAAACTGTAACTCATTCATCTATCACTGTAAAGAAGGGAGAAAAAGTATGCATATTAATACAATTACAGTTGCTTGGGTACTTATATGTGCCGCACTTGTCTACTTTATGCAGGCAGGATTTGCTTTATGTGAGGCTGGTCTTACAAGAGCAAAGAATACCGGAAACATTCTGATGAAGAACATGATGGACTTCTGTATCGGAACTCCTTGTTTCTGGATTATTGGTTTTAGTATTATGTTTAACGGAGGTTTAGGAGGAATCATTGGTAAACCTGATTTCTTCATTTTAGGAAAATACACAGCAGAGAACAGTGTTGTCCCTCAGACGATGCCTCTTTGGTGTTACGTAATCTTCCAGACAGTATTCTGTGCGACTGCCGCAACAATCGTTTCAGGATCTATGGCTGAGAGAACAAACTTCAAAGCTTATTGTATTTACTCCGCAGTCATTTCTCTTCTGGTATATCCAATTACCGGTCATTGGGGATGGGGCGGTGGATGGCTTTCCGCAATGGGATTCCATGATTTCGCCGGATCTGCACTCGTTCATAACGTTGGTGGTGTCATCGCTTGTCTCGGTGCCGCTATTCTTGGACCTCGTATTGGCAAATACGATAAGAATGGAAAAGCAAGAGCTATTCCTGGTCACAACATGACCGCTGCTGCTCTTGGTGTATTTATTCTCTGGTTCTGCTGGTTCGGATTCAACGGTGGTTCTACTGTAGCTATGGGAGATGCCGCTGCAGCAAAATCTGCTTCTCTCGTATTTATGAACACAAACCTTGCAGCCGCTGTTGCTACTGTAGTTACTATGATTTTCACATGGATCCGTTATGGTAAGCCTGATGTATCAATGACATTTAACGGTGCTCTTGCAGGACTGGTTGCTATCACAGCTCCTTGTGACTGTGTATCTCCATTTGCAGCATTTGCAATCGGTTTTGTCGCTGGTATTCTGGTAGTACTTTCTGTAGAATTCTTTGATAATGTCGCTAAGATTGATGACCCTGTCGGTGCTGTATCTGTTCATATGGCTAATGGTATCTGGGGAACTATCGCAGTTGGTCTTTTCAGTAACGGAACAGACGGTGTTGGAAAAGGACTTTTCTATGGTGGTGGATTTGGTCAGTTAGGCGTTCAGCTTCTCGGTGTTATCTCCATTGATGCTTTCGTAGTTATTGTTATGTTTATCGCATTCAAGATTATCGATGCTACTGTTGGTCTTCGTGTATCTCAGGAAATTGAGATTGATGGTCTTGATATTCATGAGCACGGTCTTGTCAGTGCTTACTCTGGATTCGCAATCACAGATGTCACAGACATGAATGTAACTGAGAATGAAAACACAGATCTCGGTGAGGAAGATTACGAGAAAGCTTCCGAAGCACAGATTGCTGCAGCTGTTAAAGTAAAAGAGGAGCCTGCATTAGTTCCAGATCTTGATACTGGAATGCACAGAGTTTCTATCATCTGTAACCTTGCTAAGTTTGATAAATTAAAGAATGCTCTGAATGATTTAGGTGTTACTGGAATGACAATGACTCAGGTTATGGGTTGTGGAATTGAGAAGGGTTCTACTGAGAAATACAGAGGTGCCGTTGTCGATTCTACTCTTCTTCCTAAGGTTAAGATCGATGTTGTTATCGCTAAGATTCCTATGGATAAGCTCATTGAGACAGTCAAGAGAACTCTTTACACTGGTCATATCGGTGATGGTAAGATCTTTATCTACAATGTAGCTAAGGTTGTTAAAGTAAGAACTGGTGAGGAAGATTACGCAGCCCTTCAGGATGTCGAATAATTCTCATCACAAAGACAATCAACATCAAAATCGGATCACTCCTATCATATTATAAGTAAATATCTGCCTAACAAAAGGAACAATCCATTGTAATCAAGAATCTGATTCAATGAATTGTTCCTTTTTAAGTATAGAGATTAACTTAAGATTATTCCTCCTCGGATAATGCCTCCTCCTGAGGAACCACAACTTTCTTCTTGTATGTATTGAATGCTTCCTCCACAAAAGCTTCCTCTGGCTTTCTGGTAAATACAGATACCACAGGAACAATTACAAGGCCAGCAATCATACAGAAGGCTCCTGCATTGATTGGAGACTGCAGTAATGGAGGTAATACCTTAGCTCCCGCAAGCATATCAACTATCATGAAGACAACAGCAAAAATAAAGTTGACCATTACTGCAGCTGGTGTCGCTTTCTTCCAGTAGAGTCCATATAAGAATGGTGCCAAGAAGGCTCCTGCCATAGCTCCCCAGGAGATACCCATCAGCTGTGCGATAAAGGTTACATTGGATTTGTACTGAATCAAAGCAATAATAACTGAAATCACGATGAAGAAGACGATCAGCAGTCTCATGACAAATACCTGCTTCTTCTCTTTCATCCCTTTAGCGATATGATCTCGCAGCAAGTCTAAGGTAATTGTTGAGCTTGATGTCAGTACTAGAGAGGACAAGGTTGACATAGAGGCGGAGAGCACTAAGATGACTACAATCGCAATCAGGATATCTGGAAGACCTGAGAGCATTGTTGGGATAATAGAGTCAAATCCATTCGCCTCCACATCAATCTGATCTGAGAACAGACGTCCGAATCCTCCTAGGAAATAACATCCGCCAGCTACAATAATAGCAAATGCTGTGGAAATAACAGTACCTGTCTCAATTGACTTCTCACTCTTAATCGCATAGAATTTCTGAACCATCTGAGGAAGTCCCCAAGTACCTAATGATGTCAGAATAACAACACCTAAAAGATTCAGCGGGTCTGGTCCAAAGAAAGAATTAAAGACACCAGGTGTAGCAGACACCGTAGGATCACTGATCTTAGCAAGACCATCCAAGGATGCGATAAAACCTCCGCGGCTCTTTAATACTGCTGCAATCACAGCGATAATACCCACAATCATAATCAATCCCTGAATAAAATCATTGATGGCTGTTGCCATATACCCACCTGCAATAACATAGATTCCTGTCAAAACTGCCATGGCAACAACACAGACAGAATAATCAATGTGAAAAGCCATACCAAACAGACGAGAAAGTCCATTATATAAGGAAGCTGTATAAGGAATCATAAAAATAAAAGTGATGATGGATGCTGTGATTTTCAGAGAATCCGACTGAAAACGTTTTCCAAAGAACTCTGGCATTGTAGCGGAATCTAATTTCTGTGTCATAATTCTTGTTCGTCTTCCAAGAACCGCCCAGGCTAAGAAAGACCCTAGAAGTGCATTGCCAATGCCAATCCATGTCGATGCAATACCATATTTCCATCCAAACTGTCCTGCATACCCGACGAAGATTACTGCTGAAAAATATGAGGTACCATAAGCAAATGCAGTCAGCCACGGGCCAACACTTCGTCCTCCCAGAACAAATCCATTCACATCCGTTGCATTTTTTCTGCAGTAGAAACCAATACCAATCATGATAGCGAAAAATACTGCCAACATTAAGACTTTAATTATCATCTTTTTTCTCCTCTCATGTTTCCTCCTAATTTTTACTTTACAGATTTAAAGTGTAACACTTAGATGTATTAAAGTCAATGATAAAGTATTCACAATTCATTAAAATTTGAGATACAAAAAAAGCACCATCCCCGGGCCTTAATCCCAAAAACGGTACCTTTGAGTGCGCCTTCAGGGGTTCGAACCCTGGACACCCTGATTAAGAGTCAGGTGCTCTACCAACTGAGCTAAAAGCGCTTATTTATTAAATTTTTCTGTGTCATCCTTAACACGAATGATATTATATAACACTATTTCAAATAATGCAAGCCCTTTTTTTAAAATTTTCAAATTTTTCTGATCTTTGTTACCGTTCATGCATGATATCTCTCAGTGCCCAATAAGCCATTTTGATAGCTGACTTTCCACCTGTGCCGTATTGTCCTGCTGCTCCTTACCTA
>JAXJRI010000067.1:0-7910 GCA_036310685.1 Lachnospiraceae bacterium | reverse complement strand
TTGTAAGCAAGCTTACGTGGGATGATGAGTTTTGACATTTAAGTCATTTTAACATTTCCTCATGATAACTTCAAATGACAGAGATATGAATATGTCTGACATTTTTTCTCAGATATGGTACACTGTAAGAAAATTGTCAATCAGAAAGGAGCAGTTGATTTATGAATCGATTAGGATTTATTGGAATGGGAAACATGGCTCAGGCGATAGCCAAGGGCTTTATTGATAAAAAGGTTATCGCAGGTGACCACGTTTATGCCTATGCCCCACATCTAGATAAACTTAAGGCGAATGCGGAAAGAATCGGATTCCTCCCGGTAGAGAGTGTGACAAGTTTGGTCAGCCAGTGTGATACGATTATCATGGCCTGCAAGCCTTACCAGATTGATGGAGTGCTTGAGGATGTGAGAGATCTTCTGGTCGGGAAGGCATTAGTATCCATCGCAGCAGGTTGGGATTATGCCACTTATGAACCGAAGCTGAAAGAGGGTACCAGGGTTCAGTTTATTATGCCGAATACTCCTGCTATGGTGGGAGAGGGTGTCATGCTCTTTGAGGATCAGAATACTTTAGAGAAAGAGGAGAGAGAGGAGCTCATGACAATGTTCCAGAGTCTTGGTCTCGTCTTAGAACTTCCGAGCAATCTGATGGGAATCGGCGGAGCAATTACTGGATGCGGACCAGCTTTTATTGATCTGATTATTGAGGCACTGGGAGATGTCGGAGTCAAATATGGACTGAAGCGGGCAGAAGCTTATGCCATGGCTTCTCAGATGATTCTGGGAAGTGCAAAGCTGCAGCTTCAGACAGGAGAGCATCCAGGAGTTTTAAAGGATAATGTCTGCTCCCCAGGAGGAACGACAATCCGTGGAGTAGATGCCTTAGAACATGCTGGCATCCGCGCTGCTATGATTGATGCAGTTGATGCAATTATGAGATAAGATGCAAAAAACAGGACTGAAAATCCAGTCCTGTTTTTTAATACATTATATAGATAACCCATAGGAAAATAACGAATTAATGTAAACCTTTGATTCGGATAATATAGGAGACAGTTCTGCGATTGAGGTAATCAACCTGTCTTGCTCCGATGTTGCGGTATCTTCCTCCGGAACGTTTGGTGTTTGTTGCGGATTTACCGCCATCATACCATAAACGATTCCCAAACTCACTCTTACCAGCATAGATAGCTGTGTGAGCAACTCCCTTGAAACATACCACATCACCAATCTGTAAATCAGCATCGGCAACAGAACAATATTTTCTAAGAACTGTTACATTACGACCTAAATTACCTCTTCCGCGGATTCTTCCGCTTCCAGATGTATAGAATGTAGTTCCTTTATTAGTAGCTCCGAATTCCTGAAGACACCAGGAAACATATAAAGCGCAGTTAGATCTCTTTCCATGACGGCGAGCTTTCTTTAAAGTGCCCTTGGTACCGCCATTGCTATATCTAAAATGGCCTTTCTCTAAAACCTTTGCAACATTATTACAATTAACAAGCCAATCCTGTGCATTGTATGACTGAACCTTTGCTCTTTTTTTAGCAAAAGCTGTTGAATTTGAAATTAATAAAACGTTTACCGCAAGTAAGAAAACGAATAATTTGATTATCTTATTGAGATAATTTGACTTCATGTAACTCTCCTTTTTTCGCTTGTTTTAACGTACGAAACATATGATAACAAAGTAGTTAACAAATGTCAAGACTTTTTAACAATTTTGTAATAAATACAGGTAATAATTGTAACACATTAAGAGAAAACTAAGCATGTCAGCTATGATGTTACTGGGATTTATGATATGATGAGACTACGATATCAAATGGAGGGAATATACCGATGAAATATGGACATTTTTTAGAAGAAGGGGCAGGAACAATCGGCTTTGTAGCACCTTCTTTTGGATGCAATATAGAGCCTTACCACAGTGCATTTAAAAATAGCCTGGAGAAATGGAAGAAATTAAATTATGAAGTAAAATGTGGCCCAAATGTGTACGAAGGCAGTGGGGTTGGAATCAGCAATACTCCAAAGTTATGTGCCAAAGAATTCAATGAGGCATATCAGGATGCAGACAGTGATGTCTTAATCTCCTGTGGGGGAGGCGAGCTCATGTGTGAGATTTTAGACTATATTGATTTCGATGCTCTTAAGAAGGCAGATGCAAAATGGTTTATGGGTTACTCAGATAATACGAACCTGGTATTTCTGCTGACTACAATCTGCGATAAAGCAGCAATCTACGGACCGTGTGCTCCAGCCTTTGGTATGGAGCCATGGCATCCGTCCTTATCCGATGCAAAAGCAATCCTGACAGGTCAGAGTCATACCAGTCATGGCTATGATCTCTGGGAAAAGGAGAGTCTTAAGACAGAGGAGCGTCCACTGACACCTTATCATGTGACGGAGCCGAAGATTCTTCACTATTATAATAGAGGTAACCAGGAGACCCCAGGGATGAAGAAGGCCCAGATGTCCGGCCGTCTGATTGGAGGATGTCTGGACAGTCTGATTAATCTGTGCGGAACCAAGTATGATAAAGTAGACGAGTTTATCCATAAATATGAAGAAGATGGAATCGTATGGTACCTGGAGGCATGTGACCTAAACCCTATGAGCATCCGTAGGGCACTTTGGCAGTTAAAGCATGCTGGATGGTTCCGGGATGCCAAGGGATTCCTGATCGGAAGACCATATTGTTTCGGGGAGGAAATGTTTGGTGTTGATCAGTATAATGCAGTGACCAGTATGCTGGGAGATCTTAATGTTCCAATTATTATGGATCTTGATATCGGACATCTGCCGCCGATGATGCCATTAGTTTGCGGTAGCGTGGCACATGTTTCAGCGAATGGAGATCAGATTGAGATAGAGATGGACTACCGGTAGTTGACCGCGAGGGGCAGCAGAATCAAGAAACTTCGATAAGGCAGGACATAATAAGAGAAAATGTGATATGATATGGGTCAGGAATCACAGGAGGATTTTTAAGTTATGAAAAGAATTATTTTGACTGGGGGAGGAACTGCAGGACATGTTACCCCGAATATGGCATTGATTCCATTTTTAAAGAAGGCGGGATATGATGTCCAGTATATTGGATCTTATAATGGTATAGAGAGTAAGCTGATCACTGAGCTAAAAGTTCCATATCATGGAATCTCATCAGGTAAGCTTCGTCGTTATTTTGACATGAAGAATTTTTCAGATCCTTTTAAGGTAATGAAGGGATATTTTCAGGCATCCAGCCTCATCCACAAATTAAAACCGAACATCATTTTCTCCAAGGGAGGCTTTGTGTCCGTTCCAGTGGTACTGGCAGCCAAGAGAAGACATGTGCCGGTTATTATTCATGAGTCCGATATCACACCGGGACTTGCCAATAAGATTGCTATCCCATCTGCAACTAAGGTGTGCTGTAACTTCCCAGAGACCATTCAGCACATTCCGGAGGGTAAGGCAGTTCTGACAGGTACTCCGATTCGTCAGGAGCTTTTCGATGGACATAGAGAAGAAGGATTGAAAATCTGTGGCTTTGACGGAAGCAAACCGGTCCTCATGGTTATGGGAGGAAGCCTTGGTTCTGTGGCAGTTAACCGTGCGGTACGTGGAAGCTTAGATACACTGTTAGAGAAGTTCGATATTGTTCATCTGTGTGGAAAGGGCAACCTAGACCAGAGTCTGCTTGGAAGAACTGGTTACAAACAGATTGAGTATGCTAAGCAGGAACTGACTCATCTTTTTGCAGCAACAGATCTGATTATCTCACGAGCTGGTGCGAATGCAATCTGTGAGCTTCTTGCTCTGAAGATTCCGAATATCTTGATTCCACTGCCAGCAGCACAGTCCAGGGGAGATCAGATTCTGAATGCCAAATCATTTGAAAAATCTGGCTACAGTTATGTGCTTCCAGAGGAAGAACTGACAGCAGACACTCTGCTTTCTGCAGTGAACGAGGTATATGAGAAGAGAGAAGACTATAAGAAAGCTATGGAGGAGAGTGATCTCCACAGTGCGATCAGTCTGATTATGAATATGATTGAGAGAGAATCTCTGCCTGAGAAGAGAAGAAGATAATTAAGATACAGGAGGATATGATATTATGGCAAGAATTGGTGTAATTGGCGCGATGGACGAGGAAGTCGCTTCCCTAATTAAGCAGATGGAAGGTGCAGACAAGATGCAGAGAGCTGGGATGACATTCTATCACGGAGTTCTCTGGAAGCAGGACGCCGTTGTTGTAAAGAGTGGTGTCGGAAAAGTCAACATGGCTGCATGTACTCAGATTATGGTAGATGAATATCAGGTAGACTTCCTGATCAACACAGGTGTTGCCGGCGGTCTTTATAAGGATATTAAGGTTGGAGATATTGTCATCTCTTCCGATGCAATCCAGCATGATTTTGATGTCAGTGGATTAGGCTATGAGAAGAGCGTCATCCCTGATTTGGAGACTTCTGTCTTCAAGGCAGATCCTAAGCTGGTGAAGATGGCCAAGGAGGCATGCGAGCTGGTCAACCCTGAGATTCAATGCTTTGTCGGACGTGTGGTATCTGGAGATCAGTTTATCTCTGCTAATGATGTGAAGAAGCATCTGGTAGAAGACTTTCATGGATATTGTGCGGAGATGGAAGGTGGAGCTATGGCACAGGTTGCCACATTGAATAAGATACCATTCGTTGTCATCCGTGCGATGAGCGATAATGCAGACAGCAGCGCTAATGTATCTTACCGTGAATTTGAAGAACAGGCTATCGTTCACACAGTGAAATTACTGGCTGCCATGTTCTTAAAGATGGGTGAGAATAAATAGAAGAGCAGGACCAAAGGAGCCTCATCATGATTTGCATTCATGGTGGGCTCTTTTCGTATATTTTAATAATCTTCTTCAATTACCTGAAAGTCCAGATAATCAAAGTCAATCTCTTCTATAAAATTATCCTGAGTAAATCTTGTCCTGGCATGCTTGATAAAGTCACGCTGATTTGTCGGCAGCCAGGTTGGAACCTGAAGGTCAAATTCATAGCAGGCACGCTCGAGGCAATCGTATACTTTAGAGGTACGTGACATGGAAGTATCATAATTCTCCATGACAGTATCTTTTATCATATGATTCTTACTGAATAATTTACACCAGATCCGCATCCTAAACTCCTCCTTGATTGTGTATCTGTGCTTGTATGGATATTAAGATAAGATGGGGAAAGCCTTTTGTCAATATGAACAATAACGCAATTTTTCGACATTTACTAAAAACAACTAAAAACGAAGGAACTGTCCTTGTCAACTTCATTTTTTCGTACTATAATAAAACTCAGTCAATTTTAGCAGGTGGGATAACTATGGTATCTCATTGATGTTAATGAGACATGAATTCTTTTAGAGTACAATAAGGAGGCTTTAACAATGGCTAGAGTGTATAACTTTTCAGCAGGACCGGCAGTGCTGCCTGTCGAAGTATTACAAGAAGCAGCAGATGAGATGCTTGATTACAAGGGATATGGAATGTCAGTTATGGAGATGAGTCATCGTTCTAAGATGTTCGATGATATTATCAAGGAGGCAGAGCAGGATCTTCGCGACCTGATGCAGATTCCAGATAACTACAAAGTACTGTTCCTTCAGGGTGGAGCCTCTCAGCAGTTCTCAGCCATTCCTATGAACCTTATGAAAAATGGTGTTGCAGATTACATCATTACTGGTAACTGGGCAAAAAAGGCTTACCAGGAAGCACAGAAATATGGTAAGGCAGTCGCAGTTGCATCCTCCGCGGATAAGAATTTTACATATATTCCAGATTGCTCTGATCTTCCGATTGATGATGATGCAGATTACGTATATATCTGCCAGAATAACACAATCTATGGAACTACTTATCATCAGCTCCCTAACACAAAGGGTAAAGATCTGGTAGCAGATATTTCTTCATGCTTCTTAGCAGAGCCTATCGATGTCTCAAAGTATGCTGTAGCATACGGCGGAGTTCAGAAGAATGTTGGACCAGCAGGTGTTGTTATCGACATCATTCGTGATGATCTGATTACAGACGATGTTCTTCCAGGAACACCAACTATGCTCAAGTGGAAGACACAGGCAGATAAGGATTCTCTTTATAACACACCACCTTGCTACAACATCTATATCTGCGGTAAGGTATTCAAGTGGCTTAAGAAATTAGGCGGACTTTCTGTTATGAAAGAGATGAATGAGGCAAAGGCTAAGATTCTCTATGATTACTTAGACGAGAGCAAACTCTTCAAAGGAACAGTAGTTCCAAAGGATCGTTCTCTTATGAATGTACCATTTATCACAGGTGATAAGGATATGGACGCTAAGTTTGTCAAAGAAGCTGAGGCTAAAGGCTTTGTTAACATCAAGGGACATAGAACAGTTGGTGGTATGAGAGCATCTATCTACAATGCTATGCCAATTGAGGGTGTTCAGAAGTTAGTAGAGTTCATGAAGAAGTTCGAGGTAGAGAACGCATAATTTATATTCTCTTTATTCAAGTGCATGATAAAAGAATCGAGAGGCTGGATTGTCCTGATGGGCAGCCAGCCTCTCATTGTGTTTGGAAAAGAAATAGGATATACTGTAATGTAAGCAGTGAACAAATGATAAACAGCAGAAACGTAAAAGAGAGTTAATATATGGCTAAGCAGATTATTAATTATGAGCTTTTCACGGAACAGAAGGAGAAGCTTGAGAGGATTCATAAGCGGCAGCGGCAGAGAAAGATCAGGAGGAGAGTTGCTCTTGTGGTAATTCTGGCCTGTGTCTTGATTGCTTATCTGGTAATTGAGAACAGTCGGAGCGGATATTACGAATATGATCGAAAGACCAATACCGAGGATAACACAGGAGTCCACTATCAGCCGTTCGCAGGCGGATTGTTGAAGTATAGTACCAACGGTATCGAATATCAGAAGCAGTTTGGCACTTCAACCTGGAATAAAGCATTGTCTTTAAGCAAGCCAGTTCTCAAGACATCTAATAAATATGCGATTCTTGGAGACCAAGAAGGCAATGTCTTATATCTGTTCGACCAGACCGGACAGATTAGAAAGGTTACACTCCAGTATCCGATTCTCCATATTGATGTGTCTGATACAGGGATTATGGTAGTGACACTTCAGGGAGACGACCGGAACTTTGTTCAGGTTTATGATAAGAAGGGTAATCTTGTGGCAGATATGAGAGCTTCTATTGATGAGACAGGATATCCGGTAACTGCTGCAATCTCTCCGAACGGAGGACAGCTGGCGGTCAGCTATCTGGCAATTGACGGGATGAAGACTAAGTCTACTGTAACCTTCTATGATTTGGCCAAACAGTTGCAGACAGACGATGTTACTCTGAAGGGCGGCTTTGAATATCACAATACGATGATACCGAAGTTATCTTTCCTCAGTAACGATAAGGTCCTTGCAGTTGGACATGATAAGATTCATTACTATAAGATAGATAACCAGCCAGAAGAGGTGAAGACCATAAAGGTACCATCAGAGATTCAGAGCATTTTTGAGAATAACAAATACCTTGGTCTTGTGATGGATAATTCAGCTAACGCAAAGGAAGGACGTTATCGTATCTGTCTCTACAATCACAATGGAAGAAAGAGCCTGGATACAAAGATTGATATGCAGTTTGATGATGTTTCTATCTGGGATAACCAGATTATTGCGGTAAAGAATAACATTGTGACGATTCTTAAGAGCAATGGCAGATTGATCTATCAGGGAGAACTTGAAGGTAATAAGATCGAGGCGGTACTTCCAACCAGAGGATTCCGAAAATATCAGGTTATCTTTGTGGATAAGACAGTCCGTATGAAATTAAGATTCTGGGATAAGAATTAAGATTATTGTGGTGCTAAACACCACTTCATGCTCATGAAGGGGCGTG
>JAXJRI010000066.1:0-1613 GCA_036310685.1 Lachnospiraceae bacterium | reverse complement strand
GTTATACTGGTCGATCTCTTCTAGCCAATTTTCAAGTTCCTTTGCATCTGCATTCCCTAGCATGTCTTCCTCCAACAAACATTTGTCCATATTACAAAGTATATTCTAACATAGTTTGAATTATATTTATATGTTTTCATTCATATTTTCTTATATATTATTGTTCTTTTTTAGAAACATCAACTTATGTTTTAGATATAAAAATGGCTCAAACAGTTGAATATCGCTTATCTCCCTGTCTGAGCCTTTCATGATATTATCCATCTATAAATTTGGAAACTTTGCAGGAAACCTATCCCACCCCTGCAAAGCGTCAAAATTAGCGATAATTGTATCGTTTGAGAGAATTCTCCATATGAACCCTCATCGCCTGACCTGCCTCTTCCGGCTTCTTGGTGATGATGGCCGCATAAATCCCCTTATGCTCATCGTAAATCTGACCCATCTGCTCTTCGTCAACCATACCTGTCTCGCTGACACGCTTTAAAAGGTTACGGATGGTCTGAATCATGGAGTAGATGACCTGATTGCCGGAACATTCTGCGATACAGATATGGAAATCCATATCCGCCTCAAGAAATGCGGTATTATCCTTGGCAATGTAGGACTGATATCCACGATTGTAGATCTCGGTAAGTCTCGCTAACCCCTGCTCATCCTGACTCTTGGCAGTCAGCTCGGCTGCCTTCACCTCTAACATATCTCGAACTTCCAGAATGGAATCAATCTGGCCTCCGTTTAAAAAGAGGGACCAGGAAAGCGGGATGATAAAGAAATTAGCTTCTCTCTTGGTGATGTAGGTACCCTGTCCCGGACGAATATCGATCATTCCCAGAACGTCCAATACCTTTAACGCCTCACGGACCGCGCTTCTTCCCACATTCATCTTGCGGGCAAGCTCACGGTCGGAGTCTAACTGATCACCCTTCTTCAGGCGTCCGGCATAGATCTCATCCGCAAAATACATGGTCATGCGGTTCACCAACTGAGAGATGTTGCCCTTTCGGTCATTGCTCTTGCGGATAATCTCTGCATCCACTGGATTCACCGCCAACTCGTCAATCTGATCGGAGAACTGGTCTCTGCTTAGTGAGAATACCATACCATCGATGCCCATCTTCTCGGAGACAGCAGCAACGACCTCATTCAGTCTAGGTCCACCCTTCGATTCAAGATTGGAGTAAGTCGCCACGCTCATGGCTGGCTTTCCTGACGGAAGGGTCAGGAATCGGTCAATGAACTGCTTCTGGGTGAGATTCATGTGTAGTCGGAACATTCTGATATTCTGATTACGGTCTTCCGGACTGTACTTCTGTTTCTCTTCCATACGTTATCTACTGCCTCCAATAAGTATTACATGACTTAATGTCAAGACTCACCATCCCACGTAAACTTACTTACAAGTAGGGATGTGAGTGATTGACATTTACTTCCTCTTTAAGATGTATGTCTGAAATGGTGCATACATCAGTGCAAGGAGCATTACGATAAATCCTACGCTCTCTACCGCCCTAGAGCCGCTTGCGATTCCTACCATGATCACAACGAATGCGATCATGATCACGATAAAGGCTAAGGTAAGTCCCCCTGCTTTGGTCTTAAAAAATGATTTC
>JAXJRI010000065.1:0-5863 GCA_036310685.1 Lachnospiraceae bacterium | reverse complement strand
ATTGTCCTGCTGCTCCTTACCTAGATTCTAAATAAGATAAGGAGCAGATAGGACAGGGCGGAGCGTAGGCTCAGATGGAAGTCAGTGAAAAATAGTTTGAACTACCTGTATTAATATAATGCATGAACGATTGGACCTTTACGATGGGACAGCATAAAAGGACCTGAAGGTTGGTCTTAACCCTCAAGTCCTTTTCACTCATTACCACCTATGATGATGCAGCTGTCCCTGCACCTGAAATCCTTTAAAGTCCTGATGCCTTAGTGCCTCGTAGGCTACAATCGCCACAGAGTTGGCCAGATTCAGGGAACGAATCTGTGGGAGCATCGGAATTCTAAGACAGGTGTCTTTGTGATCCATCAGGATCTCTTCCGGAATACCGGCACTCTCTTTTCCAAACATGATGTAACAGCCATCTTCATACTCGGCATCCGTATAGTTATTGAGTCCCTTGGTTGTGATCATGTAAATCTTCTCTCTCGCCTTAGGATTCTTCTCTAAAAAGTCCTCGTAGTTATCATAGGTTCTCACATCAAGATGTTCCCAATAATCGAGTCCTGCACGCTTGATCATCTTATCATTGATGCGGAAGCCCAGAGGCTCGATCAGATGAAGGACACTGCCTGTTGCCACGCAGGTTCTTCCAATATTTCCAGTGTTGGCCGGCATCTCCGGCTCATGAAGTACGATATTAAGCACTATTATCTGCCACCCTTTTCTGCACGAAGTTTTTTCACGAATCTCTCCATTCTGCCCAGTGCTTCCTTAAGCTCTGCGATGGAGTAAGCGTAGGATACTCGAATGAATCCTTCACCACAATCGCCAAATGCAGTACCAGGAACGACTGCCACTTTCTCTTCCATCAGGAATCGATTAGCGAACTCATCACTGCTAATTCCTAACTCCTGAATCGATGGGAAGGTGTAGAAAGCTCCCTTTGGTTCGAAGCAAGGAAGTCCCATCTTCTCATAGGCAGCCAGCAGATATCTGCGGCGCTGGTTGTAAGATTCGCGCATTAATTTTACATCATCGTCTGCATTATTCATAGCCTCAACACCTGCATACTGGCTGTTGGTTGGGGCTGCCATAATGGCAAACTGATGAATCTTTGTCATCTGTTTCAGAATCTGTGCAGGTCCAGCAGCATATCCAAGTCTCCAGCCAGTCATGGCGAAGGACTTACTGAAACCATTGATGACAATTGTTCTCTCTCTCATTCCAGGGAAGGAAGCGATGGAACAATGTTCGGATCCATATGTCAGTTCGGAATAAATCTCATCAGAAACAACAAACAGATCTTTCTCAATAATAATATCTACTAACGGAGCAAGCTCTTCCTTTGTCATGATCGCACCCGTAGGATTGTTCGGGTAGGATAAGAGGAGAATCTTGGTCTTATCGGTAATTGCATCTAAAAGTTCCTCCGGCTGAAGTTTGAAATCATTCTCAGCCTTCAGATTCAAAACAACTGGGACACCGTCTGCTAATTCTACACATGGAACATAGGATACATAGGAAGGCTGAGGGAGAATGACTTCATCTCCCGGATTCAGCATCGCACGGAATGCTAAGTCGATAGCCTCACTTCCTCCGACAGTAACAAGAAGCTCTGACTTTGGATCATAAGTAAGTCCCTGACGGCGTCTCAGATATCCTGAGATTGCCTTACGAAGCTCCATCAGACCAGCATTGGAAGTGTAGAAAGTACGTCCCTTCTCAAGAGAGTAGATACCTTCCTCACGGATGTGCCAAGGGGTATCAAAGTCCGGCTCACCAACACCTAAAGAGATGGCATCTGGAATCTCATTAACCAGATCGAAGAACTTACGGATGCCCGAAGGCTTCATCTTAACAACTTTATCATTCAATGGATTTCTCATAATGTCACCTTCTGTCTGCTGCTCTCTTCTCTTTCAATGAAGATGGTACCATGATCTTTATACTTCTTCAGGACGAAGTGTGTTGCTGTTCCGCTGACTGATTCTAAAGTAGACAGCTTCATAGAAACAAACATGGAGACTTCTCTCAGTGTCTTACCTTCTAACATTACTAAAAAGTCATAAGATCCACTCATTAAGAAGACAGACTTAACCTCAGGATAATTGGTGATACGCTCTGCGAGTTCCTCGAATCCTCTTCCTCTCTGTGGAACAACGCGAACCTCGATGATGGCAGTGATCTTGTCTGCATCGGTCTTATCCCAGTTGATTAAGGTTGGATATCCACAGATGATGTTCTCATTCTCCATCTGCTCGATCTCATTGAGTATGGTAGCTTCATCAGTTCCAAGCATGATAGCTAAGTCATGAAGGTCAATCTTACTGTTATTCTCAATTACTCTTAAAATCTCGTCTCTCATTGATGTATACCTCTATCTATTCAAATATTCGTTAATTTCTAAATCTACTCTTGTACTTTGATATATTCATCGGCTTTCGGCGGCTCCAGATACCGAACTTCATCGTCATAACGAATAATGCGGTCATTACCTGCATTGGTCCGTCCGACTACTTCGGCAGCAATGCCCATCTCACGCAGTTTTAATACGATCTCCGCTCCATTCTTAGCGACGATCAAAAAACTTCCTGTGGAGATCAGCATATATGGGTTCAGCTTAAAGAATTCACAGACCTCAATCGTATGCTGTCTGATTGGAATCTTCTTAAGCGAAACATCCAGACCCACCTTGATGGCGGCAGCCAAATCCCAGAATCCGGCGAACACTCCACCCTCACCCAGAGGGTATCCATATCTTGCTCCTTCCATGCAGGGACCTAGTGCCCTGATGGTCTGTCCCGATTCTGCCAAAAGACCTTCTGCCACAGTTAAAAAGTCATTCGGATATCTGCTAAGCAGCTGCTTCTTGTACTGACTAGTGAGTAGGGCAGTACCTTCCGCTGCAACTTCTCCGGCAACGATCAGATCATATTCCTTGTCATCCGCCTTAGCCTGCCCCTTCTTAAGGTCAGGCAGCTTGGCTCGCCCCGTAAGACTGACAGAAACTACGACGTCCTGCACCGCCAGCGATACTCTGGCATCCGCATCCGCTATTCTAAGCACCTCTGACTTCTGACAGAGGTCTGCAAGCTCTCTCATAAATCCCTTAAGCCAAGGCTCTTCGACATCTTTGGGAAGAAGAACCATCAGGCTTACGTTCACTGGAGTGATTGCTCTAGCTGCAGCGATTTGCGAAAGTGCCCTTGTTACCGTGCGGAGAGCCGTCATCGTCTTACCCTCTACCGTGAAGACCTTGGAAATCAATCCAGGCTTCCCATCCTCCGGGTAAGAAACCTTAGCTGCACCACGTGCATCTACTGGCTGGTCAGCCATCACACTATGCAGTTGTCTCATAATCGAGCGATCATAGACACTCGACTTAACCTTACCCGTTCTCATGAGGGTACATCCTTTCTGCTTACTTAAAACATCATCGGTGATACAATCGTTGTGACAACCATAGCGATAATCACAATGACAATGATAATTGCAGAAATCTTTCTCTTCTTTCTATCCATGACATTAGCCTCTCTTCTAATCTACTTTGTCATAATCTCTGAAGAATGAATCTTAAATACCTTATGTTAATCATGTGATAAACCTTATTTAATCAAGACTTATCCTACAGATATACTTCAACATTTTAATGCATTATTCACATAATTTCAAGACTGTTTTCGGTAATTTTTGTATACATCTATGAAGTTGGTATTTTTATGTGAATCTCATGATTTTTCAAAGTTTCCAACCAGATTTTAATCATCGTTTTCATTAAAAAACCAAGGTTCTGGCATTGTGATCGAGTGGACTTCTCTCCGTATAATCAAAGAGCACACGGCAGTCTTTCTTCTGATAAACTCCCTTTTCCAGCATAGCTTCAATATCCAAACTAAAGCGTTCGATATGGCTCTTGTTGGCAGCCTTCTTGGAATCATAATCTTTCTTCCCAGGGAAAAGCAGATTCCCCTGACTTCGGTACAGTTCTTTCCATTGTTTCTTGTCCCCCGTCTGGTCAGGAGCCCAATCCGGACGAGATTTGACATTTTCTCTTAAATAGATGTCATAGAGCATAACTTGGTCCAGATACGGCATCCTCTTTCCGCTATCTAGAAGGAAATGTCTTAAGATCTGATATTTTTCCATGCGGTTGTGGTTGGCTTTATCAAGTCCCCTGTCATGATAGTCCTCTGAAAATTCTTTGAAGAACTGGAAAGGACTCTCGAAGAAGGGCACCACATACTGCAGGGTATATTCATATTGACCACTGTTATAGTACAGCTCTACCAGCTCTTCAATGCCTTTTAACCGAATCACATCATCATAAGGCAAGTCATTGGTTTTTAGAACTTCATAAGGGGCCTCACTGCAGTAGACGATGCCGTACTGATCTGCCATCTGCTTCATTCTGGTTCCCTTTAAGACTTTCAAGAAGCCAAGCTGCAACTGGTCTGGATGATGGCGATAGAGGTCATCAAAGGAATGGCCAAAATGTTCAAAGTCCTCAAAGGGAAGTCCTGCAATCAGATCTAGGTGCTGATGAATATTTCCAAAAGAATGTACCTTGTCCACGTTGGCAAAGAGCAGGTCAAGATCCATATGGCGGTCAATGGATGCGATTGCTGGTGGGTAGGTCGTCTGCAGTCCAATCTCAAGTTGAATCAGTCCCACCCTCATCTTGGAGAAAAGCGCAATCTCCTCATCGTCTAAGAGATCTGATGAGATCTCAAAATGGAAATTAGTGACACCATTATCGTGCTCATGAATATATTTCCAGATAAACATGGCGTGGTCCCGGTTGCAGTTGAAGGTCCGGTCCACAAACTTCACCTGAGGAACCTTGGCATCTAAAAATTTCTGGAGTTCTACCGCCACCAGGTCTTCCGAACGGAATCTAGTCGTCTCCTCCACGGAGGAGAGACAGTAGGTGCAGGCAAAAGGACAGCCTCGACTGGTCTCATAGTACATGATCTTATGGTTAAACAAGTGAATATCATCATAGACAAATGGCACCTGGTCAAGATCCATGACAGGGGCAAAGCCATTGTTTATGATAGAATCTCCATCTCGGAAGACCAGGCCCCTAAGGTTTCTGATGTCCTGATTTTTCTCATAGCAGCTGACAAGATCTGTAAAGACCTGCTCTCCCTCACCAATCATGACAAGATCCACCGCTTTATTCTCCTTAAGGAAGTCCTCCGGCTCATAAGTGACTTCCGGTCCTCCAACCCAGATTGGCATATCCGGTCTCACCTTCTTCATCTCCCGACAGAGCTCCTTCACATAACGTATGTTCCAGATATAACAGGAGAAGATCAGGACATCTGCCTTTTCCAGATAAAGGCCGCGCAGAATATCATCCACATAATGATTAATCGTGTACTCGGTAATCTGAATCTGGGCAGACTCCGGCCCTCTTAGATCCGCATACTTTTTCAGTGAGTATACTGCCAAATTGGAATGTATATATTTCGCATTAATCCCGCAAAGTAAATATTTCATAACGTCCTCGTTCTTTACATATGAATTGATTCTACTCATAATAACATACTTTGCCCTGGAATTCGTTATAATTTGTTATAATTTTTACAAAAGCCTCTTGAAAATCACTAAGCTATATGATATTATATGATTCGTTGCAAACGCAATGCATGCGGGTGTAGTTCAATGGTAGAACGCCAGCCTTCCAAGCTGGACACGTGAGTTCGATTCTCATCACCCGCTCTCGTCAATAATTCATTGTTATATATATTTTCATGTTTTTATTGACATTTTACACATTTATGATATAATATTTACAGTCGTTAAGACATATGCACGAGTGGCTCAGTGGTGGAGTATCGCCTTGCCAAGGCGAGGGTCGCGGGTT
>JAXJRI010000064.1:0-14811 GCA_036310685.1 Lachnospiraceae bacterium | reverse complement strand
GTGCGCTCTTTATCAGAAAGTTGTCCAAACGACCACGCTATTAGCGGGCTTCGCATCTAAAAATTCCGATTTTTGGGATCTCACCCCCCTTATACCCTGTTAGTGAGGATTTGTTTCGCAATTACCTAATTCTAAATAAGATAAGGAGCAGACAGGACAGGGCGAAGCGTAGGCTCAGATGGAAGTCAGTGAAAAATAGTTTGAACTACCTGTATTAATATCATGCATGAACTGTAACAGTTCTTCTTATAAAAATAGGTGAAAGTTTCAAGTTCTTCTTGACAAGTAGTATTCACATGTGTATAATCTTATGAGTATGAGCATTTCGAAAGGAGCGATATTATGTTACTTAATATAGCGGAAATCCTTTCTGTCCCATCAATGGCGAAAGATTATCCTGTCTCATTTGATTTCGACAGCCTTAAAGTGAGAGGTCAGTCATATCCTGTGAGTCATAAGGAGCCGTTTATACTTCATGTAAGTAAGACGGATAAGGATCTGAGTATCAAAGGTGAGACAACGGTTAGCTTGTTAATACCATGTGATCGATGTCTGGATGATGTTGAGAATACTTTCCAGTTAAGTATTGATTACATTCTACAATCTAATACAGAAGAATCAGATGGCATTGAAGACGCAGATGAATTTAATTTCATAGACGGATGTATGCTGGATGTAGACAGGCTCATTAAAGATGAGCTTGTGGTTGCACTCCCTACCAAAAATCTGTGCAGAGAGGACTGCAAGGGTTTATGCCCTGTCTGCGGAACAAACTTAAATCATGGTTCCTGTAATTGTGATAAGAAAGTTTTAGATCCAAGGATGGCAGCGATCAAGGATATATTTCGTGAGTTCAATGATAAGAATTCATAATGCATCATTTGGCAAGAATATGTTCGTGCGTCTTTTAATAAATATACAAGGAGGTGTAACCCATGTCAATTTGTCCAAAGAATAAATCTTCTAAAGGAAGAAGAGATCGCCGTAGAGCGAACTGGAAGATGACTGCCCCAACATTAGTTAAGTGCAGCAAGTGTGGCGCTTTAACTATGCCTCATAGAGTATGTAAGCACTGTGGCAGCTACAATAAGAGAGAGATCGTTTCTGTTGACTAATTTGTCAATTGAGATCGCGTGAAAGGTCCGTTAGTCAGGTTAACTGATTGGCGGATTTTTTTTGCCTTAGCATGCAAAATAGACCGCCAGTGGCTGTCCATTTTCTTGCCAAGTATGCAAGTGATGTGCCAGTGGTACTTCAGCTTGTTTGGAGAATACGAATTATGTCGATATTTATATATTATCTAATAGTAATCAATATCCTTGCATTTGTCATGTACGGTTTAGATAAGATGAGAGCTAAAGCAGGACAATGGAGAATTCGGGAGAGCAGTCTGATTGGAATCGCCCTTCCCTTTGGTGCGCTCGGAGCCTATCTTGGAATGAGATTCTTCCATCATAAGACTGAGAAATTGAAATTTAAGATTACCATTCCCCTTATACTATTAGCTCAGTGCATCATTCTGCTTGGTCTGATACTCTTTAATCATGGCTATCAGCCGGATTCTAAGGCAAGAGAAGCGATGAAGAGTGATGCGGAAGTGGAAGTCAAGCAGATGTCGGACGGCTATCTTTTTGACGGGCCAGGTGATCAGAATGCACTCATTTTCTATCCTGGCGCTAGAGTAGCGGCAGCCAGCTATGCTCCGCTTCTTCGTGGAATTGCGGAGGAGGGAACGGATGTGGTTTTAGTGAATATAATGTCAAAACTCACCATCCCACGTAAGCTTGCTTACAAGTGGTGATTAACTAACATCAACATTTTTTACGAAAGAGGAATAGATTATGAGAAGACGAATATTATGGATCGCCACCGCCCTTACGATGGCACTGGGATTATGTTCCTGCTCTGCCTTGCCTGACACAGGAAGTTCTGCTGGGAAGCTAGGTTCAGCCATCTCTTCTGTAAAGGAGGAGGACGTCCAGAAGACAGGGAAGGTGAGTGCCAAGGACTGGTATTCTCATGTAGACCCTTATAATGGTACACCTTATGAAGAGGTCAATGGCAATAAACCATTCTTTAAGAAGAGTGATACCAAGAACATGAAGAAGTCCTTTGAGTCCTACAGTCCATTGGATTCTCTGGGAAGATGCGGCGCTGCCTATGCCAATGTCGGGGAAGATATCCGTCCTACCGATGAGCGTGAAAGTATCAGTAATGTGAAGCCATCTGGCTGGAAGCAGAAGTATATCAATCGGGAACCAGTCTATAATCGATGTCATCTGATTGCCTATATGCTGACAGGTGAGAATGATAACCCGAATAATCTGATCACTGGAACCCGTGCCTTCAATGTTCAAGGTATGCTTCCCTTTGAGGAGACCGTAGGAGATTATCTGGAAGATCATCCTTCTCATCATGTGCTCTATCGTGTCACACCTGTTTTTGAGGGGGACGACTTGGTAGCCAAGGGAGTCCTGATGGAGGCTTACTCGGATGATAACGGTGATTCTGTTCAGTTCTGTGTCTTTGTCTATAATAACCAGGACAATGTGACCATCAATTATAAGACAGGAACTGTTAAGAGGAGCGGAAAGAAGAAGAACTTCAGTGGAAAGAACGGAGGAGTTTCCAAGAAGTCTTCTAAAAAGTCATCAAGCAAGTCATCCAACAAGAGTAACGAATCTAAGCATAAGTATATTCTTAATGTTAATACCAGGAAGTTCCATACGACTGGATGCAGCAATGCGAAGAGGATAAAGGATAAGAATAAGAAGAAGGTTATCATCAAGAGAAGCGAACTGATCAAGCAGGGTTATCAGCCTAGCGAGTGCTGTAATCCTTGATGGATATCATAATTAATTAAGACCACATATCTTACGAATCATATGATTATGGCTCGTGGATAAGTGGCCTTTTTTGCCTTAGCATGCGAAATGAACCGACAGTGGCTGTTCATTTTGTTTAATAAGGATATTTTGAAAAGCCTAAATTTAACGCAGACAGGTTGTCTTAGAAATAAATACCTGCTCTAACAATTTCTCATTATTCTGAAGAATGGTTCCTGGACGGTAGAGAGCTTGAGCTAAGTTGATTCGGCCTACAGCTAGAGAAGTGAAAGTGTCCTCATTTACTATGAGATCAGCCTCTTGGTTAGTAAGCTCCACAGATACGGTCTTTCCATCCTTGAAGAGTACCTTATAGCTTCCAGTATTCTCAGACATGAAGTCATCGTCAACATGGATTACAAAGCTTCCCTGTCCGCTTGGCATAGATAGAAGTGAGAGGACCTTTGCTATGTCCAGCACCCTTGCCATATAATGGCCACCGACTGTGATTTCCACAGAGTCACATTCCGGGAGGAGGGTGGCCAGATCTACAGGGTCAAGGAACTCTATCTCAATCTTTCTTATCTTAGCTCGTAGGCGATAGAAGAAGCCGAAGATGCTGCTGAGGGCTTCCGGAGAGTCAAAGATAATTTCTGTGACCTTCATGTTGCCGATGAAAGGTCCGAATTCTCCTGTGACATAGAGAAAGGTAACGTAGCCTCTTGCCCTTCCATTCTTGTCGGTAAAAAGGTAAGTATATTTCTGGTTGCCTTTGTGGAACCAGTCTCTCGGACCAAACTCTCCATTGCCCTGATAAGTCCAGTCATTCTCAGTTTTGGCATCTGCCAGATTATACTTTAAGATCTGTCTCTGGTAAAGGTTCTTTGCCAAGTCCACATCCGCCTGTGATGCAAGCTGACGGACATTCAAGGTGCAAGGGAAATCGGCGAATTGTTCGATATCTGCAGACTGAGTCAGGTCCTTTGATACCAGCTCGAAACCGAACTGACGGTAGAAGGCAAAAGAGAATGGGATCAGGATAGCAAAGAGATTGCCACGTTCTCTAAAATCAATTAGCACACTCCCAAGCAGGTCTCGAACATTTCCTTTTCCTCTGGATTCAGGTAGTGAACCTAACATATGGCCCTCTCCAACAGAAATCAGGCTGCCTTCAAAGCTCAGCTTTTTTTGTAAGGTAGTGATGGAGGTGACCATCTTTCCCTCAGGGTCAAAAACGCCCCAGGCTTCTTCCTCTCTAGGAATCTTACCATCAGCTTGTGCCTGAAAACGCTTCCTGCTTTCCTTCTCATCATAGGGGTCTAAAAAAGCGGTGCTTAAGACACGGTCACTCTCGCACCATTCATCAACTGTGGTTAACTTCTTTATGGTAGACATGGAATTTCTCCTTATATTTATCATGTTGATTATGTAGATGTTTTCTCGTCGATTGTATCATAAGAAGAGGATCTTATTGATAATTATTTATTCTTCCGTGATTTTTCCTTCACTCATTTTTAGGATGCGGGTGCAGTCTGCCAGTGTCGTCATGCGGTGAGAGATCATAAGCACGGTTCTCTTACTGTACTCTGAGTGGAGGGTGTGGAGAAGTTCTCTCTCATGAAGCACGTCTAAGGCACTGGTTGGCTCGTCAAGGAGCATGACATCTGGATTCTTGAGAAGTGTTCTCGCGATTCCAATACGCTGACGCTCTCCGCCGGAAAGACGGGCACTCATACTTCCCATCTCCGTCTGATATCCATCCGGAAGAGTCTTAATAAATTCTGCAATCCCAGCTTCGTCAGCCGCTCTCTCAATCTTGTCCGGGCTGGCATTGCGCTTTCCGATTCCGATGTTTGCTGCAATGGTATCGTCAAAGAGGTAGGTATCCTGCTCTAAGAGTCCCATACGGGCATGGAGGGAAGCGAAAGAGTAGTTCTTGACATTTTCTTCGTTAATTAGGATCTGGCCTTCCTGTGGGTCATAATATCGAAGCAGGAGACGTAATATGGTTGACTTTCCAGCTCCGGAATCCCCCACGATACCGACACGGTCTCCGCGATGGATCACGAAAGATGCATGATCTAACACCTTCACGTCTGTGTGAGGATAGGTGAAGGAGACATCTTTAAATTCAATAGTCTCGATCTTACCAAGTTCCTTCGGATTCTGACATTCCTGTGTGGATGGGACGGCATCTTCGATTAAGAAGATACGCTCTGCGGAAGCAAATGTCTCTAAGAGATTAGAAACGACCGAGGTTAGAGAGAAGGTGGAAGAGAAGGATGCGGAAACGGCAAAGGATACCACGATCGTTCCCACAGGACTTCCCTGACCAGTCAGAGCCAGATAGCCGCCCACCGTGATAATCAGAATGCGGGCCAAATTCGTAAAGAAGTCTGGAAGAGAGGACATCACGGACCGGTGAAGTTTTAGACCATGTGCCGCACGATTGACTTCTCGGTTGCGGTCTAACATATCCTGTCTGCGGCTTTCTCCGGCCTCATAGATCTGAATATCCTTCATGCCGTAGACACTCTCTAAGATGGTTGCCTTGAGGGCTCCCTGGCTCTTCCTTGAATGCACACCGATTCGTCTGCCTGCTTTCATGGCAATGAGCGGAATGATGACAGAGACCAGAATAAAGATCGGAAGTAAAGTCAGAACAAAGTAATGACTGAACTGCCCGGCAACAATCAGGGTCATAGCTGGAAGCAAAAAGACCGTAAACATAGGTCCAATCATATGGGCAAAGAAGAACTCTAATTGTTCAATATCTCCCACAGCAATGTTTAAGATGTCTCCCAATTGATGATCGATTAGATAAGCGGGGGAGATCCTTGCAATGTTATCATAAAGGTCCACTCGCATATGGGCTAGAATTCCGTAAGCCCCTCGATGGGAGTAGACACCCTCCAGATAACGGCAGACGGCAATGAGCATGCCAAAAAGAAGCATGATTGCGGCATAGAAGATGGGACTTCCATCTACATGATTGGAGGCAGCCAGGATCCAGAATGCGCCAAAAACCATGAAGAGCATGCGGGAGAGATTGCCAACGATACTAGCTAAGGAGGAAATGATGAGATAACCACGAATAGGTTTGGCTTTCGCTAAAAGGCGGCCAAGCATTTCTCCAAGAGCATAAGAATATTTTATTTTCATGATCACATTGCCTCCTTTTCCATCTCAGCCTGTTGTGTGGCAAGCTCTGCGTAGAATCCACCATATTCCATCAGCTGCCTGTGAGTACCCTGCTCCGTTACGACACCATTCTTTAAGACGTAGATGGAATCAGCCCCTCGAATAGATGACAGACGGTGGGAGATCACAATTAAGGTTCGACTCTGAGCCAGGGTACTGATAGTCTCCCAAATCTCCTGCTCACTTTGTGGATCGACCGAGGAGGTAGCCTCATCAAGAAGGATGTAAGGTGCCTTGGAAAGAAGAGCTCTTGCAATACCGATCTTCTGGCGCTGACCACCGGAGAGCATGTTTCCCGAATCACCACAGTCTCTGTCCAGATGACCGACAAAGTCAGGAAGCCGGACTTCGGAAAGTACGCGATCTAGTTCCTGGTCGCTGGCATTTGGATCGGCCAGTTTCAGATTGTCTCGAACGGTGCCGCCAAAAATAGAGACACTCTGCGGAACCATGGTAATCTGCCTTCGGACTTCTTCTGGCTTCATCGCTTCCATATTCGTTCCATCCATATAGATGTTTCCGCTGGAAGGATCCATAAACTTCATAAGGAGTGATCCGATGGTGGATTTGCCACTGCCAGAAAGACCGACAAGTGCGGTCATACCACCCTTTGGAATCTGAAGACTGATGTTTTTCAGAACAGGATCTCTTCCTGGATAAGAGAAGCTGACGTCGGACATATGGATACCATCGTTCCCATTTGGATCCCCCGGTGCACTTGGATTATAAAGCCTAGATGTATCCGTCTCCATAATCTCAGTTACCTTCACAGCGGCAGAGACCGCAGTCAAAGCATCATGAGTCGCACTCATTAACTCTCGCTCGGCACCAAAATATCCGTAGGCAAGCATTAAGAGAGTCAGAGCATCTCCAAGACCAGACAGCTGGCCAAGGACAATCCCGACAGAAGAGAGGATTGCCAGACTGATCAGGGCTTCCGTCACAAGAAATGAAGTGAAATTAATCTTCATAAATGCGTTAATATTCTGATTTAAAGTGTCTGCCTTACCTGACAGAACTTGACTGTGCTCCTGATCGCGGTCAAAGAGCTTTAAGGTAGAGATACCACGGATAGAATCAAGATAATATCCGGTCATATCATCCACGGAATGCCAGTATTTCTTTCGCAGGTTTTCGATGCGGAAGCGGAAGACATTGTGGAGAGGCAGAAGAATCAGGGATACGACCACAAGCAGGATGGCGGCGGGAAGCGAGTATCGCTTCAGCACAAAGAAAAGATAGATCGGTGCTGCGACAGAGTACAATAAGGATGGCAGGTACTCACTGGCGTAAACCTGCATATGTTCTACGGCATCCACACTGGAAGTGATGGCAGAAACGGGACCAATCTTTTCAATACTTCCTGCATCCAGTTCCAGAATCTTCTGGAAGATCTTTTGACGCATGGAGGTTCTGGCAGCTGCTGCACAGCGGTATTCTAGTTCTCCCTGCAAAAGTTTGGCAGCTAGTGTGACAAGAGCAATCAGCAAGGCGGATTTCGCCGCCTGCATGGTCAAAGCCAGATTATAGACCGGGTTAAACATAGTGCCCAGGAAAGATCCCATAACTTTTGCAAAGGAAGTGAGTAAAATCAGGGCGAGCAGACGGACACCTGCAATCAGGCAGATCCATCCCCAGAGCCCCTTTGAAAGCCTTAGTAATGTTTTATCAATCAGTAACATGCTTAATACTCCTTTGTATCTTTAATTCATACACGTCTTTTAACATAACATATATAAGAGGATGATGCAAAGAATGCGCGCGAGAGAAGAGGTCGAAGGAATACACTGAACAAGAAATCTGTTCCGGAGTTTACACAAAACTATTGACACTATCAGAGGGAGGTTTTTATTCGTCAACATTTCGAAGTGGCACAGAATAACCTGATAGATTATTATTATCAGAGTATCTATCAATTTTATCGAGAATTCATTGCCAAGAATACTGGGAATCCTGTTTCTGAAGATTTGGATTTTGTTCTTCGTTTTTACTGCAGAGGATCGATTTATATGACAGCAGAATGGGCGAAAGCAGGCCAGTTAAGGATCGTTGTTTTGACAAACTCTGGAATTGGAAGTAAACTATGGGAAATAGGACCGATCTTATTGCCTCGTTCGAGGTAGATTCTCTTTTCCCAACTGACATTACTTTTACACTATCTCCTTTTGCGAAGCCGTTGACAGAAGCGAGGAATCGGCGCTATACTAACATTACCATAGTGTATGTATGGCACGAAAATCATAGGAGGCAAAAGATGTTCAAAGAACTGAAAAACATTGTTGTTCCCAGTAAAAACAAGACTCAGGTCATTGTCGTCGGCCAGCGTATGCAGTGCCGTACAACTCACAAGCGGAAAGATTGTTAATCTAAGACAAAAATGACAACAGGAGGAAGGTATGTTTAAACAGGTAAAGAAGATTGAAGTTTCGGAAAAGAAGGAAAACTCGGTTCGCGTTAACTGCCAGAGATCTCAGTGCAGAACTACGCACAAGAGAAAAGACTGCTGATCAGGCAACCATGAAGTTGAGGAGCCCCGGGACATGTTCCTGGGGCTTATTTGTTACAACATACCGAAAAATATGAGTAAAGAATTTGATGTCAATTCAAGGGTGGAGTTTCCCCACAAAACCGTGTGCAGGGAAATCGATGGATACCACATTATTGTGGCTCCTGATTATCCTAACTGGCTTGTACTTGATGATAAGGAGTATGAGATTTTTCGCATTCTCTCAGAGAATAAAATTATAGATGGTCTGAATAAATATTACTCAGCATTTCCCGGAAATACAGAGGAAGACTGCATTCATGCATTTACTAATTTTCTGGCGAAAGTCGAAGACTGCCAGTTTTATGAGGAGGCTGTTCCGGAGGCGGAGGAGTCAGTTGAAACAATTAAGAAAAAGGTTCATATTACCCTGACAAATAACTGTAACATGCGATGCCCTCATTGCTTTGTATCTGCTGGCATTGTCAAAAGGCAGGAGTTGAACGTCGATGAGATTTTATCAGTCGTTGACAGTATAAAAGAGCTAAACGGTGACACAGATATCGTGGTATCTGGAGGAGAACCGCTCATTCATCCCGATATCATGAGGTTACTCAGAGGGTTGAAGGGACAGAATGTTACACTCTTTACGAATGGAACGCTGATCAACGAGAGAAACTACAGGGACATTGCGGAGTGTTGTCAGGAGGTGCAGATCAGCTTTGAAGGTGTTTCTCAGCGGATATATGAAAAAATACGAGGGATCGGAAATTATCAGAAGGCCCTGCATGCTATTGAACTGCTGAAAACCACAGGGATAAAAATCACCTTGGCAGTGACCATCCTGCCGGCTACCGTAGAGGATATACGCACTAACTTGATCTCATTTGTCAATTCAATAGAGTATGAGAATCTAGAAATAAGGCTGAATGATGATATTGAAATGACAGGTAATGCTCTTTCTATGGATTTCACAGGGTTTAATAAACGTGAAGTCGATAAGTTGATGATCTCACTGGTTAGTCAGCTTCAGAGTAAAGGAGTCACAAAGGCTTCAAGCAACGGCAGGAATGTTAGATTTAAGAATTGCGGCATTGGAACCAATATTGTGGTAGATGCTGATGGTAAGATCTATCCTTGTAATAAGTTTTCCGCTTATTACAGAAAATTGCATGACGATATGCAGCAGATATTTCGGGAGTTTAATGAACTGAATCGGACAACATCCACCGACTATCTGAAAAAGTGCAAAGAGTGCGAACTCAGATATATATGTGCCGGCGGATGCCGGATAGACTACATGAACCGACATGGCGATATGCTGGCCGTCGATTGCACACCGGAATTTAAGGAAAATCAATACAGGAAGCTCCTGTTAGATTATTTGGAGTAGCGGGCTATGAGTACATCGCAATCGAATGAGAAAAGCTATAATGACGCAGAAATAGTAAACTATTATAGTGATTTTATTAAAGCCGGACTTTTCCGATATGAAGAAATGCTGGTTGATAAGTATTTTGTGCTCGGAGGAAATACGCTTGATGTAGGATGCGGTGCAGGCAGGGTCACAATACCTCTTTATCGAAATGGCTACCGTGTTATCGGAATGGACTACTCCGCTAAAATGATAGAAGAAGCAAAGAGGCTTAATCCGGAGATTGATTATCAAGTCGGAAATATACTTCAGACAAAATATGGGGATGATGAATTTGATAATATTATCTTTTCTTTTAATGGTCTGATGCTTCTGGAATCATATGATGATCGTTTAGCTGCGACAAAAGAAATCCGCAGGTTACTAAATGCGGACGGAAAGTTTATTTTTACCACTCCTTTTCTGGACAATAAGGTAGAAAAATCGTATTGGACAGAAAAAGCTACACAGCTAAACATTGACCGTAACGCCATGACGTGGGAACAGCAGCTTGCACTTGGGGATGAAGAGTTGGAGGATTATGATAATGAGTTTTTTCTTCATGTGCCTTTTGTCTCTGAAATAAGGAGGATGCTGGATGAAGCTGGGATGGAGATCCTTTTTTCGGCAAGGAGACTGGATTTTAGTGGAATAGAAAAAATGGAAGATGAGTTGGATGACAACTATCTATGGGTGGCAGAATGCAAAAGATAACTTATAAGGGAATCAGGACACATAATCTGAAGAATATCGATGTTGATTTGTATAAGGGCGGCATGACTTGTATTGCAGGAGTCAGTGGCAGCGGGAAATCCAGCCTTGCTTTCAGTACGATAGCTGGTATTAGCAAGGCTGAATACGACAAAATGACAAACGACAACAAGGTTGAGAATGATTATGATGTGGATTCCTATGATGACGTGATCATGGCGATCCCATTGAAGCAATTGAACTTCAATGTTAATCCCAGATCTACCATCATGAGTTATTTTGATCTGCAGAAATTTGTTATCTACGTAGCGGCGAGTATTACAGGACTACCTTTGAGTGATTTCAACTATAACGGCGATGGACGCTGCAGAGAATGCCAGGGACTTGGTTACAAATTACAGCCGGATCCGATAAGCATTATTGATTATGATAAGAAAATCTGTGAGGTTCCCTTTAGGTGTTGGCAAAAAACTTATGTGGATTTTTTCAGGCAGCTTTTAATATCTTATTGCGATGAAATCGGAATTGACAGTAACAAAAGGTTTAAGGATTTATCAGCGAAGCAGAAGGAAAAGCTTCTTTATGGCGAAGGAGAGGAAAAACGAACTTATAAATACAAGGCTGGAGGAAGGGTCAGGTCTAAAACAAGCTGCTATATCGGTCCTATTGCCGGATTCGAAAAGAAGGCTGATGATATATTTTCACATAACCATGAACAATATTCAGCTCAGAAGAAGTGTGATTGCTGTGGTGGCAGTAGGCTGAGAAAAAAGACGGCGGCGAAAGAGCTTTGTAAAGGGTTTACAGTTTCCGACTTGTATACAGATGACCTGGATACTCTTGAAAAGGATTTGGCGAGGCTGAAGAAGGCTTCCGATAAGTCACTTCAATTATCACTGGAAACAGTTCTCTCCTTCATTGCTGCGTGCAGAAGAGTCGGATTGGGATATTTGAGCCTTACAAGGTCAATCTCTTCATTGTCTGGTGGTGAACTGCAACGCCTTCGCATTGCACAGCTGCTGATTGGTAAAATGCATGATCTATTGATCGTCCTCGATGAACCAACTGCATCTCTATATCCTGCTGAGGTAGACTTCACAATAGGGCTAATCGAGGAGATGTGCAAGAAAAATACGCTACTTGTTGTAGAGCATAATAAGAAGGTTATTGAAGAGGCGGATCACAATATTTATCTTGGTCATGATGGAGGTAAAAACGGGGGTTATCTGATAAGCAGAGAAGAATTCCTTGAGCTCCAGGATGCTTCCTTAAAGTATCAATTTTTCAAAGGAACATCACAGGATAAATGCGTTCTTGATTCCGATTATGTTGATTATACAGGCGCTGAACTGTTAATACCGCGTTCCTCTATTCTCGGAATCTGCGGTATGTCGGGCTGCGGTAAGACGACGGTTCTTAGAGAGATTCTTCCAAAGTACTATGAGGATTACCTGTATGTTTTACAGAAGCCCTTGAATGGAAATTCTTTTACAACTGTTGCAACATATACCAAGCTTCTTGATGAGATACGAAATCATTACGCTAAAGCATTGGGCAAGGATAAAGGATATTTCTCACAGCGAGGAAAAGGTGCGTGTGACAAGTGCGGCGGTTCCGGTGTTGTCGAAATAGGAAGCTTTTATGAGGAAAAGCTGTATGATACCTGCGATAAGTGCGGCGGTTCCGGATATCTACAGGAAGTACTCGACTGGAAAATTGATGGCGCTAATATTTACAATATTCAGCAGATGACGATAGACGAACTGATTGCATCTGGAATGAAGATATCGCCTAAAGCAACCAAAATGCTTGAGCTGTTATCAAATCTCGGGTTAGGATACCTGAAATTGAGCCAAAAGATAAAGACGCTGTCAGGTGGAGAAAATCAGAGAATAAAGCTTGCTGAGGCGTTAAACGACAATAAATATTCAATGATTGGCCTTGATGAACCGGCTAAGGGGCTTGGCAGAAGAGAGACCTTAAGACTTTTAGGATTGATATATGATCAGATATCCAAGAGCGGTAAAACCTTTATCATCGCGGAGCATGATCCCATGTTTCTTAATTACTGCTCCCATTTTGCTGAGTTTAAGCGCAAAGGAAGAGCGACCTCAATCGTATTTCAGGGAAGCAGAGAGCAATTATTTAAGGATAAGAGGAATGATATCCGGAACTGGCTTACTGAGGACTCGGAAAAGTTGTAATATCAAGATCGGCATATAAGATAGGAAGCGATTTGCATACAAGACTCAAGTCTTACTGCGAGAGAAAAACTGTTGATGAATTATAAACTTTTCTGACTGTTTTGCTCATTCCATCTGAAACTGTCCTGTGTGTTTTGAGAGGAAAACCTCTCGGAATACATTTTCGGAGGGACAGCAGATGGAACAGCGGATAGTAGTGAGCTGGAAGGACGACAGGGAGCATGCTCCTGGTGAGGAGTTGAATCCGGTTGCACGAAGGAATATGGAGCGATGTGCGGAATTGTCGCCAGGATGATACAGAAATACGGAAGAAAGGTCCTTGACGAGATCGAGGCAGAGAAAGAACAGTATGAACTTCTTTTAAATTTTACACCTAAAGACCCAAATCAGTGAAGAGGGTGCTCGAAAAGCCCGATTTTCCGCGAGATTTCGGCATCTCAGCTTGCGGGGAATCGGGTTTTAAGTTATACTTGATGTCTGTGATGTCGTCGGCTGCTTCTGGGTGGTGTAATGTTAACTCACGTATCTGCCGCTCTATCTGGTCTCGTTCGTACTGCACGTGAGGTAATGATTCATAATCAATCATAGTATCATCAAATGTATCTTCGAGTGCTTTATTTAATCTATTTGTATCCATGGTTTACCTCCATCATAACATATTGAAAAATTAAGATGCTAATCGTTTCAATAAGCTGTGATGTGAGGTCTTTACGGAACTGCGGTTATTAATATGTGGTAAGTTTATTCGTAATAACTCTGATTTATAATCCAAATGGATTTGTAGCATCGCCTTGGCACGAAGTATAATGTTAGTAATCTGTACTTGGCTTGCGATAAGGCAGAGATGGAGATTGTCTGGTGGATCGATTTTAAATATCTGATTCAATTGCCGAGGATTCAGCATTGAACGGACATTTGTGACGGCAAATATCAGCGAGTACTCCAAAGTCTGCATAAGTTTATGAATGGCATCATGGAGAATTGCGCGCGATCTCCATGTGGAAGGCAATACTATGTTGGATACATATTGAATGGCACCAGCTACATCAGTAAGAGAGTTGGTCATATTTTTACTAGGATGGACACAGGTCATTAAAGTAAACGTCTGGTGAAAAGTGTTAATAACATCCTGAATGACATCTACAGAGAGAAATGTCTTTGACCAATAAAGGTCTGTGTCACAAATAAATAATTTAAAGATAAAGTCATGTGACAGGGAGACACTTGTGCCTGTATATAGTGAGCCCTGTCGGGTATTAATGAATAGGAATAGGTCTCAGAAGACTTAGGAGTGTCGAGACTGTCCATGCGATATTCCAGGGCTGTATTATTTAGTTTAGCTGACTCGCTGGAATAGTCTGTCATGTTAGGTCATCTCCTTCCAGATTGATTATCCTGTGTCTTGTGCTGTAGAGGTCTTCTGGTAAAGTCAAAGTTAATTATTACTCTCAAAAAGTATTTTTATCAGGGTTAGCTTTTGCTCTTGTGTCCAGTTGTTTGCATAACGCTCCATGATCCGCAAAGTGTTGTTATATTCAAGTGTAGGATTGATACCTTTATTTTCTGTTCCTAGTAAATAATCTGTAGTGCGGTAGTTCATTCGAATGAAGCCTCGTATACTCATCCGCAAAGGCGACAGCATATTCGCTTAAAATCTGGTGGACATGGACAGTCTGGGATGAATGAACTGGATAATTATGGGATTGAGTATCATGTTGTAAAAACATATCCGAATGGTGTCAGGGCAGGATAAGTTCCAAATCATAAAAACCCTAAGAAAAGGGTTGGAACAGGGCAGACTTCCTTTTCTGGATGGAGGGATCGTTGCTGAAGCCTGTCATCAATCTGTGAAACTGCTCTGCTGATAACGACCGTACGTCTTCTTCATTCTGCGGCCAGCGAAACTTTCCATCGATAAGACGCTTATATAACAGAAGATACCCGTCTCCCTCATAATGAAGTGCCTTGATC
>JAXJRI010000063.1:0-10077 GCA_036310685.1 Lachnospiraceae bacterium | reverse complement strand
GTGCGCTCTTTATCAGAAAGTTGTCCAAACGACCACGCTATTAGCGGGCTTCGCATCTAAAAATTCCGATTTTTGGGATCTCACCCCCCTTATACCCTGTTAGTGAGGATTTGTTTCGCAATTACCTATCTATTCATTGGGGATTGTTTCTCGCCATATCAGCTTGAGAATATCATGTTCATAATATAATCATCCATAAAATAGGGGTCATTAGCCAGCTCAACATGTCTGGTATTCTTCTTAATTATCGACACTTTGTCCCGATAAGACGAGTCTGTTAGATACCATCGTACACCATTTCCCGCCCCATTTCCTATAGAAATAATGTAATTTCTTGTCATCTTCGGGAGTAATCCTATGAGCAAGGCATTGTCAATGTCAATATAGTTTCCAAATGCGCCCGCAAGGACAAGATAATCTATCCCTTTGAGAGTAATATCTTGTTTTTCGCCATCACTACTCTTCTCCGTTGAGGATACCATTTTGTTATCATTCCGAGTATTTTGATACTGGCGGACCAGAGCCATACTTCCGGAATATATGCTGCTCTTAGCCAATTGGATCTGTCTGACATCTTTCTGACTGAAATAGATCTGATCCGTCAGATAGAATGCCTGATTGTATTCTTCTAACTCCTGGATTCTTTCTGCTAGAAGGCTTGAAGGGTGAGCTTCCTGGTATTCCTCTTTTGAGAGCATCGTTCCCTGCTCGTCCACAATTCCAACCTTTAAGAGACAGGCCATGATATCGATAATACCGGAACCACAGATCCCTCTGATATTCTTACTATGGTCATCCTTTCCGCCCACTTGAATCCAGTCAGAGCTTCCGATTACACGGACAAGAACCTTATCCTCTTCTATCCTGACCTTCTCAACGGCTCCTTCGCTTCCTCTCATACCACAGGAGATATTGCCTCCCTCTAAGGCAGGCCCGCAAGCTGTCGAAGCTACCAGAAAGCCTTGTTCATTACCGACCGCAATCTCACCGTTGGTGCCTAAGTCTATCATCAGATAGGTCTTATCTTTTTCCGAAAGATTCAGCATCGCTGCTGTCGTGTCTGCCCCGACAAAACTTCCGAGGAGAGGCAGGAATTCAACCTGACAGCCGTGAGCTACTGGAAATCCCATGCAGACTCCATTAGAGAGAACCCGGTCCATGGTGATATTAGCAAATGGGCTGGCGCCTAGTTTCTTGGGATTCAGACCAAAGAAGAGGTGCTGCATGGTACTATTACCACACAGAACCATATGATAAAGATTATCCTGAATCTGATCATAACTAAGGTTAGAGTTATCTGACCCGTCTCGATAAGCTTTTTCTAATAAGGTTTTTATCGTGTCCTTAATCTGATACTGCATATCCTTAAGATGTGCCTCACTCTCACTGGAATAGGTGATTCTCGTGATGACATCCGCACCGTGAATAATCTGTCGATTCAGACTGGACTGGGTAGAGAGCAGCTTGCCTGAATTCAAATCATAAAGATACAGAACTACTGTAGTGGTTCCGATGTCAATTGCGGCACCAAAAAGAAAGTCTCTGACATCTCCCGGCTGAATATCAATAATGCGGTCTCTGCTGTCCCCAGAATCAAAGCAGACCAAAGTACATCCCTCCAGGTCTTCTCTCGATACGATGGCTGATAATCTTCTCATGACATGAAGATCTGCCTGACCTTCCTCCAGATATCCCTGGCCTTCCTCTGGCTCGAATTCTGCCAGAGTGGTGTATCTTTTTTTGACGGAAGATGAAAGGGTTCGATTCTCGTCCACCTGTCCAAGTGAGGTCAGTATATTTGCCCTCAGCAATTCTTCTGGATGTTCCATGTAAACTTCCGAAACCTGGTCTGCCGGTGTCTGACAGGCGAGAACCTCAGTAATCTCCTGAGCTTTTCCAACATCCTCTTGTGCCTTGTCTGATAAACGGACCTTCACGCTACATTTTCCACAGGTACCCTTACCGCCACAGACCAGATTCAGCGGATATCCCGCCTTGGCACAAGCATCTGCCAAGGTACCTTGCGGAGTTTCTATCTCTTTCTTCTGATATATAAATCTGATGGTACTCATAATCTTATTCCTATTCTTCTTGTCTCATTCTTTTCGATAAATGCATGTCAGGTTCTGGCAATGGCTGCAGTCATGGGTGACAGAAACCACCTGATTACTTGAATCAGAACCAAATGCATAAATCATGGCCTTCTCTGGAACCAGCATGCCATACTCGTTGGTTGTAATTCCTAGAACTGCTCTTGATGCCTTATGAGCTGTCTCCTCTGGAAGATCTCTCTGAATTCTTTCTCTGGTTAAAATATTGATGAAATGACTCTGTTTCTCTATCGGCAGATCATGATCCCCAGGGAAAAAGGCCCTGGTAAGATTCCTGCCTTCTTTCTGTTCCATCTGACAGAGATACTGGTTTGCCTGATCGGATGCTGCAAAAAGTACATCATTAGCTATCTCATTCATTAGATAGGCTTCCAGGTACTTCTCTTCCTTCGTGTACTGATCCATCTGATTCAAGACTTCCTGGGTAATAAATACAAGAACCAGAATCTGTTTCTGGCAGCGGTCCACTTCAGGAATTCCTGTAACATGATGTCCTTCTACGTACATTCCTCGAAGCTTAATACATAGCCTGGCATCCTTCTCCACCTGAGAAAAGACCTTTAATATGTTATCATTGGAATCCAAATCCTGATCCAGCTTCAGCCTATGCTTTAGGGAATCGCTATCTAGTTGATAGTCCAGATGAAGTGCATGATACATATCTTGTTCTCCTCTTGTAATCTCACCTTGTATACACAATTAGTAAAATTATAGCCTTATGAAGCCGTTTACGCAAGTCCCTGCAGAAAAAATACAAAAAGGACTCTGACAGTTGACAGCCTTACAGTGTAGACCGTTTGTCAAAGTCCTTTTGTTATTATCTATTATTTTCACTCATTACTGACTGAAGTAATCCTGGAAAGTTTTTTCCCCTTCATATATCCTGAAGCTCTAAGCCCTACCTCAACGATCCTTTGATAATCTGTCGGATCAAGTTCCAAGGTACTCATATCATCAAAATAAAGAATGACTTCATATCCTTTTTTCTTGACTCCATACTCTATGCAGGTGGAATCAATCTGATAGATATTGTTTCGCTTAATCACTCCAATATCCTCTAATATATTGAGCATGCGATAAACGGTTGCAGAACCTATGCTGCTGTCAATCTTGGAAGCCTTATAAATAATCTCCTTAGCGGAAGAACAGTCTCCCTTTAAGATAATATCAAGGAGCATCAGACGTCTTTTTGTAATCCGAAATCCAGCATCTTTTAATCGCCTGATAATCTCTCTCTTCTGCTCTTCTTCCATACCCGTCTTTCTCACCCTCTCTTTGTTTGTATTTGAAAGAATTAAGCGGCTGCTTTCGATTTCTCAACGAACTCTGTCGGCTCTTTATAAGGTCTTAGGAGTAAGTATACGAAGAGTACTACAACTGCAATAGAAAGAATTGTGAAGAAATTGAATCCTACCACTCCTGTGATCAGTCCTCCAAACTGGAAGATACACATTGATACTAAGTAAGCGAATCCACACTGATATCCAATGGCAATAAAGAACCATTTTGTGGAGTTCATCTCACGCTTGATTGCTCCCATAGCAGCGAAGCAAGGTGCACAAAGAAGATTGAACACTAAGTAAGAGTAGGCAGCAACTGGTACGATAGTCTGTGCTAACTGACCCCAAATCTCTTTACCATCTTCTGCTACTTCTGCTACTCCGAATAACATACCGACGGTAGCAACGACATTTTCTTTTGCAATAAGTCCAGATACTGCAGCAACTGCGAACTTCCAAAGTCCTGGTGTGCCACCCTCAGGAGCAACATTCCAGCCCTGTGGGATAAAAATCCAGCCAATGCCATGTCCAATCTTGGCAAGGACAGAAGACTCAAGCTGTGTAGCATCGAGCATTCCAAAGTGTCCGCCTACCCATCCGAAGCTCATTAAGAACCAGAGAACGATAGTAGAAAGTAAGATGATGGTTCCAGCTTTCTTAATGAAGGACCATGCACGCTCCCACATTGCTCTTAAGATACTACCTGGTGTTGGCAAATGATAAGCTGGCAGCTCCATGACGAATGGCGCTGGATCTCCCGCAAAAATTCTAGTCTTCTTTAAAATGATACCGGAAACAATAATCGCTGCAATTCCAATGAAATAAGCACTTGGTCCTACCCAGGCTTGATCTGGGAAAAATGCGCCTGCGATCAGAGCAATGATAGGAAGCTTTGCACTGCAAGGAATAAATGTTGTGGTGATGATAGTCATACGACGGTCTCTCTCGTTCTCAATCGTACGAGAAGCCATAACACCTGGAACACCACATCCAGTTCCGATTAAAATAGGGATGAATGATTTACCGGATAATCCGAATTTACGGAAGATACGGTCCATGATAAAGGCAATACGTGCCATGTATCCGCATCCCTCTAAGAATGCCAGACAGAAGAACAATACTAACATCTGAGGTACGAAACCAAGAACCGCACCGACTCCAGCGATAATACCATCAACGATCAGTCCCTGTAGCCATGCAGCACAGTGAATTGACTCTAAGAATCCTGTTACTAAAGGTGGAACAACATCTCCGAAAAGTACATCGTTGACCCAATCGGTTCCGATAGTTCCGATTCCGCCGCTGGATACTGATAGATAGTAGACGCAGTACATAATAACCGCAAAAATAGGAAGTGCTAAGATACGGTTTGTGACGATACGGTCAATCTTATCTGATGTGGATAAGGTTCTCTTAGAATTCTTTTTAATACAACTATCAATAATGGAGGAAATGTAAGTATATCTCTCATTGGTAATGATAGACTCTGTATCATCGTCGAACTTGTCTTCCATCTCCTTAATTTCTGCGGAGACATCTGGGACATTAGAAAGCATGTCATGAATCTTATCATCTTTCTCCAGAAGCTTGATAGCGAAGAATCTCTTCTGAGCGTCCGGAACATCACTGCCAATCTTATCCTCAACTTTCGCAATGATATCCTCACAGTCTCTAGAGAAGGCATGAACTCTCTTGTTAAGGTTTCCAGTCTTCGCAAGCTCTACTGCTTTGTCTGCAGCTGCCTTGATTCCATCACCGTGAAGAGCTGAGATCTCAACTACCTGACAGCCAAGAGACTGACTTAATCCTTCCAGATTAATCTTGTCACCATTCTTCTTGACAACGTCCATCATATTGATTGCCATCAGAACTGGAACACCAAGTTCCATAACCTGAGTAGAAAGATACAGATTACGCTCAAGGTTGGTACCATCTACGATATTGATAATCGCATCCGGTTTCTCATTGACAATATAGTTACGGGCAACTACCTCCTCCAGTGTGTATGGAGATAAGGAATAGATACCTGGCAGATCGACGATTCTTACGTCTTTGTAGCCTTTTAATTTACCTTCTTTTTTCTCTACAGTAACTCCTGGCCAGTTACCAACATACTGGTTGGCGCCTGTCAGTGCGTTAAACAGTGTGGTTTTACCGCAGTTTGGGTTACCAGCTAACGCGATTTTAATAGCCATAATTGAACTTCCTTCCTTCAACTTTGAATTGTAAATAATCTGTCCTCATATTCATAAGGACTGCTGAAATGGATGTCAGACTAGTGATTCCATTTGGGTTTACGGCAAGCTGCCGCTCTCCGAGATTATCAGATAATATTAAACCTCCTCAATCTCGATACTCTCTGCATCACCCTTACGCAGAGACAGCTCATATCCACGAACGGTTAACTCAACTGGATCTCCAAGTGGAGCTACCTTTCTGACATGAAGCTGTACATTCTTTGTGATGCCCATATCCATGATACGTCTTTTAACAGCTCCTACTCCGCTGATCTTTTTCACTTTGTAGTCCTTGCCAACGACTGCTTCTCTTAATGTCATTCCTATTTTCACACTCCTCTGTTATATAATATTTGAATAATTTATGTCATGGCTAGGAGATCATACCCCAACAAGCCAGAACAATCTAATGTCTAAAGATCTAGAAGAAGATCTTATTAGCCTGTGCCTTACCTATTGCGACACGTGACTCTTTGATATTCACAATCAGGTTCCCCTTCACTTCCGTTATTACTGTGACGGTAGCTCCTTCTACAAAGCCAAGACGTTCCAGAAACAATCTGGTCTGATCATTGCCGCCGACTCTCTTAATTACGACAGGCTCTCCTGGTGATGCCATTGTTATTGGCATAACTTATCCCTCCTACTTAAAAAGATACATTACAAAATCTTTTCCTTTCGTAACAATATCGAAAGGCTATTGAAAAAGGTTATCATATTTTCTAAACATCATTAGTTTACACTAATTCATGATAGTTGTCAATAATAGATTGTATCTAATTCTTACTTTGATTAGACCCGACTTGTTATTATTAGATTTGTTTTACATAAATTACATATGCCAAATTCTTACAATGACAAATAACCAGACACTGGCGGTTCGTTTGCATGCTAAACTCAAAAAGCGCAGTTAATGAAAATCTTAATTTCTCATCAACTGCACTTTTTATAAAGTAAGAGCCGCCCTGTGAGAGCGGCTCCATCAGCATAATTCTTATGCACTGTATTCTTTTTCTACCAGATTCTCTGCACCATAACGCTTTCTAAGCTTCGGTTTCTCAATCTTTCCAGTTGCATTTCTTGGAACATCTGCAAAGATAATCTTCTTTGGACGTTTATAACGAGGAAGCTTCATGCAGTACTCATTGATCTCATCTTCTGAGCATGTCATACCTTCCTTAACTTCAATAATCGCACCGGTAATCTCTCCTAATCGTTTATCAGGAAGTCCGATAACGGCAACATCCTTTACTTTACCATAAGCCTCTAAGAAGTTCTCAATCTGTACTGGATAAATGTTCTCTCCACCACTGACGATAACGTCTTTCTTACGATCTACAAGATAGTAGAAACCATCCTCATCCTGTCTTGCCATATCTCCTGTAAACAGCCATCCGTCCTTTAAGACTTCTGCGGTTGCCTCTGGGTTATTATAATAGCATGTCATAACACCAGGGCCCTTAACACAGAGCTCACCAACTTCACCCTGCTTTACGTCCTGTCCGCTCTCATCGACAATCTTACACTGCCAACGATATCCAGGAACACCGATTGCACCAATCTTATTAATATTTTCAAGGCCCAGATGAACACAGCCTGGACCTGTAGACTCTGACAATCCATAGTTGGTATCATACTGATGATTTGGGAAGTAATCTTTCCAGTGCTTAATTAATGATGGAGGTACTGGCTGTGCACCAATGTGCATCAATCTCCACTGTTCCAGATTATAATCCTCTAGCTTAAGATCTCCACGGTCAAGTGCATCTAAGATATCCTGTGCCCAAGGGACCAGCAGCCAGACAATAGTACAGTGCTCGCTGGAAACCGCATCAAGAATAACATCTGGAGTAGTACCTTTTAAGAGAACTGCTCTGGATCCTGCACATAAACTTCCCATCCAGTGGAATTTCGCACCAGTGTGATAAAGAGGTGGGATACATAAGAAGCAGTCATCTCGACTTGTCTTGTGATGCTTCTGCTCCATCTGAGCAGCCTGCAGAAGGCTCTCATGATTATGAAGGATTGCCTTTGGGAATCCAGTAGTTCCTGAGGAGAAGTATATTGCTGCATCATCCTCATCGTCGATACGAACCTTTGGAGGCTGACTAGAGCAATCTGCTACCAGCTCATGATAAGATTCTGCAAAAGTAGGACAGCCATCACCTACATAGATTAATAATCTTCCTTTACATAGTTCCTCCGCAATTGCCTCAATACGACCAATAAACTGTGGTCCAAACATAATCACGTGAACCTCAGCAAGATCAGCACAATACTTGATCTCATCAGAATCATAACGGAAGTTAAATGGTACTGCGATAGCACCTGTCTTCAAAATTCCAAAATAGATTGGAAGCCACTCAAGGCAATTGAACATCAAGATTGCGACACGATCACCCTTTTTGATACCTCGGCTAATGAGCATATTGGCAACACGGTTCGCCTTCTCATCAAAGATCTCCCATGTAATCTCTCTGCGGTATGGCATAAAATCGGTCTGCTGTACCAGATCGAACTCTTTCCATGTCGTTCTTCTAGTATCCTTCATCCTCGGGTTAAGCTCTACCAGAGCTACCTCGTTGCCGTACAACTTGTGATTTCTCTCCAAAAGATCTGTAACTGGCATAATTACTCTCCTTACCTTTATACTTTATCAATTTAACACTTTCTTGCGTTAAATTCGTTTGCACAATTTAAAAGCAGGAACGCTTTGCACATTCCTGTTTCTGATAATTACTATCTCTCGAAACTTTTTTTACATTAAAGTACTACATTTATTGTAATTTATCACACTTGTCTATTGATGTCAATATATATCAAAAAACATGTCCGTCTCAGGCGGACATATTGATTATTATGGTGACAACTAATACTTTTTACCATACTTTTTCCCATTGGCAGACGAACGTTGACATATTAATTAATTTGAATTATCATAGATATAATTCATTTGGCTAAAGTGCTAAATCATCTAGGATATGATTTACATAGTTTTAATTAGCCAAAGCTACATTAGAAAGATTGTGAGGATTTATTATGCTAAACAAAGATATGGTAGGTCTTGGTACCCAGAGATCTGTAATTCGTGAATTATTCGAGTTCGGAAAACAGCGTGCAAAGGAAGTGGGTTCGGAGAACATCTTCGATTTCTCCATTGGTAATCCAAGCGTTCCTGCTCCTGACAGTGTCAACGAGACCGCAATCCGTCTCTTAAAGGAGATGGACCCTGTCGTTCTGCATGGTTATACCAGTGCACAGGGTGATGCTTTAGTCCGTGCTAAGATTGCAGAATCTGTCAATCGCAACTTTAATACAGATACCAATGCTGATGATTACTATATGACAATAGGAGCCGCTGCAGGTCTCTGCTGCTGCTTAAATGGTCTCACAAACCCAGGGGAAGAGGTTATCATCTTTGCTCCATTCTTCCCAGAGTATACAGTATTTACTAAGGCGGCAGGAGCTGTCCCTGTTCTCATTCCAGCAGATATCGAAGCTTTCCAGATCAACTTCAAGGCATTTGAGGAAGCAATCAATGAGAAGACTGCAGCTGTCATCATCAACTCCCCGAACAATCCATCTGGAGCCGTTTATTCCAGAGAGACTTTAAAGAAACTGGGAGAAATCTTAGATGCGAAATCTGCAGAATATCATCACCCGATCTATCTGATCTCTGATGAGCCATACCGTGCAATTGCATTCGATGGAGTCGAAATTCCTTATGTGCCAGATTTCTATGATAACACCTTAGTATGCTATTCCTGGTCCAAGGCACTCTCTCTTCCAGGAGAACGTATGGGATATGTCTTAGTTCCTGAGAAGATGACTGATCATGATACAGTATATGCAGCAATCGCTGGAGCTGGTCGTTCTTTAGGTTATGTTAATGCCCCATCCCTTTTCCAGAGAGTCTGCGCAGAGTGTGCTGATGATACTTCCGATATCAGTGTCTATGAGACAAACAAGAATATCTTGGTTCCAGCTCTTCGTGACATGGGATATCATGTTGTCGAGCCACAGGGTACCTTCTATATGTTCCCAAGAACCATGATTGACGATGACGTCGCTTTCTGTGAGAAAGCCAAGGACTTTAACTTACTGATCGTTCCAGGTGCAGGATTCGGCTGCCCAGGACACACTAGAATCTCCTACTGTGTTCCAACAGAGCGTGCTGAGAAATCTCTGGATGCATTCGAGAAATTAGCAAAGTTCTACCTGAAGTAATCTTTGATAACATCACGACTATTACCCCTGTCCAAAAAACGGACAGGGGATTTTTCACCTCAGGAGGATATTATGATTATCGACTTCCATGTTCACACATTTCCCGAGAAGATTTCGAAAAAAGTCCTTCGAAAACTCGGGATTGCAGCTCATATCAGATATTACACCGAAGGTTCCGAGAAATCTCTGGCAGAGTCCATGAAGAAGGCTGGAATTGACTAC
>JAXJRI010000062.1:0-14640 GCA_036310685.1 Lachnospiraceae bacterium | reverse complement strand
GGCCGTAGTGACCTTGTGCGTCGTGCCATGTCGAAGAAGAAGGCCGATGTTATGAACCAGGAACGTAAAAATTTCGTTTATGGTAACGAAGAGCTGGGGGTTGACGGCTGTATCAAGCGTGGAATTCCAGAGGATGTTGCAAATCATGTCTTTGATGAGATGGTTGATTTTGCCAAGTATGCTTTTAACAAATCGCATGCAGCTTCTTACGCTGTGGTTACTTATCAGACAGCCTGGCTGCGCTGCCATTACCCGGTAGAGTTTATGGCAGCTCTTTTGACCAGTGTGATTGCCAACCCTAAGAAATGTACGGAGTATATCAATGAGTGCCGTGCGATGGGAATTAAGATTCTCCCACCTGACATTAATGAGGGTGTGAGTGGATTCTCTGTCTCAGGAGATGCGATTCGCTATGGTCTTTCCGCTATCAAGAGTTTAGGAAGAAATGTGATTGATTCTATGGTGGCAGAGAGGAAAGCCAGCGGTCCCTATAAGGACCTTAAGGATTTCATGAAGCGTCTTACTACTAAGGAAGTCAATAAACGAACCATTGAGAATTTGATCAAGGCGGGAGCCTTAGACAGTCTTCATGCGACTAGAAAGCAGCTGATGACCGTTTATGCTCAGGTGCTTGACGAGGTGAACCGGGAGAAGAAGGAGTCAATTTCTGGCCAGATGAGCCTCTTTGACTTTATGACCGATGAGCAAAAAGCTCAGTACGAGATTAAGTATCCAAAGGTCGGAGAGTATGACGATCTTCAGAAACTCTCTATGGAGAAAGAAGTTCTTGGAATCTATGTCAGCGGACATCCGCTTCAGAAATACATGGAGTCCATGAAGAAACAGGTGACAGCGAAGACGACAGATTTTGAGCCGGATGAGGAGACGGGTAAGTCCGTCGCTCACGACAATTACCGTTATGTGGTCGGGGGAATGATCACTAATGTGAATGCCAAGCTGACCAAGAAGAATCAGAACATGGCTTTCATCACCTTAGAAGACCTTTATGGATCTTTGGAAATTGTAGTCTTCCCGAACACCTATCAGAAGTATCATATTTTTGATGAGGATAAGGGCTATTATGTCTTGGGAAGAGCGAATATTTCTGAGACGGACGGAAAGATGATCGCGGAGGAGATTATCCCGATTGATCAGGTTCCGAAGGACCTCTGGATTCAAACTGCAGATATCGATGAATTTGAAAAGAGCAAGGAAGCTCTCTTTGATATTCTCCGTGCCAACGGAGGCGACACACAGATTGTCATATTCTCCAGAAAAGAGAGAGCGATCAAGCGTCTTCCAACTTATGAATCAGTCCATGTCACAGACTCTGTGTTAGAACAGCTCTCTGCTCTCTACGGGCAGGGAAATGTACGGCTGGCAGAAAAGAGTATTGAAAAACGCCGTAAAAAGCGATAAAATTATTAGACAGAAGTTGTGCATTTTGTTAGAGTGATTCCTTTGAATCATTAGAATATAAGACGACTTCTTTTGATTGATTTCGAGTGATAACTCTTAGGGGAATATAGAAATGGAGGCATGAATACGATGAGTAAGAAAGGTGCAGTCTCGACAATCGGTATCCTGACTAGTGGCGGCGATGCTCCGGGCATGAATGCCGCAATCCGTGCAATTGCAAGAACAGCATGGGCTAAAGGACTTAGAGTAAAAGGAATCTATAGAGGATACAGTGGATTGCTGAATAACGAGATTTTTGATATGTCTCATGAATTCACATGTGACATTATCTCTAAAGGTGGTACCGTACTTTTCACTGCCAGATGTGAGGAGTTTAAGGAGGAGCCTTATCAGGAGCAGGCAGCGGAGATTCTGAGAGATAACGAGATTGATGGTCTGGTTGTTATTGGTGGTGACGGTTCCTTCCGTGGAGCTCAGAAGCTGGCTGAACATGGCATCAACGTCATCGCATTGCCTGGAACAATCGACCTTGATATCGCCTGTACAGAGTACACGATTGGATTCGATACCGCAGTCAACACAGCAATGCAGTGTATCGATAAGATTCGTGATTCCTCTACTTCTCATGAGAGATGTTCTATCATTGAGGTTATGGGAAGGAATGCTGGATATATCGCACTGTGGTGTGGAATTGCTTCTGGAGCAGAAGATATCCTGATTCCAGAGAGATACGACGGCAACCGTCCTAAGATGGAAGGTAAGCTGATTGACAGCATTCTGGAGAAGAAGGCGCTGGGTAAGAAACATCACCTGATTATCAATGCCGAGGGTGTTGGTCATTCTTATGGTATGGCCAAACGTATCGAGCAGGCAACCGGTGTTGAGACCAGAGCATCTATCTTAGGATATGTACAGCGTGGTGGCAACCCAACAGCCAAGGACCGTGTTTACGCTTCCTACATGGGAGCACTTGCGGTAGATCTGCTCTATGATGGAGCCACGAACCGTGTCGTAGGATATCGCAATGGTCAGTATGTAGATTACTCTATCGAAGATGCCTTAGGAATGAAGAAGGGTATCGATGAGTATGAATTACAGATTGCACGTATCTTAGGAAGATAAGTATCGTAATATCTGAAGATAAATATCGTAGTATCTAAGGAAAATCAATAAAGGTAGAATTCAATAAATATAACAATCGATAAAGTTAAGGTCAGGGACGATAGAATCAATCCATCGGACCTGGCTTTTCTTGCCTAGCATGCATGTGAACTGCCAGTGGCAGTTTAGCTTGTTATAGCATTTTGGCGGTTTTACAGTATATGTTCTGTGATGGTTGAGATTGCCATATTAATGATGGGAAGCCTTGCCAGATATGATATAGTAGAGATAGTAATAGATCAATGTGTTTTAGGAGGAAGTTATAGATGCGTTTTTACACACCGACAGATATTTATATTGAAGATAACAGTGTTAAAAATCACGCTAAGGATCTTGCAAGATTAGGAACGAAGGCACTGATTGTCACAGGCCGTCATTCTGCTAAGGCCAATGGTTCTCAGGCAGATGTCACAGCAGTCTTGGACCAGGTAGGAATCCCATATCAGATTTTTGACCAGGTTGAGGAGAACCCTTCTGTTAGGACTGTTGAGAAGGGTGCAGCTCTTGGAAAAGAGTTCGGCGCTGACTTTGTCATTGGAATCGGAGGAGGCTCACCATTAGATGCTTCCAAAGCCATCGCCTTGCTGATTAAAAATCCAGAGGAAGACGGTTCCTGCCTTTATACTCCAAAGAATCTTAAGGCTCTCCCAATCGTAGCGGTTCCCACAACCTGCGGTACTGGGTCTGAGACAACAGCAGTTTCTGTCCTCACCAGACCAGAGCTTAAGACTAAGGGAAGTATCAGCTACAAACTTTTCCCAGACCTTGCTTTAGTCGATGGCAAGTACTTAAAGGGAGCCAGCCAGAAGCTTCTTGTCAATACAACTACAGATGCCTTAGCTCATCTGATTGAGAGTTATCTCCATGCCAATGCTAATGACTTTAACCGCATGTTCTCATCCTACGGTCTCCGCCTCTATCCTGATATCCGCCCTTACATTGAGGGAAAGAAGGAGATGGACGATCAGGCAAGAGAGAAGATGATTATGATCTCCACCATCGGGGGAATGGCTATCGCTCAGACTGGAACTTCTCTTCCACATGCTTTAAGCTACGCGATCACCATCCAGTATGGAGTAGCACACGGCAGAGCCTGTGGACTTCTTCAGGCTGGTTACTTAAAGCAGTATGCAGCTAAGAAGCCAGAGGATGTTCAGGCGGTGTTAGCTTTCTTAGGATTCGAATCTATCGACCAGTTAGGTGCTTACCTGGCAGGCCTTTTAGGACCACAGGAAGTAAGTGCAGCAGATCTCGACAGATATGTGGAGGACATGTTACACAACACAGGCAAGCTTGCGACATTTCCTTTTGACATCGCAGGGGAGGGCTTAAGAGTAATCCTGACAGAAGGACTGACCGTACGCTAAAAGATTTTCATTGTATCCAATGAATTTTTTGTTGCGGAATCACCAGTTTGTGATATGATATTAATACTGGTGTCTTATAGAGGATATCAGTGGGTGATGAGCCTATTAGTAGATATGATAGATTCCGCGGAGGAGCATCAGGGACGGTCCTTCGTGATTGATATTTGAAAATAGGGGAGGATATGATATGAAGATACTGGCACCATCAATTTTATCGGCAGATTTTTCAAAACTTGGACAGGAGATGCTGACAGCGATTAATGCGGGAGCAGAATATGTCCATATCGATGTGATGGATGGCATGTATGTGCCTCAGATCTCATTCGGCAATCCGGTCATCAAGAGTTTGAGACCGCTCACAGATGCTGTCTTTGACTGCCATCTTATGGTGGAAGAACCAGGCAGATATGTAGAGGATTTTGCCAAGGCAGGAGCAGATATCATTACCGTTCATGCGGAGGCATGTACACATCTTGACCGTGTAATTCATCAGATTAAGGACTGCGGCAAGAAGGCCTGTGTCTCACTGAACCCATCCACTCCGCTTGATGTGCTTAATTATGTGCTCGACGACTTAGATATGGTACTTCTTATGTCTGTCAATCCTGGATTTGGCGGACAGAAGTATATTCCATATACAGACCGTAAGATCTGGGAGCTTCGTCAGATGATCGATGACCGTGGATTAGCTACTAAGATTGAGATCGACGGTGGGGTCAAAGTTGATAACATCAAGAGAATCGCTGACTGCGGAGCAGACGTTTTAGTTGCAGGTTCTGCAGTATTCGGCGGAGACATCGAGAAGAATGTCAAGGATCTGTTAGCACAGCTGAATGGCTGAGATCATCAATCAAGTTGGAATCATTGCTGACCTTCCATTGTTGTGCATAGCAGCGGGGAAAGTCTGGTCAGAAAGAATGATAAAGTATTGGAAAGAGAGGATTTCAAGATGAGTGATTGTACACACAATTGTGATACTTGTGGCGTTGGAGATTGCTCCTCCAGAGCTCAGCAGCCACAGGATTTTCATGTAAAATTAGCAGAGGGAAGCTCTGTAAAGAAGGTTATCGGCATCGTTTCTGGTAAGGGAGGTGTTGGTAAATCTATGGTAACTTCTCTTCTGGCAACTGCTTCTATGAAGGAAGGCTTCAAGACAGCTGTCTTAGACGGAGATATCACAGGACCATCTATCCCTAAGGCATTCGGTCTTCATGAGAACTTAGTTGGCGATGAGAAGGGCATGATCGTTCCTGGAACAACTAAGAAGGGTGTCGACATCGTTTCTGTCAACCTTATGCTTGCCAATGAGACTGACCCAGTTATCTGGAGAGGACCAGTGCTCGCCGGTGTTATCAAGCAGTTCTGGGGAGAGACTAACTGGAAAGATATCGACTACATGTTTATCGATATGCCACCTGGAACAGGTGATGTTCCTCTGACTATCTTCCAGTCCATTCCACTGGATGGTATCGTCATCGTATCTTCCCCACAGGAGTTGGTAGGAATGATCGTGGAGAAAGCTGCGAACATGGCCCGCATGATGAACATTCCAATCCTTGGTCTTGTGGAGAACATGAGCTATGTAAAATGTCCACACTGTGGTGAGAAGATTAATGTATTTGGCGAGAGCCACATTGACGAGATCGCAAAGGCATACAACATTCCTGTTCTTGCGAGAATTCCTATGGATCCAGAGCTTGCTTTAGCAACTGATGCAGGTAAGATCGAGGATTATGAGAACGATTACATGAAAGACGCGATCGAAGCTATCAAGAATCTCTAAGGAGGCTATTATTTGGATCGCAAAAATAAGAATGATTCGAACCGTAAGAAAAATATAAAAACAGCGGTTATTCTGCTGGTTATCTGTCTGGGAATTACAGCACTCTTCTCTACGGTAATGAAGCGCTACCAGGACGGAGAGCAGAAGAAGATCAACTATTCTACCTTCATTCAGATGTTAGAGAAGAATGAGGTCAAGAAGGTTACCTTAAATAACCGTAAGGTTTTGATTGAGCCGAAAAAGCAGACGAATCCGCTGATTAAGACGACCTACTATACTGTGCCGATTACGACGGATTACAAGCTGGTTGACAGACTTGAAAAAGCCAATGTCGCATTTGTTGAGGAAGACACAAGCAGTTCGTCATTAATCACAGAAGTTATCGTGGGATATATTCTTCCATTCGTCCTGATCTATGCTGTCATGTTCTTTGTCCTTCGTGGAATGGGCAAAGGCGGCGGAATGATGGGCGTCGGTAAGAGTAATGCCAAGGTTTACGTCGAAAAGAAGACGGGAGTTACCTTTGCTGATGTTGCCGGTCAGGATGAGGCCAAGGAGTCACTGCGTGAGATGGTCGACTTCCTACATAATCCAGGCAAGTACATCAAGATTGGTGCGAAGCTGCCAAAGGGTGCTCTGCTCGTCGGACCTCCTGGAACTGGTAAGACCCTTCTTGCCAAGGCCGTAGCAGGAGAAGCTAATGTTCCATTCTTCTCTCTCTCAGGTTCAGACTTTGTGGAGATGTTCGTCGGTGTCGGTGCTTCCCGTGTGCGTGACCTCTTTAAGCAGGCACAGCAGATGGCACCTTGTATCATCTTCATCGATGAGATTGATGCAATCGGTAAGAGCCGTGACAGCCGTTTCGGCGGTGGCAATGATGAGCGTGAGCAGACACTGAATGCTCTGCTTGCCGAGATGGACGGATTTGACACTTCCAAGGGTCTGGTAATCTTAGCAGCTACCAACCGTCCGGAGGTCTTAGATAAAGCCCTTCTTCGTCCAGGCCGTTTTGACCGAAGAATTATCGTAGAGCGTCCAGACTTAAAGGGACGTATCGAAACCTTAAAAGTTCATGCCAGAAATGTCCTGATGGATGACACGGTAGACTTTAAGGAGATTGCCTTAGCGACTAGCGGTGCGGTAGGCTCTGATCTTGCCAACATGATTAATGAGGCTGCACTGGCAGCGGTCAAGGCTGGAAGACATGCCGTCTCCCAGAAAGATCTCTTAGAGGCAGTCGAGGTAGTCATCGCTGGTAAGGAGAAGAAAGACCGTATTCTTGGAAAAGAAGAGAAACGGATCGTCTCCTATCATGAAGTTGGACATGCACTCTGTGCTGCGGTCCAGAAGAATACGGACCCAGTTCAGAAGATCACCATTGTTCCGAGAACGATGGGAGCTTTAGGATATACCATGCAGATGCCAGAGGAAGAGAAGTATCTGATGAGCAAGGAAGAGATGCTCCAGGAACTCATCACTTTCTTTGGAGGACGTGCATCCGAGGAGATTGTTTTTGACAGCATCACAACAGGAGCGTCTAACGATATTGAGCGTGCCACAAAGATGGCGAGAGCTATGGTTACCCAGTATGGTATGAGTGATCGATTCGGACTCATGAGCTTAGAGTCGATTGAGAACCGTTACTTAGACGGAAGAGCAGTTCTTAACTGTTCTGACGGTACGGCGGCACAGATTGACGATGAAGTCAAAAATATGCTTAAGGCTGCCTACGATAAGGCTAAGGATATCATCCGTGATAACCGCGAATGCTTAGACGAGATTGCCGCTTTCCTGATTGAGAAAGAGACGATCACTGGTAAGGAATTCATGTCCATCTTCCGTAAGTATCATCCGGAAGCTGTGGAGAAGAAAGCGGAGGAGGAGACAGCCGAGACCGCAGAAACTCCATCAGCTGAGTCAGAAACTGTAGCGGAAGTTGAGCCAGAAACTATAGCGGAGGAAGAAGCAGAAACTGTAGTGGAAGCCGAGCCAGAAATCAGTGAGCCGACTTCTGAGATTCCTCGCGGAAAGCATGACCCGACGGAGGAAGATCAGTAGGAATCAGGTGTAAGCTGAAGACCTATCAGACAAAAAGATAAACGGCAGTGATGCTGTTGGAAGTCATCAGAGCGAAAAAGTCGCTTTGATGGCTTCTTTTTTAACATTTGCTAGGAAAGTTCTGCCGCTTATGTTAAAATGTCTGTCAGCGCAAGCTAAAACGGAGGGATACTTAAGATGAAAGATTTTGATATACATGAGGAACTTAAGAAGCTGCCGGCCAGCCCAGGAGTCTACCTCATGCATGATGATAAAGACGAGATCATCTATGTCGGAAAGGCCAGAGTACTGAAGAACCGAGTGCGTTCTTATTTTCAGCCAGGGTACAAGAAGAGCATTAAGATCCAGCATATGGTCTCCCATGTGCAGTATTTTGAATATATCGTGGTGGATTCGGAGTTAGAAGCCTTAGTCTTAGAGTGCAACCTGATTAAGGAGCACCGTCCGCATTACAATACCATGCTGAAGGATGATAAGAGCTATCCTTATATCCGTGTGACGGTAGGGGAGCCTTATCCAAGAATCCTCTTCTGCAGACATGTAAAGAAAGATAAATCGAAATATTATGGCCCATACACCAGTGCAGCGGCAGTTAAGGATACCATTGAGCTTATGAGGAAAATCTATAAGATTCGCAACTGCAACCGCAGTCTTCCTAAGGATATCGGTAAGGAGAGAGCTTGCATGTACCATCAGATTGGTATGTGTGATGCCCCTTGTGTTGGCGGCAACATCACTCAGGAGGAGTACGCAAAGAATGTCAAGGCAGCCCTGCGTTTCCTGGATGGAGATGACAGTAAGATCTTAGATGACCTAACTGCCAAGATGCAAGCCGCATCTGAGAAGTGGGAGTTCGAGCAGGCGGCAGAGTACCGCGACCTGATTGAGAGTGTCAAGCGAATCGGAGAGCGGCAGAAGATCAATGAGGTGGACGGAGATGACCGAGATATCATTGCTCTCGCCAGAGATCGGGATGAAGCCGTGATCACCATCTTCTTTATTCGCCATGGAAAGCTTTTGGGAAGAGACCACTTCCACATGACTTCTGTGGAGGATACGAACGACCAAGAGATCATCACAGACTTTGTTAAGCAGTTCTATATCGGAACACCGTTCGTTCCGCATGAGATCTTTACTCAGGTCCCGGTGGAGGATCAGGAGATCTTAGAGGAGTGGCTGACAGGGAAGAGAGGAGCCAAAGTGATCTTCTCAATCCCGAAGAGAGGGGTCAAACATCAGCTCTTAAAGCTTGCCCAAGAAAATGCATTGAATATCCTCTTTAAGGACCGTGAGAGGGAGAAACGGGAGGAGAAGAGAACCATCGGTGCGGTTCATGAGCTAGAGCAGCTCTTGGGAATCCGTGGACTTAACCGTATGGAGGCCTTCGATATTTCCAACACCAATGGATTCCAGAATGTTGCCTCCATGGTAGTTTTTGAAAAAGGTAAGGCCAGAAGAAGCGATTATCGTAAATTCAAAATTAAGACAGTTGCTGGTCCGGATGATTACCGCTGTATGGAGGAAGCCCTGACTCGAAGATTCAGTCATGGAATCCGGGAGATGAGAGAGCGTGAGGACAAGGGATTGGATCAGGAGTTGGGAAGCTTTACCAAGTTTCCAGATATTCTGATGATGGATGGTGGAAAAGGACAGGTCAATGTGGCCGAGAAGGTACTGCGTGACCTGGGTCTTGATATTCCAGTCGCCGGAATGGTCAAAGATGATTTCCATCGGACCAGAGGACTCTACTTCCACAACGATATCGTCCAGTTTCCGCAGAAATCCGAAGCGTTCCAGATGATTACCCGCCTCCAGGATGAAGCCCACCGCTTCGCTATCACCTACCACAGACAGCTAAGGTCTAAGGAGCAGGTACACTCTGTCTTAGATGACATCGAGGGAATCGGCCCCAAGAGGAGGAAAGCTCTGATGCTGCATTTCAAAGATATCAGCAATATCAAGAATGCTACCATCGATGAGCTGACTAACGTGGAAGGGATTCCAGACCATATCGCTCAGAATATTTATGAATTCTTTCATAGGAATTAAAGAGGTAATGTTCGCGGGTATAATATTCTAGTATTGCGTGAACCGCTGCGGACATAAAAGGGATTGTTTTGTCAAACAAGGTTATGATAGAATAAGAAAGACAATCAGTGAATACTAAGAATCCACCGGGGATTCGATTCGGCGGATAAGATGGTTCTGCCATCAGAATGGAGAATACTATGTATAAAGTAAAACTGACAGACTTTATTAAGAAGATGAAATTAAAGAATCTTCTTCCAGATATTGATACCGATGATATTGATATCAATCACTCTGCGCTCAACCGTATCGCACTTCAGCTTGCTGGATTTTTCGATCATTTTGATTCGGACCGAGTTCAGGTCATTGGAAACGTAGAGTCTGCTTATGTGGCACAGTTTGATGAGGATCATATGAGACCAATCCTAGAGAAGATCTGTGATTATAAGATTCCTTGCATCGTATTCTGTCGAAATATTGAACCATCAGACCTGCTTTTGAATATCGCGGAGGAGCATGGTATTCCAATTTTAATGACAGAGATGGGAACTTCCGCATTTATTTCCGAGGCGGTTCGCTGGCTGAATGAGGAGCTTGCTCCGAGAATCTCTATCCATGGAGTATTGGTCGATGTCTATGGTATCGGCGTTCTGATTATGGGTGAGAGCGGTATCGGTAAGAGCGAGGCCGCGCTAGAGCTTATTCATAGAGGACATCGTCTGGTATCAGATGATGTGGTTGAGATTCGTAAGATCAGTGATGATACGCTGATCGGAACCTCTCCGGATATCACAAGACATTTCATTGAGCTTCGTGGTATCGGTATCGTGGATGTCAAGAGTCTGTTTGGTGTGGAGAGTGTTATGCTTTCCCAGACCATAAACATGGTCATCCGTCTGGAAGACTGGAACCGTGAGGCTAACTATGACCGCTTAGGCTTAGATGAAGAATACATCGAATTCTTAGGTAACAAGGTCGTATGTTACTCTATTCCGATTCGTCCAGGAAGGAATGTTGCAGTTATCGTTGAATCCGCAACCGCTAACTTCCGTGCAAAACAGATGGGCTATAATGCGGCACAGGAGTTGTACAAACGTGTGACAAGTAACCTAAAAAAAGAGAAAAAATAGGAAAAAAAACAAAATAATTACTAGATGTTGTAATTGTTGTCTAAAAAGAAGGGGTTAGCCCTTCTTTTTTTGTCGTTTTTCAATATTGTAAGCATGTATTTAATAGGATACAATAGATGAGAATTGTTAAAAAAGGGAAAGAAAGAGACCTTCGAATATAAGAAGAATGACGGTGATTTGTAATCGTTACATACCCTTTTTCATATAAGATTAGAAGTATATCATTATTCATTCGGAATATTATACAGCAGAATACATAGAGTAGGAGAAGGAGAATGAATCAGACATTCTTTCAGGAGATGAAAGCCTGTGTGAGTGGAGGAAATGTTCTCGCACAGGAACCACTGAGTAAGCACACTACTTTTCAGGTGGGTGGGCCGGCGGATCTTTTTGTCAGTCCAAGTTCACCGAAGGAGCTTCAGGGTGCTTTAAAGCTCGCGAATCAGTATGGGGTTCCTTTTTTTGTCGTTGGCAATGGATCGAACCTTTTAGTGTCTGATGAGGGTTATCGCGGGATGATTCTTCAGATTGGCAAAAATCTTTCTGAGATTCGCATTGATGATAATATTATTACAGCTCAGGCAGGAGCGATGAATTCCAGAGTTGCAAGAGTGGCATTAGACCATGGAAAGACGGGTTTCGAGTTTGCAGCGGGGATTCCAGGATCCATCGGAGGAGCAGCGGCAATGAATGCCGGAGCTTATGGTGGAGAGATGAAAGACGTCCTCAAGGAGGTCAGAGCACTCACCCCAGAAGGTGAATTCGTCACTTTATCCACGGAGGAGATGGATTTATCCTATCGCCACAGCGTGATTTTTGATAAAGGATACCTGGTAGTATCTGTAAAGATGGAGTTACATCCAGGAGGCCAGAAAGAGATTCAGGCTAAGATGGATGACCTGATGGGCAGACGTCGTGAGAAGCAGCCACTGGAATTTCCAAGCGCAGGATCAACCTTTAAGCGTCCGGAAGGATACTTTGCAGGCAAACTAATCCAGGATACCGGCCTCAAGGGCTATACCGTCGGAGGAGCTCAGGTTTCTGAGAAGCACAGTGGATTTGTCATCAACAAGGGTGGTGCCACTGCGGAAGAGATCGTCTTTCTGATGGCACAGGTCCAGAAGAAGGTACATGATAAGTTTGGAGTATGGCTTGAGCCGGAAGTCAGACTGGTAGGATTCCCGAAAGGGACTCTTAGGGTAAAGTAAGGAGTTTTGATACAGTTTGAGATTTGTAATAATTTCCGGCATGTCCGGAGCAGGCAAAAGTACAGCACTTCACACATTGGAGGATCTGGGATTCTTCTGTGTGGACAACCTTCCCGTTGAGCTTTTATCCAATTTTGGACAGATTGCCTCGGACCGCAAGCTGAAGGTCAGCGATGTGGCGGTGGTTGTAGATATCAGGAATGGAGAGCATCTTTTGGACCTCACTAATCAGATGGAAGCGCTGGGAGTCCTTGGTATCCGGTACGAGATCCTATTTCTTGATGCGAGTGACGAGGAACTTGTCAAGCGATATAAGGAGACAAGAAGAACACATCCTCTCGCCAAGGGAGGAAGAATTGAAACTGGAATTTGCGAGGAGCGCAAGCGAGTTACCTTTATTCGCGAACAGGCAGATTATGTGATTGACACTACTTCACTTCTCTCTAGAGAATTGAAAGAAGAGCTCAATAAGATTTTCGTAAAAGAAGAGCATTATAATTCTTTTATCGTGACAGTCCTTTCCTTTGGATTCAAATATGGCATCCCTTCGGACTCAGATCTTCTTTTTGATGTGAGATTTCTTCCGAATCCATATTATGACCTGGAATTGAGGCCGCTGACCGGCAATGATCCGGAGATTCAGCGTTATGTCATGGGGCATGAAGATTCTCGGGCTTTCTTAAAGAAGCTTGTTGATATGGTGGAGTTCCTGATTCCGCGTTATCGCAAGGAAGGTAAATATAACTTAGTAGTCAGTATCGGATGTACAGGCGGCAGACATCGCTCGGTTACGATTGCCAATGCCCTTTATCAGGCACTGCAGGAGATGCCTTGCAGCGTTCGTGTGGACCACAGAGATATTGACAGAGATTTGAAACTGAAGAAACAGCAGTACAGCAGGAAGGATTAGAGGTAGAGTATGTCATTTTCTTCTGATGTGAAGGAAGAGTTATCCAGGCTTCCTGTTGAAGACAAGCATTGCGCGGTTGTCGAGCTCTCTGCGATTATCCAGTATTGTGGAAGGGCTGTTAAGAATACTGAGGGCGGATATGAGATCACTCTCCACACGGAGAATGGGACCGTCGCCAGAAGATTTTACACATTGATTAAGGAGACCTTTGGTTTTCAGCCTAAGATCACCTTTTTAAAGAATGATTATTTCAAGAAAAACAGAGTTTACGCGATTACACTCGAGAACCCGAAAGATACCTTGAGAATTCTCAAGAGTGCCCACATCATCAACGATATGGGCCAGGTGAGGGAAGAAGGCAATGTCAACGTCCTACTTTCAGGAACCAACGCAATCCGAGCCTTCTTAAGGGGAGCATTTCTTTCCTCAGGATCCATCACTGACCCTGAGAAGAACTACCACTTTGAGGTAGTCTGCAGGAGTCTGGACCAGGCTGAGCAGCTGTGTGATCTCCTGACTTACTTTAAGATTGAGGCCAAGACAGTCAAGCGTAAGAAATATGACGTCGTCTATATCAAGGAGGGATCCATGATATCTGACGTGCTGAATGTGATGGAAGCGCACAAGGCCATGATGGATTTTGAGAATGTCAGAATTCTGAAGGACGTGCGCAATGAGGTAAACCGCCGAGTTAATTGTGAGGCTGCCAACATTAATAAGACAGTATCCGCGGCTCACCGACAGATAGAGGACATCGAGTATATAGAAAGTCAGATTGGCCTCAGACGGCTGCCAGTTAATTTGCAGGACGTTGCCAGAGCACGCTTAGAGCGGCCGGACGCATCCCTAAAAGAACTGGGAGAGATGTTAGAGCCGCCAGTCGGCAAATCCGGTGTCAACCACAGATTAAGGAAACTGGGGCAGATGGCCCGCGATCTTCGCGAGAATGGCCACGTTGCTCTGTGATAAATAGGATTGTTTATACTGATATTCGGTTGCAGTCCGCTTTATAGCCAGAATGAATGTATCCTAATGTTCTGGTCATGTAAACTAAAGAGGGAGGATAAGTGTATGATCACGAAATCAATGCAGGTTAACATGCCACAGGGATTAGATCCCAGCACAGTCGCATTATTCATTCAGATTGCAAATATGTATGAGAGCAAGGTGTATGTGGAGACAGAAGATAAGAAGATCAACGCAAAAAGCCTTATGGGTATGATGTCCTTACTTCTCCGAAAGGGAGAGAAGATTGAGGTAATGGCTGATGGGGAAGACGAAGAGAAAGCCATTGATCATATCGAAAAATATCTGAATAATGAGATGCAGGCATAATGGAGAGAAGAGACCGTCCGGCAGAAGCCGGACGGTTTTTTGCTAAGCGTGTAAGCTGAAGTGCCGGTGACGCTTCAGTGTGTTCTCTTAAGAGAGGTCAATGTGAGAGCAATAAAAAAGGGGCTGTCGCACTAAGAAACGTGGATAGCTCCGTAAAAACGAGGGTTTGAATTTAATTCGAGCCCTCGTTTTTAATGGAAGATCTGCGTCCGCTATGCTACCGCAGATCTCTGATTACATT
>JAXJRI010000061.1:0-24416 GCA_036310685.1 Lachnospiraceae bacterium | reverse complement strand
TGTCCGTCCAAACCAATGCCACTTCATTCTAACAGCTTAAGCAACAAGATGACCATACCCCCAGCTGGCTGTTGGGGAGTATAATCACTACACTTTTATATTAGGAGAAGGAAGATTGGACAAATCGTCTTCGAAAAGTAGGGGACTGACTTCCACCTGAATGTTTAGATTGGATAGAAGAGAAGAGAGAGCAGCAATCTCACTCTTGCGGGAAGAGGAGAGGGGATTAGAGCAGGCTACCAGAGCAGCCTTATGTCTAACATTCATAAAAACCTCCATAATGCACGAAAGGCAGTCCTATAAGGGACTGCCTTCTCATGAATATAGTTTGTAAAAGCAAATGCTTACTCAGCCTTAAGAGCTTTGATCTCTTCTGTCATGATAGGAAGTACTTCGAAGAGGTCTCCTACAAGACCATAATCAGCGATGTTGAAGATAGGAGCTTCTGGATCTTTGTTGATAGCAACGATGCAATCAGATCCGCCGATACCTGCAACGTGCTGGATAGCTCCAGAGATACCACAAGCGATGTATAACTTAGGTCCAACAGTCTTACCTGTCTGTCCTACCTGATGGCTGTGTGTAATCCATCCAGAATCTACAGCTGCACGGGAAGCACCAACAGTAGCGCCTAATACATCAGCGAGGTCTTTGATTACACTGAATCCCTCTGCACTTCCAACTCCACGTCCACCAGAAACGATAATCTCAGCACCCTCAAGATCTACGAAGTCTGCAGCAGACTCTTTGATGATCTCAAGAATCTTAGTACGGATATCCTCTTCCTTTACATGGAAGTCTTCTTTGATAATCTCAGCATGTCCCTCTACAGCGTCAGCTTTCTTGAATACGCCTGGACGTACGGTACCAAGCTGTGGGAATGTGTTAGGGCACTCAATTGTAGCCATAAGGTTACCACCGAATGCTGGACGAGTCCAAGCAATCTTTCCAGCCTCAGCATCGTATGCTAACTGTGTACAGTCAGCTGTAAGTCCTGTCTTTAAGTGACAAGATACACGAGGTCCAAGGTCACGTCCGTTAGGAGTAGCTCCGAATAACATTGTTGTTGGAGCATACTTCTTAATTGCATACTCAACTGCTGCTGCGAATGCGTCTGTTCTATACTGTGCGAACTCAGGTCCATCGATAACGATGATCTGGTCAGCATTATGAGCGTTAGCTTCATCAACTGCTGCCTGTACGTTGTTACCAACGATAAGGGCAACTAACTTTCCACCCTGATCATCAGCAAGCTCACGACCTGGGGAGAGTAACTCGATTCCGACGTTCTTTGCAGAACCATCTTCCTCTGTCTCAACGAATACAAATAAATCTTTTGTCTTAGCTTCCACGATATTTGTCCTCCTCAAATCTTCAAATTATAATACATGGTCTTCGGAGAGCATCTTAACAAGGTTTTTAGCCTTCTCAGTGCCGTCCTCACCGTCAATCATAACTCCACCCTGCTTCTGCTCAGGTACGAATGTCTTCTTAACTCGTGTAGGAGATCCTTTAAGACCGATCATGGAATTATCAATATCTGGGAAATCTTCAAATGTTAACTCATTAATAGGAATCTTTCTTGCAGCCATTTTTCTCTTGATTGTTGCATAACGAAGATCCCAAGATGGTTTTGTGAATGTTACAAGGCAAGGTGTAGGAACACCGATGATAGCTGTTCCATCTTCCTCTTCACGCTCAACCTTTAATCCATCCTCATATGGCTTAGCTGTAAGACCATAAGTAACCTGAGGAAGTCCAAGATGCTCAGCAATCTCGCAACCAACCTGTGCTGTATCTCCATCGATAGCCTGCTTACCACAGAAGATAGCGTCGAACTTACCCTCTTTCTCCTCGATCTTCTTGATAGCCTCAGAGATGATGTAGGATGTAGCTAAAGTATCGGATCCACCGAACTCACGAGCTGTAACAAGATAAGCCTTATCAGCTGCTGCAGCAAGGCAATCTTTTAACATATCTTTAGCCTGTGGTGGTCCCATAGAAACTACTGTGATTACTGTGTCAGGATCATCATCTTTGATTCTGGCAGCAGCCTCAAGAGCATAACCATCGAATGGGTTAAGGATTGAAGGTACACCCTTACGGATCAGAGTGTTTGTAACCGGATCAATCTTGATGATTGTAGTATCCGGCACTTGCTTTACACATACTAAAATATTCATGTCGTCCTCCTAAAAAATGCTTTAAGTTTTGAATCTTGACTAAATTATAAATTGGTCAGACCAAAATTGCAACTATAATGCATAAAATTCTCCTGAAATAATAAATAAATTTAGAAAAATTCTTTCGGCATAAATGTTGCAATATCTTTAACAATCAACAAATGTTATAGCATAGTGGATTTAAATTGTCAATGTTATTGTGCATGTTTTTAGATGTATACAATAAATTTACAAGAAAATGCAAAGGAAAACTGATTTTGGGATAAATGATGATAGATATGAGGCCCTAATTACGTTCAAAAAGAAGGTTATTAGGTTATGTTTTTTTAGATTGATAAGCTAAAAATCAGAAAAATAGGATAATAATAGTAAAAATGGGAAAAACAAGAATACAATTTAAAGATTAAAATGTAAAATAAAGGTATAGAAAATAAAATATAGAAAAAATATTTATAATTAACAATAAAATAGCGATAATAGAAATGATAAAATTTTGACATAGGGCAACACTTATTGACACTTTTAAATGTAGAAATCACATTTTGTTGACAATAAATCGCACTTGAGAGCTAAAAATAGGATTACAGTTGAATTTTATATTGGTATCCGATATGATGATGCCAATGTCAATTGTGACGATGAACGGGAGGTCTATTGTGATTAATAATCCTATATCTTATAGAAGGAAGATAGAATTACTGGCACCGGCGAATTCCCTTTTGGGACTGAAATCTGTAATATTAGCTGGTGCAGATGCTGTATATATTGGCGGAAAGTACTTCGGAGCGCGTGCTTATGCAGATAATCCTGAGGAGGAGGAGCTGATTCATGGGATTGAGTTCGCTCACCAAAAGGGGAGAAAGGTTTATCTTACGGTCAATACTCTGTTAAAGGATCAGGAGTTAGACCGACTCTATGATTATGTCCTTCCATATTACCAGCATGGTATTGATGCTGTCCTTGTTCAGGATCTTGGGGTGCTTTCTTATCTTCACGACTGTTTTAAAGACCTGCCTCTTCATGCCAGCACGCAGATGACAGTGACGGGACTTGGTTTTGCAAATTATCTGAGTAGATACGGGGTAAGCAGAGTAGTCCCTGCCAGAGAACTTTCTTTAGAAGAATTAAGAGACATCAAAGAACAGACAGGAATGGAGGTAGAAGTTTTCATCCATGGAGCTCTCTGCGCCTGCTATTCTGGGCAATGTCTTTATTCTTCCTTTAAATGTGGTGGGGAAGATACCGTCAAAATGGCTGAGAACGGTGAGAAGGAAGCGGTAGGCAGAAGAAGCGGAAACCGTGGGAGATGCGCACAGCCATGCAGATTCTTAAGTCTGCTTGATGACCATTCATCTTATCAGGGAGGGCCAGATATCGTAAAACGTCAGGATGCCAGACATTTCCTTAGTCCGAAAGATTTGAATGGACTGGCTGCGATTCCTGAATTGCTAGATGCTGGAATTGACAGTTTGAAAATCGAAGGACGAATGAAAAAACCAGAATATGCCGCTGGTGTGGTTTCTATATATCGGAAATATATTGATCTCGCAATCTCGGGAAAGCCATATACGATTGATCCTGCTGATTCTAAAGCTCTCTATGATTTGTATAATCGATCTGGTTTTACGGATGGATATTTTCATCAGTATCATGGGAAAGAGATGATGGCCATGGTGAAGCACAATCTGACGAAGGAAGAGACCAGAGACCGTCATGCAATTCTTGCTTCTATGCATGATCAGTTTGTAAGTCCGGCGGAGGAGATTGATACGGCTTCTGTGAAATCCGAAAGGACAAGAGACTCCCAGCAATATCGACTCCCCCTTCATATTCTTAAATGTAATATTGCTGCCGATGGACAGACGATTGAGCCTGATGACCTGCAGCCTAAGTTCAATGCGCTGGTAAGTAGCCAAGATCAGTTTCAGCAAGTTTTGGAGGCTAGAGAGATCACGGAAGTTTTTGTGGAGAGTGTTATCCTTAAGGATATCGATGATGCCTGTTTGTATCTTTATAATGCCAAGAGGAAAGGTAAGAGATTATGGATTGCACTTCCATACCTGGAGCGGAAGTATCATCAGGAAGACACTTTAACTAAGAATGCATTTCTTCTATTGAACAAGGGACTTTCTGGATTCCTGATTCGGTGTCCGGAAACATATGCTTATGCCATCGAACATGGCTACGCGGATCACTGTATTGCGGATGCGGGGCTTTATTCCTGGAATGGTGAGACAAGAGCACATTATAAAAGAGAAGGGATCCCTCGGGACACCGCACCACTGGAACTTTCTCTGGAGGAGCTGTTAGAGAGAGATAACCGGGGTAGTGACTTGATTGTTTATGGGAGAACTCCGCTCATGGTTACAGTCCAGTGCCTGGAGAATAACACAGCAGGGTGCAGTGAAAAGAATGCGGTCCATACCCTGAAAGATCGTTACGGAAATTGTCTTCTGGTAAAGAGCATCTGCCCATATTGCTACAACATCTTATATGATGATCAAAAGAGAAATTATTTAGATAAGATAGAAAGAATCGCTGGGCTTGGTTTCCAAAACCTGAGACTGAACTTTGTGGATGAGAGTCCGGAAGAGGTTAAGAGTGTCCTCAAAAAGATTAAGCCGAGGCAGCTTTGATGGCCGCCTCGGAAATTCTTATTATTTTACATATTTTCTTCGGTTATTCTTTGTATTTTTATAGGCCTTTAAGAGTTTGGCTTTATAGTATTTCTGCGAATTGATGGATTTCTCTTTGAGCACACCTTTTTTGGTAAGGTAGACTTTCCATGGCTGAGATGTTCCCATGGTATCGCCCTTCTGGAGAATTCCAGTTCCCTTGATGTAGCGAAGCGGGATTTCTCCTCCTGGATTGTAGAGGTCTCCATTGGCCACTCTCTTTACCTTGCCTTTCTTGTAGAAATAGAGGGTTCCACCGGCGTAACCATTGCGGCTGCTATAGATTGGAGTATTAGGGTCAGCTCCGTAATAATCATAGATAAAGCAATTGGTGATCAGAGCTGGCTTCTTTCCCATATAGACAACGGAAAAGTTCTGGATACTTCCCTCGTGGCTGGAAAGATATCGCTTATATTTTTTCAGCATGGTCTTTTTGGTGGCTGCCTGCACTGTGACTGGTGAGGTGGCGGTGACTATACTAGTTCCGATGATGGCAGAGGCAAAGGTAACGACTAGACATTTTTTAAGAATCTTGTTTCTCATAGCAGATCCCTCCTCATATAGTGTGTTAATGTTATCTCTTGAAAACTTCTAACAAAAGGTTAGTATATTATGGGTAAAACGTCAATATAATTCTTTGTTGTTGTATGACAGACGATTGAAACCTTGCAATATATCTAGTATAATATGACTAGATAAGATGTGACTTAGGGGATATTATGTCCATCTTATGGGCAAATATTATAAGTTTTTAAGTTAAAGGAGTAACAACTTATGGAATGGAAGAATTTTGATCTGTTAAAATCCTATGAGACACTTAAAAACCTGACTCCAGTCGATGTAAAAGAGGCTATGGCAGGAGAAGATGGTGCAAAGAGAGTCAAAGAGTATCAGGTACCGATGTCTAGCGGTCTGGTATACAACTATGCTGCAAAGCAGGTTGACGATGCTGCGTTAAAGGCTTTCCAGGAGCTTGCAGATGAGGGTGAGTATACCAAGAAGTATGAGGCTCTTTACAATGGTGATGTTATCAATGTTGGTGAGAAACGTCTGGTGCTTCATCAGTTATGCCGTGGACAGCTTGGCAAGGATGTCATCGCTGACGGTGTCAACAAGAGAGAGTTTTATGAGGCTCAGCGTAAGAGAGTTGCAGAATTTGCAGATAAGGTACATGACGGAAAGATTGTAAATGAGAAGGGTGAGAAGTTCACTACTGTAGTTCAGATTGGTATCGGCGGAAGTGACCTTGGTCCTCGTGCTCTCTACTTAGCTCTTGAGAACTGGGCAAAGGTTAATAACCTACTGAAGATGAACGCTCAGTTTATCTCTAACGTTGACCCAGATGATGCGACAGCAGTTCTTAAGAACATTGATGTTGCTCGTTCTATCTTCATCGTTGTTTCTAAGTCCGGAACTACATTAGAGACTCTTACTAACGAGGCATTTGTTAAGGATGCTTTACAGAAGGCAGGACTTGACCCATCTAAGCATATGATCGCTTGTACTTCTGAGACATCTCCGCTGGCTGGAAGCCCAGATTATCTGGATGCATTCTACATGGATAACTACATCGGCGGAAGATATTCTTCTTCAGCAGTTGTTGGTGCAGCCGTTCTTTCCCTGGCATTTGGACCAGACACCTACTTAAGAATCTTAAACGGTGCTCATGCAGAGGACGAGCTCGCAAAGAATACAGACGTTACAAAGAACCCAGCACTCTTGGATGCTATCATCGGTGTTTATGAGCGTAATGTTCTTGGATATCCTGTTACGACAGTTCTTCCATATTCACAGGCACTTATCCGTTTCCCTGCTCATCTTCAGCAGCTGGATATGGAGTCTAACGGTAAGAGTGTTAACCGTTTTGGTGAGCCAATCAGCTACAAGACTGGCCCTGTAATCTTTGGTGAGCCTGGTACGAATGGACAGCATTCCTTCTATCAGTTATTACATCAGGGTACTGACATCATACCACTTCAGTTCCTCGGATTCAGAAAGAACCAGATGGAGAACGATGTTGTGATCGAGGGAAGCACAAGCCAGCAGAAACTCTGCGCAAACGTAGCTGCACAGATCGTAGCATTTGCTTGTGGTAAAGATGATGACAATAAGAATAAGTACTTCGCAGGTGGAAGACCAAGCTCCATCATCGTTGGAGATCAGTTAACTCCAGAGTCACTGGGTGCCATCCTTGCTCATTTTGAGAACAAGGTTATGTTCCAGGGATTCATCTGGAATATAAACAGCTTCGACCAGGAAGGTGTACAGCTTGGTAAGCTCTTAGCTAAGAGAGTACTTGCTAAGGACACTGACGGAGCTTTAACAGAGTACAGCAAACTGTTAGGAATCTTCTAAATATCAGATATTTAACTAAAATAAAGGAGGGTGATCCGGCTAGGAATGGCTGGATCACCCTTTTTGATTGCCAAATATGCAAGTGAAGTGCCAGTGGCACTTCAGCTTGTTATCCGTGTAAGGTCATGTCACAAATAACTTATGACATTAATGCTTGTCTTAAATTATTCTTCTGGTTTCTCTGGCTCAGCCTCAGCTGGCTCAGCGTCAACTACTTCAGCTTCTGCAGCTGGCTCAGCGCCAACTACTTCAGCTTCTGCAGCTGGCTCTTCAGCTTTATCTGCCTCGTCTAACTTCTTACGGAGCTCATCGCGCTCTTCCTTCGTCATCTTATCGACATTGTAGAGAGTATCGCGGAATGCCTTGGCAAACTTCTCTGGCTTGATCGGGCTGCGCTCCTGAATCTTCTTTGCGATATCGCTGTTTAAAGTCTTACCTTCTTCCACGGTAATCTCACCCTGCTTAACTAAGGTATCAATCACTTCTTTGGACTTCTCACCTGTAATTGCAACAGCACCAACACCAGCTAAAAAGATGTTCTTTACACTATCTGTCAACTTCATATCTATCGTCCTCCTCCTAATTTATGATACGGTTTTGCTTTCTTCTATCTTACCATATTGAAAGGAGATGTTCCATAAAATTGTCAGAAATTATTTGTGACAAACGCATAGTTGACTATTAATTGACGTCAATGTCAAAACTCGATACTGATATGTCTGTTCATGCATTATATCTCTCAGTGAAAAATAGTCAATTTTGACACCCACGTCATTATATGGTAGAATAATTGCGAAAATTGAATGACAGAGGGAGTCAAGAAGACTGAGAGGTGCGCTTTGTGCACGACCTTTACCACCTGATCCAGATGATACTGGCGTAGGGATGTCGGCAGATGATGAATATTAACAGTAAGTTAGCTGAGCTGAATGATAAGACGATATCCTTTTTGGGTGTCGTCTTTTTGATTGCTAAGCAGGCAAGGGAAGTGCCGGTGGCAGTCTGGCTTGTCTGATTTATGTCCGCCCGTCGGGAGCACCACTTCGGGTGTATGAGCTCTATTTTTGAGTAGGTACTGATAGTTACTAGTGATTGTTTATGCCCTTTTAGATCGGAGGAATTATGGTTCGGGTTAATGGTGAGGACATGAATGTTGCCGGCAAGAAGCTCTCAGACTTCTTAAAAGAGAGTGATTACCGCCCGGGAACTTATGTAGTTGAGTGTAATGAGGAGATTATCCATAAAGAGGATTATGATAATTACACGTTAAAAGAAGGAGATGTCTTAGAAATCGTCAGCTTTATGGGTGGCGGATGCTAGACACCTGGCGAATAGTTTTTGTGCATTACAGTTGTTATTTATGTATTAGATTACCGATAGGAGGATATTATCATGGCAGATAACAATGATGTTTTAGTACTTGGTGGAAAAGAATTTCATTCCCGTCTTATCTTAGGAAGTGGAAAGTATGATTTTAACCTGATTAAGGCAGCGGTTGAGCAGGGTGAAGCTGAGATCGTTACTTTAGCAGTCAGAAGAACCAATGCAAAAGGTGAGCATATCTTAGATTTCGTTCCAAAGAATGTTACATTACTTCCAAATACTTCAGGAGCTAAGACAGCTAAGGATGCTGTTCGTATTGCAAGAATGGCTAGAGAGCTTGGATGTGGTAACTTTGTAAAGGTTGAGATCATGGATGATCCTAAGTATCTTCTTCCAGATAATCAGGAGACCATCAAGGCTACAGAGATGCTCGCGAAGGAAGGATTCGTAGTACTTCCATATATGTATCCAGATTTATATGTAGCAAAAGAGCTGGTTAACGCTGGAGCTGCAGCAGTAATGCCACTCGGTGCACCTATCGGATCTAACAAGGGTATCCGTACCAAAGATTTCATCCAGATCTTAATTGATGAGTTAGATGTTCCTGTCATCGTTGACGCAGGAATCGGAAGACCTTCTCAGGCTGCTGAGGCTATGGAGATGGGTGCTGCTGCTGTCATGACCAATACAGCAATCGCATCAGCTCAGAATGTACCACTGATGGCTTCTGCATTCAAGGATGCAATCAGAGCTGGACGTGAGGCTTACCTTGCAGGAATGGGTAGAGTCTTAGAGAAGGGTGCAACACCATCTGACCCAACAAAGGGTATCGTAGGATCTAAATAATCGTATGAGAGTGCTTTGCATCACAAACCGGGGACTTTCGAATCTTCCCTGGGAGGAACAGATCCGCAAGGTGATCAGTGCAGGACCTGATGGTATCATTTTACGGGAGAAGGATTTGACTAGAGAAGGTTATCTTAAGCTGGCAGATCAGACCCGGAAGCTTTGCTTAGAAGGTCACGTTCCATTCTTCTATCATGGGATTAAAGAGGAGAATCTGTTTGATAATCTTTCAAATTTCCCAGAAGGGGAGATCAATGCTCATCTTACCATGCGAGAATTTAAGCGCTTGGTAGAAGAGGGAGGGGACCGACAGAAGTTCCACATTATCGGAGTGTCTACTCACAGTGTGGAGGAGGCGGTCTACTGCCAGGAGCATGGTGCCGATTATATCACGGCAAGTCATATCTTCCCGACAGACTGTAAGAAGGGATTAGCTCCAAGAGGCCTTGCGTATCTCAGTGAGGTATGTCGGACAGTCAAGATTCCTGTCTATGCTTTAGGGGGGATCAATCCTGACAATGCGGAATCCTGTCTCAAAGCAGGTGCTTATGGTGTCTGTGTCATGAGCTTATGCATGAGAGAAGATGCCGATCAGGTTTTGAAAAATATGATAGATCGATAACAATACAGAGCCAGAATCTATAAGAGATTCTGGCTCTTTTTGCCGAGCATGCAAGTGAAGTGCCGGTGGCACTTCAGCTTGTTGCTAGGCGGATGGGATAAATTCTGTTACAAAATATGTTTCGTGTCCATATCGTCAAGCAGTTCGGATTTTTACAATTCCATAGGGTTTATCTTTGTTAAGATAGGGCTATGACAAGGACGTCAGATATTAAGTATCTGGCGTTTTTTTCTTTGCCAAGTATGCAAGTGAAGTGCTGGTGGCATTTCAGCTTGTTATTATTAATGGAGGTGAATTTGATGGAATCTCGTATCAGTGAGCATCCAATCCTTGGAGAATTTAAAAAAGGAAGAAAGGTAACCTTTACCCATGACGGAAAGGAGCTTGAGGGTTATGAGGGTGAACCGATCGCTGCAGCCCTGAAGGCAGCAGGAATTCAGATACATCGTTATACAAGCAAACGTCACACCCCAAGAGGTATCTTCTGTGCAATTGGAAGATGTACTGATTGTGTCATGGTTGTGGATGGCGAGCCGAATGTGCGAACCTGCATGACTCCGCTAAAGGAGGGCATGGTCGTCAATACACAGTATGGTACATCGGAAAAACCGTTTGAGAGCTAGGAGGTGTCACGAATGAAGAGAGTAGATCTGATTGTCATCGGTGCCGGTCCATCTGGACTTTCTGCAGCGATTGAGGCTGCTAAGAGAGGAGTCGGGGTTGTCGTCTTCGATGAGAATGCCAGACCAGGCGGACAGTTGTTTAAACAGATTCATAAATTTTTCGGTTCTAAGGAGCATCGGGCTAAGATCCGCGGCTTTCGAATCGGTCAGCAATTATTAGAAGAGGCTGACAAAGCAGGTGTTGATGTTGTCTTAAATGCGACAGTCATGGGAATTTATCAGGATAAAGAAGTTGTCGTCAAGATTGGCGAGGGCATTGAACATATCAAAGGAGATGCGATAATCGTTGCGACCGGAGCCAGTGAAAACATGGTTCCGTTTGAAGGCTGGACTCTTCCAGGAGTCATTGGTGCCGGCGCAGCTCAGACTCTAATGAATCTGCACGGTGTATTGCCGGGCAAGCGAATCCTGATGCTTGGCACAGGTAATGTTGGTCTGGTTGTCAGTTTTCAGCTTAAGCAGGCAGGCTGTGAGGTTGTTGCCCTGGCAGATGCCGCACCGAAGATTGGTGGTTACGGAGTGCATGCTGCCAAGCTTGCTAGGACCGGAGTTCCATTCTATCTGCCATATACTATTAAGAAGGCAGAGGGTGAGGATCATGTAACCGGCGTAACCATTGCCAAGGTAGATGACCATTTCCAGTTCATTCCTGGAACAGAGATTCATTTTGATGTGGATACGATCTGTGTAGCAGTCGGTCTTTCTCCAATGAGTCAGCTGATGAAGATGATTGGCTGTAAGATGGAGGAGAAGGGCGGGACCGTTCCTGTCATCGATGCCCACGGCATGACATCCATTCCTGGTATCTTTGCAGCGGGTGATGTCTCCGGTATCGAGGAAGCTTCTTCTGCTATGATTGAGGGTCGTCAGGCAGGTATCTACGCTGCAGAATATCTGGGTTACGAAGAGAAGGCTCAGATGGATAGCGAGGAGGAGGCCCTGGATGCAGCACTTGACGGACTTCGTCAGGGTATGTTCGCTCCAAAGAATCGTGGCAAGAAGATTGAAAAGACAGATGAGGGTATCGAGATTTCACAGAATCTCCTGAAAAAAGGTTTTGTATCCGATGAAGAGATTACCCGCTTCCCTGGATTCACTCATAAGATCGGGGTACATCCGGTCATGGAGTGCACCCAGAATATTCCCTGCAACCCATGTCAGGATGCCTGTCCAAAGGGTATCATCACGGTCGGCGAGCACATCACCACACTTCCGCATTACAGTGAGAACGCAAACGACTGTATCAACTGCGGTATGTGTGTAGCTTCCTGTCCAGGTCAGGCTATCTTCTTAGTGGACGAAGATGTAGATGGACAGAGTGAAGTGACATTCCCTTATGAATTACTTCCAGTTCCAGAAGAAGGAGCCAAGGGGAAAGGCCTTTCCAGGGAGGGTAGGCCAATCTGTGATGCGACCGTTGTTCGTGTGAGAAGTTCGAAAGCATTCGATTCCACGAACCTAGTAACCATTCGGGTGCCAAAAGAGTATGCCGGCAAGGCAAGATTTTTCAAAGCGGAGGTGTGAGATTATGGTATTAGATCGCTCGAAAGATATCGGAGAATTTGTTCCAAAACCAGACGATGATCTGATCATCTGCCGCTGTGAGGAAGTCACAAAGGGAGAAATCAGAAGAGCTGTCCACGATGGTATGTGGACGATGGCTGAGATCCGCAGATATTTACGCTGCACGATGGGACTCTGTCAGGGTCAGACATGCCAGAAGTTGGTTAAGGGAATTGTGGCAGGAGAACTTGGAATCTCCCCAGCCCAGCTTGAGCCATCAACATCCCGTTCCCCAATGCGTCCGACCCAGATGCATGTATTTGCCAATGAAGTGGAGGTGACTGAGTGATGAAGTATAGCGCAGATGTTATTGTCGTTGGTTCTGGTGTTATTGGCAGTGCTTCCGCTTATTATCTTGCAAAGAAAGGCTATGATGTTATCGTTCTGGAGAGTTCTGACATCATTGGCAATGGAGGATCTACTCGTAATGGAGGCGGTGTCCGTCAGTCAGGACGTGACCCGAGAGAGCTACCTCTGGTTATGTATGGAATTCAGAATATCTGGCCAACTCTTTCCGAAGAGTTAGATACCGATACAGAATATACACAGAAGGGTAATCTTCGTCTGGGCAAGACAGAGGCTCATCTGAAGACTCTTCAGGGACTGACAGACCGTGCGGTTGCCGTTGGACTGGATGTCCGTATGATTGACGGAGAGGAGGTCAGACAGATCAATCCTTATCTTTCCGATGAGGTTATCTGTGCCAGCTGGTGCCCAACCGATGGACATGCTAATCCACTGACCACAACCTTAGGCTATTATAAAGCAGCTAGAAGGCTGGGTGTCACCTATATCACAGGAGAGAAGGTTGTCGAGTTAAGGAAGGTGAAAGGCAAGTTAAGAAAAGTAATCACAGAGAATAATACCTATGAATCTGATTATGTAGTTCTTGCCTGCGGACTCGGTGCCAGACCGATTGCGGGTACCGTTGGAATCGATGTTCCAGTCGCTTCCTACTTATTGGAAGCATTGGTTACTGAGGCAGAGCCGAAGATGTTTGATCAGATGTTGGGAACTGCAGAGGCGGACTTCTATGGTCATCAGACCCATCACGGTTCTTTCGTAATCGGTGGATCCAGCGGATTGGAGCCTTTTAATAAAGACAATGGTACTCCGTTGAATTCTTCTATTACTGCTCCTTGTATCTGTCGAGGAATCATCAAGTACATTCCACGTCTTAAGAATGCTAAGATTGTTCGTACCTGGGCAGGTTGGATGGACTATATGTCAGACGGTGTTCCGATCATCGATACGGTAGAAGAGGTTCCAGGTTTAGTCTTAGCCTGTGGTTTCAGCGGACATGGATTTGGAATCTGTCCTGGTGCAGGTTTGGCAGTATCCCAGCTCATTGCTGGAGAAAGACCATGTGCTGATATCTCTGGACTTACCTATAACCGCTTCAAAGCCAAAGCCTGAGAGTAGATTGCTATTGAGAATAAGAAAATGCAGTGCATCAGCCGAGAATGTTGTCTGGCTATGCACTGCATTTTATAATGACTACAGTGTCAAAACTCATCTTCCTACGTAAACTTGCTTACAAGTGGCAGGACCTACGGAGTCGCAAAGCGACGAAACAATCTGTAGTCACTTTTGACATCCACAATTGTATCATTAATGAAGAATCGAAATCCAAAATCTTGCGGAAAGCTGTATCTTAAGTGGGGCGTTAGAGTGATCAAGCAAAAATAAACTTATTCGTGTAGTTGCTTCTCATAATCTGTTTCCGGTACTGGTTCGGGGTCATCTTGGAGTACTTTTTAAAATCACGGATGAACTGAGGCTGATCGTAGTAGCCGTGGTCAGCTGCCAGATCGGTCAGAAGAATGTGATTATCGTGGTCCAGATGATTGATCGCCGACTGGAAGCGGATGATCTTACAGAAGTTTTTCGGAGTCAGACCTGTGGATTCCTTGAACACTTTGTCGATGTAGCGAGACGTATAACCTGTCTGAGCCTCAATCTGATGGATTGGAATATTGCCCTGACTGTCTTCAATCAACGATTTGATGGAAGTGACAAGGATACTTTTCGAATTTCCGGACTGACATGCTTTCGAAAGAGCCTGAAGATAAAGGCTTTCAACAGCATCTGCTTTCTCCCGAAAGGTCTTCTTCTCATAAATCTGATCCTTTAGCTGTGTGCAGAACTTACTGCAGCTGTCTAGGTCAATAAGGGAATTGGTAAATTCATGAAACTTCCCATCCAAAAAGGCAGGAGTGACTCCGGGTAAGAAACGGATACCAAAGTAATGATGACCAATGATATGATTGTTTGGAGTTCCTTTCAAAACCGTTCCTGCGGCGAAAGCGTAGAAATCAGAGCTGTCTTCGTCAAAGATGATGTCGATACAGCCGTCTGGGATGGAGTAGATTCCTGATGTTAAGTCGCTCCCGGAAAGATATTCGTATATATGGGCAACCCCCGCTATTTTCGAGATCCTCTTATAATATTTATCAGATGACAGGGCAAAAAATGGCTGAATTGGATCCATGCTGACACCTCCTGATGATAAGAACACATTAGTTAACGTACTTATTAGCACGTTCAAAAAACAAGCTGAGCGGCAACTGGCAGTTCACTTGCATGCTGGGCAATAAAAAAGGTGCCCCGAATCCGATTCAGAGCACCACCTTGTACTTGTTATTTATATCCTACATTGTAAATGGCAGATTATATACTTGTCAATTTGAGAATATTAAGTATTTGGCTTCCTCTACTTGCTATTATTAGGCTGCCTGGGGAAGCATCTTTTATATCATCTTGCAGCTTGAATCTTTCTGTGGTAATCTAAGGGGCAATCGTTTGAAATAGATTGAATAAGAGAGGTGAAGTTATGCTTCTTTCAGATATTATCGGTCCGGTTATGGTCGGACCATCCAGTTCACATACTGCCGGCGCGGTCAGAATCGGCAATGTATCAAGAAAATTATTAGATGATGAATTGAAATCGGCGGTCATCGGTCTCCACGGATCTTTCCGTGCAACCGGCAAGGGTCATGGTACAGATAAGGCGATTTTAGCTGGCTTGATGGGAATGTCTGTCGATGATATTGATATTCCGCACAGCTTTGAGATTGCCAAGAAGAAGGGTATCGATTTTGAGATTCATGGTATTGACCTGGGAGAGGATTATCATCCAAACACAGCCAAATTGAATCTGGTCAGCCAGTCTGGAAAGACATTGGAGGTTATCGCAACTTCCTTAGGAGGAGGACGAATCAACATTGTTGAGATTGATGGCTTGACTGTAAACTTTAGTGGAGAGCTTCCAACTCTGATCGTCCACAACTTAGACCAGCCGGGACATGTCGCAGAGGTAACTTCCATGCTTCAGCATAAGTCTGTCAACATCGCGACTATGCAGCTTTACCGTGCCAAGAGAGGCGGCAAGGCGGTTATGGTAATCGAGTGTGACCAGGAGGTCCCAAAGGAATCTCTGACATGGTTATCTAAGCTGGAAGGAGTCATGAAGGTGACTTACCTGTCTTTACTGTAATGATATCATTTCCGACTTCCTAAAGTATGGCCTATTAGCTCAGGACTGAAGTATGGCCTATTAGCTCAGGATTGAAGTATGACCTTTTGACTCAGGGAAGACAGTCAAGACAGAAATTTTAAACTAACGATTAGTGTGCGATTAAGATAGAGAGACAGGAGAAAGTAATGTACGATTCTTTAGAGAGTATTCGTAAGAGAGAAGAGAAGACTAAAAAGCCATTCTGGCGTCTTGTGATGGAAGATGATATGGCGGAGCAGAATATCACGGAGGAGAAATCCTTTGCCGGAATGAAGCATATGTATCAGGCCATGAGATTTTCCGATGAGAATTATGACCCTAAGCTGAAATCTAACAGCGGACTTGCAGGAACGGATGCGGAGAAATTAAAAGTTTATCAGGAATCCGGAAAGATGATCTGTAATGATTTTATCGGAGATGTGATGGTAAGAGCACTGAAGGTTGCGGAATCCAACGCCTGCATGAAGCGTATTGTCGCTGCACCGACCGCGGGTTCCTGCGGTGTCCTGCCTGCAGTTCTTCTGACAGCTCAGGAGAGACTTGGACTCACAGAAGATCAGATGACACAGGCACTGTTTGTTGCCGGTGGAATCGGTGGAGTCATCGCCCAGAGAGCCTTTATCGCAGGAGCGGAAGGTGGATGTCAGGCAGAGATTGGAGCTGCATCCTCTATGGCAGCGGGAGCCCTAGCTTATCTTCGTGGCGGAAGTGCCAAGGAGATATTGAATGCCTCCGCACTGGCTCTGAAAAATCTGTTGGGCCTAGCCTGTGATCCGGTCGGTGGATTAGTTGAGGTCCCTTGTGTCAAAAGAAATGTCATCGGTTCGGTCAATGCGGTTACTTCAGTAGACCTGACCATGGCAGGTATTGAGACCAAAATCCCAGCGGACGAAGTCATCGATGCCATGAAGAGTATCGGAAAGCGTATGGATGTAAGCATTCGAGAGACGGGAAAGGGAGGACTTGCTATCACTCCAACCGGACTCAATTATGTCAGCAAAAATTAGGCTCACTACAGTGTCAAAGCTCATCATCTCACGGAGTCATTTTTGACACCAATCTCTTAAGATTCAAAATACAAATTTCGTAAAAATATTATGATAGAAAAAGAATCTCTCATCAATATGTGTTCGTTTTACTGGATACACATCGATGAGAGATCTTTTTTGTCTTGGCATGCAAAATGAAGTGCCAGTGGCTGTTCATTATGTTATGACCGCCATAGATTCCTTTATAAGATATTGATGAGTTTGAATTTTAAAGAAACTGAAATAACTCTTTGCCGAGTTCTTCGTCAGCGTAGAGGACATCGATATATCCGCCTTTTAAGGCACCGTGGAGAGAAGCTGCCTTGTTCTTTCCAGAGGCAACGCAGAACTTTAATGGAATCTCTTTCAGCTCCTCAAGGTTGATGCCGATTCGACGGCTTGCCAGTTCCTGATCTGCCGCTTGGCCTTCGATATTATAATAGTTGGAAGCGATATCACCGACAGCTCCGTCTTTTTTCAGCTGTTCGAAGACCCCATCGTTTAAGTAGCCAGATCGATACATGATAGAGTCTTCGGTGATCGGGCCGACAGAGAAAACAGCGGTATCACAGTTTCTGGCTAATTCTAAGGCATGCTTGACTGCAGAATCTTCTTTTAACATGGAGGCAGTCTGTGCGGTATCTACCACAACAGGAGCAGGAATGATGTAACCTTCTCCTCTTGCTCTCTTGACAAGGGTCTCGACCATGTCATCTGCTCCGCTTGGCATGGCAAAATTGGCACAGCGTCCATTTAACTGGACAATCTTGGTATCCTTAGCGTCAATATCTTTGATGCAGGCAGCTAAAGCTTTCATGGTGTTGCCCCAGGCAGTTCCGATGACGGAATTCGACTTAATATAAGAGGGAAGAGCCGCCGCTGCTGCCTTACAGGTATCTGTCAGAATGGCATTCGGCTCGGGAACAATGACCGGGGTCAGGAAGACCTTCTGTATGCCGTAAGCCTTCTGGAGCTCTTTGGATAGTTCTTCATTAGATAAGAAAGGATAATCGATGGAGATTTTTACATATCCAGAATCAAAAGCCTTCTTGATCATCCGGCTTACTGTGGAGACGGAAATCCCCTCCTTGGCCGCGATCTCTTTCTGATCGAGATGATATTCATAATATTGTCTGGCGATGCGGAGCATCTGAATCAACTTATTAGTATTCATAGCATTACCTGCTTTCTATTACATGACCTTCTATAGGTCTGTCTTATATTCTTTTCAGAATAAACACATATGAAAAGTTCTCTACACATAATATAAAGGAGAGAGCGCCTTATTGTCAATAGAAAGTGCAAATAATTGCAATAAAAATCAAAAAATAAAATAAAATAAAAAATATTTGCAAAAACTATTGACTTCGAGTATCTAGGGTGATATAGTCTAACCATCGGAACAAGAGAAACATTTATCGAAGATATCAAGGAAGATTAATCTGAGTTAGAGAAGATATTAATTATTAGGAGGTTATTATGAGCGTATTAACATTTATCGGAGCAGGTCAGATGGCAAGTGCATTAACATTCCCAACATTTGAGAACGGACATGAGATTCGTCTGGTTGGAACACCACTGGATCGTGAGGTTATCGATGAGCTTAAGAAGTCTGATTATCACATCAACTTAAAGAGAACTCTTCATCACGGCATCAAGTACTATCAGATTGAGGACGTTAAGGAAGCATTAGAGGGTGCTGATGTAGTTCTTAACGGTGTCAGCTCCTTCGGTCTTGACTGGTTCTGCGAGAACATGCTTCCAATTCTTCCGGAGTCCGCTCCACTGATTTCTGTTACTAAGGGTATGGTTGACGAGGAGGATGGAAGCCTCACACCTTATCCATATGTTATGGAGAGAAGCCTTCCAGAAGGCAAGAAGCTTGACATCAACGCCATCGGCGGACCTTGCACAAGCTATGAGCTTGCAGACCATGACGATAGTCATGTAGCATTCTGCGGAAGAAATATGGAGACACTGAAGTTCTTAAAAGAGACATTTAAGACAAGTTATTACCATGTCAGCCTTTCCACTGATATTGTTGGTGTAGAGTGTGCCGTAGCGATGAAGAATGCTTACGCTTTAGGTGTATCTCTTGCAGTAGGACTTGCAGAGAAGAGAGATGGCAAGATCGGTGCCGTACATTATAACAGCCAGGCAGCTCTGTTCGGTCAGTCTCTCCGTGAGATGACTAAGCTTATCGAGCTGATCCACGGCGGTCCAGAGAACATCATTTTCGGAGGCGGAGACTTATATGTTACAATCTTCGGAGGACGTACCAGAAAGATCGGAACTTTATTAGGACGTGGACTCACATTTGAGGAAGCTATGAACGAGCTTAAGGGTGTAACTTTAGAGTCCATCGTTATCGCAACCAGAACTGCTCGTGCCGTTCGTAAGCTTGCAGAGCGTGGAGTCGTATCTCTTGAGGATTACCCATTACTGATGCATGTTGACAGCATCATCAACCAGGGTGCAGAAGTAGACATCCCTTGGGAGAAGTTCACGATGTCAATCGATCGCTAATCGATAGAGATCTTTATCAGGCAGGTGGTATTCAGCCGCCTGCCTTTTTTCCAAATCTATCACAGAGATTTCCATACAGATAGAATCATCATTATCTCTGATTAGCTTATTTGCACTGAGAGATATGATGCATGAACAATAACAATAATAATTAGTAATCAATAGGATATCAGTCTCAGTCTATTGACGTAAAAGTAAATTTTTAGATATAATAGAATGTAGATTAGGTTATGGGATAGGTATGCACTATATAGGTATCTTAATATTATGGAGGGTTATATAATGGCTAGATATACAATTGGTCTGGATTACGGTACGCTTTCTGTTCGTGCTATTCTTGTAGACATCGCAACTGGTGAGCAGGTCGCTACCAGCGTTTATGAGTATCCACACGGTGTTATGGAGACAAGAATTCCTACTGGAAGACAGCTTCCGCCAGGATGGGCACTGCAGGATCCACAGGATTATATCGAGGGATTAATCACTACAATTCGTGATGTCATGTCTCAGAAAGAGATTATGCCGGAAGAGGTTATCGGAGTAGGAATCGACTTTACTTCTGCAACCATACTTCCTGTTAAGATTGAGAATAAGATGCCTCTGTGTATGTTAGAGGAGTTCAAAGATGAGCCTCATGCTTATGTAAAACTGTGGAAGCATCATGGTGCTGAGGAAGAGGCTAAGATGATTACTGAGATCGCCAAGGAGCGAGGAGAGAAGTTCTTAGATATCTACGGTGGAAAGGTATCTTCTGAGATGACAATCCCTAAGATTTTAGAGACCCTTCGTCATGCTCCAAAGGTTTATGAGGAAGCAGACCGCTTTATGGAGGCTATGGACTGGATCGTATGGCAGATGACTGGTGAAGAGTCCAAATCAGCATGCGGTGCCGGATATAAGATGTTCTACAATGATAAATTAGGATATCCTTCTAAAGAGTTCTTCAAGGCTTTAGATCCAAAGATGGAGGATGTCGTAAAAGAGAAGTTAGATGCTCCAATCCTTCCAGTTGGATCCTGTGCAGGTCGTCTGACAGAATCTATGGCCAAAGTAACCGGACTTCTTGCAGGAACACCAGTAGGAACTGGTATCATTGATGCTCATTCTTCCGTTCCAGGAGGTGGAGTTGCAGAGCCAGGAACTATGATGATTATCGTCGGAACTTCATCTTGCCACATGTTCTTAGCGGATCAGGAGAAGACTGGTATTGAAGGTATCCAGGGTGTGGTAAAAGACGGTATCGTACCAGGATATTATGGCTATGAGGCTGGTCAGAGCTGTGTCGGTGACCACTATGCTTGGTTTGTAAAGAACTGTGTTCCAGCAAGCTATATGCAGGAAGCTAGAGACCGCGGTATGGATATTCATGCTCTCTTAGCAGACAAATTAAAAGATTACAAGGCAGGTCAGTCTGGCTTAGTTGCCCTTGACTGGTTCAACGGAGTTCGTAGTCCACTTCAGGATTACGACTTAAATGGTCTCATCGTAGGATTCAATCTTCTGACCAAACCGGAGGAAATCTACTTATCCTTAATCGAGGCAACAGCATTTGGTACCAGAATGATCATCGAAGGATTTGAGGATGCCGGCATGCATGTTGATAACATCGTCCTTTCCGGTGGTATCCCAATGAAGAACAAGATGTTAGTGCAGGTTTATTCTGATATCTGCAATCGTAACATCCGTATCTCCGGAGCAAGCAATGCTTCCGCTATGGGAGCTGCTTACTGTGGTATCGCAGCTGCTCCAGAAAGTGTCACAGGATACAAAGATTTCGCTGATGTTGTAAAACACTTAGGTAAGATCGAGGAGAAGGTTTATACACCTAATCCAGAAAATGTTGAAGCTTACGATAAGCTTTATGAGGAGTACAAGACCTTATCCGATTACTTCGGAAGAGGAGCTAATGATGTTATGAAGCGCTTAAATGCAATGCGTGCAGAGCGCAAGGGACTGAAATAATAAGACAAGCCACTTCATGGGCATGAAGTGGTGATTAACGCGAGGAATTCTCTGGGTCACCGCCGACAGGCGGTGACCTTTTTTGCTGTCCTTTTTGTACCTTATCCAAAGTTTTCGTATTTTATAAAATACAATGAATTATCTCCATTTTGTATATTAGGCGTTAAACTATGATAAGATGTGAGTTGTTGACACGCCCTTTCATGAGCATGAAGTATAGTATGTCTTCTGTACTGAAGACAGCCAGTGTTTGTTTTGGTACTTTAGACCCATAAGAGAGAAGATAGAGATGCGAGGATGAAATCATGAGATATGGAGAAGTTGCAGGTAAGAAACTTGCGGATAGAATCATATGTTACGGAGATTCCTACACCTGGGGCTGGGACCCTATGGTAGGTGGGCGTTATCCAGATGGTATTCCATGGGTGGATCAGCTAGAAGAAGCTGGATATCCTGTCATCAATGCTGGACAGCCTGGAAGAAGGGTTGCGGCAACCCCGGGATCAATCCGCCTGTTAAAGAAACATTTCGAGTGGAATTTCCCTGACACGATAAGAGGTCGGGCTGATGAAAAAGCAGAAGAAGCCCCAACCTTGGGAATGACCATCATGCTAGGAACCAATGATTATCTGATCGGTTTCGCACAGTCTGCAGAAGAAGTTGCCAGTCAGATGGAGAAGTGTGTCCGCAACATCAAGAAGATTCTTCATCCAGATTGGATTCTGCTGATCGCTCCGCCTAAAATTCATACTTATGACGAGCGTGACCACAGGATTTCCGAGGAGCTTCCTGGACTTTATCAGGAGATTGCGAAGAAGGAACACCTCTATTATGTGGATGCAGCCAGATGGAATCTGGAGCTTGCCATGGACGGAATTCATCTTTCTAAAGATGGTAATGCAGCATTTGCTCGTGAGATGGTCAAAGTGTTCTCTGCGATCGCTTTTGCACAAGAGCATCATATGCCTGAGGTCTTAAGAGATCAGATTTCAACTTTAAGAGATCTGATGGAGGCAAGGCCAACTTCCTGGGTCAATCCTTACTTGAGTGAAGATTATGACTGGCTGCAGCCAAGAAAGCACTCTGCAGCAGTAGAGATGGGAGAAGCCGAGAAGGAACTGGGAATGGCGGATATCGAAGGCGCAGAAGAGAGACTAGCGAGATTTGCTCCATTTCTTGAAAAAGTATTTCCAGAGGTCAGGGACAGTCAGGGAATCATCGAGTCAGAACTTGTCGAGATTTCAAAGATGAAGGAGTGGCTTAACCAGGTTGAGGAAGCAGGTATTAATGGTTCTCTTTACCTGAAGAGAGATTCTGACCTCCCGATTGCCGGGTCTGTCAAAGCCAGAGGCGGAATTTATGAGGTTTTAAAGAGAACAGAGACCTTAGCCAAAGAAGCAGGTCTTCTCAAAGAGGGAGATTCCTATGAGGTATTAGCATCGAAAGAAGCCAGACAGTTTTTCCAGGATTACACCATTCAGGTTGGATCCACTGGCAATCTTGGTCTATCCATCGGTATTATGAGTGCTGCTATCGGCTACCATGCCATCGTTCATATGTCTAAGGATGCCAAGGAGTGGAAGAAAGAACTTCTCCGTGAGCACGGTGTGGAAGTGATCGAATATGAGTCAGATTATGGTCAGGCGGTAAAAGAGGGAAGAAGCAGATCAGATCAGGATCCGAAAAGTTATTTTGTCGACGATGAGAATTCCAGAGATCTCTATCTTGGCTACGCAGTTGCTGCCAAACGTTTAGAGAAACAGCTCAAAGACCAGGAGATTCTAGTAGATGCCTGTCATCCTCTCTTTGTCTATCTCCCTTGCGGAATAGGCGGGGCACCAGGTGGAATCACCTTTGGCCTAAAACAGGTCTTCGGAGAAAATGTCCACTGCTTCTTTGTAGAACCCACCCAGGCACCTTGCATGATGTTAGGTATGTCCACAGGGCTCCATTCAGATATCTCTGTCTATGATATTGGACTTAGCGGAAAGACAGAGGCTGACGGACTTGCTGTTATGAGACCATCCAGCTTTGTCGGAAGAGAGATGGAAAAGTATGTGAGTGGGCTCTTCACGGTGGAAGATGAGAAATTACTTCCGTTTCTTAAGGGACTTTATCAGTCAGAAGGTATCTACATCGAGCCAAGCTCCTGTGCCGCATTTGCTGGCCCGGAGAGACTCCTTAGTTCTCATCGCATGAAGGAATATCGAAAGAGACATAACCTTCCTCAGTTTATGGACCAGGCGACTCACATCGTCTGGGCTACTGGAGGATCATTGGTTCCAGAGTCTGTTCGTAAAGAGCAGCTTAGCTTACAGTAATAGATTTTCCAATTCATGATCAGAAGAATGGACTTCCGCCTGAGATGAAAAAATGGTATTCTTAAATTGAGAAGTAATAGAGAATAATCGAAGAGAGGAATTATCATATGAGTAAAATACTTGATTTAAATCTTACTGTTTATGAATTATGCCAGAAGTATCCGGAGCTTAAGGATGTTATGGTTGAGATCGGTTTTAAGGATATCGCAAAGCCGATGGCTTTAAAGACCGTGGGCCATGTCATGACTATTCCAAAGGGAGCTGGAATTAAGGATATGGATATTGATGAAGTTATTGAGAAGTTAAAGGAGCATGGATTTGAGCCGACTTATTCTGAGGAGAAAGTAGCGAAGGCCAAAGCCGCTCCAGAAATAGAGGCTGAGTCAGAGGCGAAGGTGGCTCCTCCGACTACTCCTGAGGAGAGAACTAAGCTCTTAAAGGAGTATTTGAATCGCCTTGGCGAGGGAGAGTCCTTGGAGCAGGTTCGAAAAGAGTTCGTGGCTAATTTCTCAGAGGTAGATCCACTGGAGATTGCGATGGCTGAGCAGAGCTTGATTAAGAGTGGTTATCCGGTTGAGAAGGTTAAGAATCTCTGTGATATTCATTCAGCCCTCTTCCACGGAAAGACCACAGAGGAGAAGATCGCCAATGCTGAGAAGGCTGTGATGTCTTCGATGAAAGATAAGGATGATTCCGAGAAAGCCGGGAAGAAGCAGGAAAAGGCACCTGCAATGGCAGCAGGCAAAGTCCCTCCGTTTGCGGGAAAGATGCCAGCATTCCCTAGTGGAAGTCTGCCGAAGGGATTGATTCGC
>JAXJRI010000060.1:0-2239 GCA_036310685.1 Lachnospiraceae bacterium | reverse complement strand
TCGTCCATACCATCGAGGGAAACAAGCGCAATAAAGTCATGCGGGGCAAGTATCCGGTCGGTTACGCCAAGATTATGGGTTACGGCCGGCCTGCTTATCCTGAGGAGGGCTATGATGATTATGGAACCGGCAAAGATTATCTGGACAAGGTGAAAGAGATGGGAGATGCCATCGTTAGTGAGAAATGGATCTACTCCAACCAGAACGTGAGCAGGACATTCCACGGGGCAGAATCTGGCAATAACCGGAAGACCAACTGTGCCCACGCCATCTCTATGTCCATGCAGCTGTTTGGGACGCTGAAGAAAGGCCAGACTTTCTATACCAATAACAGCGGACATATCGTCGCGAACAGTGTAGTCCGGGAACAGATTAAAAAGAATTACGAGGTCATCAAGGTCGATGCCAAAAGGAATGCGAAGGGCGTGGATCTGAAGCCTGGAGATATCTGCCTGTGGAATGCCCATGTATCTGTTTATGTCGGCAAGACATCTGATGGGAAGAATCAGTGGTACGATTTTGGAAAGCACAGCACTACAAAGCCCAGGTCGGAAGGCGGGACATATACCACTTATGTCAGAAATGGAAATCCCGGCCAGACTTTATACCAGATCTACCGGCTGAAGGATGCTCAGTCCTACGGTTCCGGCAAGAAGACGGTAGTGCCGAAGCCCTATGGTACGAAATACTCCTTTATGGGCTGGACTACTCTCAAAACTCCGGGCACACCGCAGATGCATCTGAAGGACAGGACAGGGGAGCACTATGATTCTCACGGCTTTGCAAAAGTAGGCGACCGTTATGTCATTGCCTGCACCACGACCTTCGGGCAGGTCGGGGATGAGCTGGATGTCGTCTTAGAGAATGGGAATGTCATTCACGCCGTCATGGGAGATGAGAAAAGCCAGAAAGACAGCTGGTGTAATAAGTGGGGACATTCCCTGGATGAGACTGCGGAACATGCCGGAGAAGTTGTTGTGGAATTCGTCGTCAATAAAGGCCAGTGGTATGGCATACGGGATAACCCTTATATCACACAGACCCATCCGGAATGGAAGAGCAGAGTCAACTTTATCATGAATCTCGGGAAAAACGACATCCCGAAGTCATAGGAGGAGCAATACATGAAGATCTTAAAAGCAATCGCGGGGAAAAAGGAACTGAGGCAGAAGGTGATCATTACCCTTCTCCTGCTTGCCCTTGTCAACGCCTTGTCCGGGGTGCCTACTCCGGGAATCAGGGTCAGTGCTCTCCGCGCGATGCTAAACGGTAACAGTGCTTTCAGTTTCCTGCGTATGTTAAACGGCGCGGGGCTTGGCAATGCGTCCCTGACCTTCCTGTCGGTCTCCCCTTATATCACAGCATCCATCATTCTGGAGCTGCTGACGATTTGTATTCCATCCCTTGATGAAATGCAGAAAGACGGAGAGGTCGGGCGGAAGAAATTCAAGAAGATCATCTTCATCCTCGGGATTGTCCTGGCAGTCCTCCAGGGTACGGCTGCGGCGTTCGGGATGTCCCGGCAGGGAATCTTAGTGAGTAACGCCTGGTACTGGATCGCCTGTGTAGCTTCCTGCTGGACTCTGGCGGCGATCTTCCTTCAGTTCGTGGGGGAGGTCATCATCGAGAAGAAAGGGACGGTCAAGGGAATCTCGCTAATCCTCCTCTGCAATGTCCTCTCCTCCTACCCATCCGATTCGGCCATTCTTTATGAAAAATTTATCGAGGGAAAAGAGATCGGGAAGATTGTGATCGGCTTAGCGCTGATCTTTCTTTTTCTTGCCGCCCTGTTCATTTTTACGGTTACGATGCAGGAGACCGAGAAGCGTTTTCAGGTTCAGTACTCCGCAAAGATGGCGGGGCGGGTCCGCAGGGACCGGAGTTATTTTCCCTTCAAGTTATGGATCAGCTCCGTCGTCCCGGTTATCTTTGCCCAAAGCATTCTATCCATGCCTGTGATCATTGCTGGCATTTTAGGGAAGAATGACATCTGGTGGATTAACATGATGAATACCGCCAAATGGTTTGACCGGACGAATCCCTCTTATAGTGCAGGCGCGATTCTTTACGTCGGTATGATCTTCGGATTTTCTTTCTTTTACGGAAACCTCATCTGCAACCCGATCACCATTGCCGACAATCTGAAAAAATCCGGCGGGACCCTGATCGGTGTCCGCCCGGGGAAACCTACCGCAGAATATATCCGGAAAAACACCCGAATGACCATCGCAGTTGGGGC
>JAXJRI010000059.1:0-5416 GCA_036310685.1 Lachnospiraceae bacterium | reverse complement strand
GTAAGCTTGCTTACAAGTGGAGATGTGAACGATTAATCTATATAGTCCCAGAATGCTTCCTCGTAATCAAAATATTTCTCAGCCCAGCTGAGGCAGACTTCTGTGTAGGTATCGTTAAGAGACTTCCATTGTTCTTCCATCTCCTTACGATAATTATCATCTTCCCATGCTTTCACAGGGTCATACCGATTCCAGAAAGACTCCACTTCTTTCTGTGTAGTCTTAAGTCCTTGTTCTTCCATGGAAAGCTGCCAATCTGTGTAAGCTTGCTCCGTATTAAGTCTCGGTGACTGCATCCTTGTCTTTTCCGGAACGGCATGGAAACTTTCTACCAAAGCCTGATTCTCTGTATCGATGGCATCAATTCCTCTCTGATGATTCTCTTTTTTCTTTTGAAGCATCGCCTGATAATGATCATAGTCGTTAGGATAATAGAGAATCTTATCCTGAGTGAAAATCAGCAATGAACTTGCAAGCTTCTTAATAAAGTAACGGTCATGAGAGACAAAAAGGAGGGTGCCTGTGTAAGCCGAAAGCGCATCTTCCATGTTCTCCTTTGCAGGAATATCCATATGATTCGTCGGCTCATCTAAGAGCAATACATTAGGTCTGGTCTCGATGAGTTTTGCCAGCAGATATCTTGCTCGCTCTCCTCCGGAAAGCTCTGAGATCTTACGTCCGCCCTGAACCCCTCCAAACTGGTACTTTGCCAGGACTCCCCGAACCTCTCCGATCGTATACTTAGGGAACACTTCTCCAAAGTCCTCAAAAAGCCTTCGGTCCATCCTCTCCTGATTCTTTGCTAACAAGTCAGCAGAATGTTGGTCATAGTATCCCATCTCTACTCCGCTGCCAATCAGGAGATGCCCTCCCAGTGAAGGAAGAAGGCCAGCTAAAGTCTTAAGAAATGTTGTTTTTCCACTTCCGTTAGGTCCAATGATACCGAGTTTGGTTCCCCTTCGAACTCGCAGCGACAGCTTACGGAGTATCTGATTGTAACCCATAGCATAATCCTTCATCTCATAGACCGTCTTACTTCCAAGCTTCTCTGGAACAATCGGTTCCGTAAAGGCTGCCTGCCTCTCCTGCACAGGTCTTTCTACATGATTCGCACTCTTTCTCATCCTCTCTAGCTGTTTGGCTTTCGCTCGAGCCATCTTAGCCTTCCTAGGTTTATGACGGAACCGTTCCACCAGACTTTCTAATCGTTCTTCCTCTTCCTGCTGCTGCTCATATTTCTTCCACTGGAGCTCGATCTCTTTCTTCTTCTCCTGGTGGTAAACAGAATAATTGCCTACGTACTTATTTAACTTGCCATTAGAGATCTCCCACACGATATCAGCCAATTGGTCGATAAAATAACGGTCGTGAGAGACCAGCAATACTGCCTTTGGATAGGATCTCAGATACTCCTCCAACCAGACAACCGCATCCATATCCAGATGGTTAGTCGGTTCATCGAGAAGAAGAAGGTCTGGCTTCAGATAAAGCAAGTAGGCCAGGGCGATCTTCGTCTGCTGGCCTCCAGAAAATTCTTCTATTCTTTTGTTCTTTTCTTCTTTTCCAAAACCTAAACCTGTAAAAATACGGTCAAACTCAAACGGTCTCTCATCTCCCACCAATTCCGCTACGGTCTTGGAAGAATCTGGAAAAGCCTGCTGGTGAAGCATCCCGACTGTGGTATCTCTTGCCCACCAGATGCCAGGGCCCCTCCCAGAGCCCTCTCTCTTATCATCTCGGTCCAGGGTCAGTTCGCCGGCAATCAACCGAAGGAGCGTCGTCTTGCCCGCTCCATTTCTTCCGACTATCGCCACCTTTTCCTGGCCTTTGATCTCAAAATTAATATGATTCAGTATGGTTTCTCCGCCAAGAGACAGACTCCCATCTGTGATCTTAAAAAGCATACTCCCTTATTTCTCCATTCTGCAATACTTATCGGGGCACTGTAGTGAGCTTATTCCTGTACATCATAATATCTCTGATGTCCCTTATCCAGAAGCTGATAGAATTCCTTAGAATCTTCTGGACGTTCTTTCGTCAGAAGGCTTACCACAATCATAGTGATGGTGGAGCCGATCAGTCCAAATGCTCCATAGTAGGTATTGCCAACGTTCCAGACTGTATATGTCAGCAGAACCAGAACGGTTCCCACGATGGCAGAGATTATCGCTGCCTCCTTGGTCGCCCTCTTCCAATAGATACCGAACATAAGAATCGGAAAGAGCGGCATGACCATAGCAATGGCGAACATGATCAGAGTAAAAATCAATCCTGGCGGATTTAATGCCATCAGGGTACTGGAAATACCTAAAATCAAGATGATAATTCTTGTCACCTCATTCTGATTGTTCTTATTAATATTCATACCAAAACTAACCTGCAGAATATCTTTCTTTACCATCGCAGAACTGACGCTCAGGAAAGCATTGGCTGTAGAAAGTCCCACGGCGTTAGCTCCCAAAAAGAAACCAACCATAAGAAATGCAGCAAGACCTGATGAGAATTTTAATACATAATGCTTGACTAAATATGGAATAATCAGCTCAGTAACTGAAGACTTCAGTCCCGGTGCCAGAGAAAGACCGATCAGTCCGATCAGCATACAGCCAGTCCATACTACTGCCTGGATTATCGGTGTGTAGAAGGACAATCTTCTCTGTGTCTTTAAATTATCTCCAAAATATCCAGACCGGACAAATACATGGGGAAGCATGATTGTCCAACCGATCGCACAGGAGAATGGATAGCCGAATCTGCTTCCGTATGTCGTCCATCCACCTGGTCCCGGATAAGAGAAAAATTCCGGTGTATTGCTATATAAATGGGTCACGGCTTTCGGCAATGATCCTCCGAATCCAACTCCCAGACAGGCAAGGGCGATAACCCATAACATGAGAATAAACAGGATACCCTGGACCGTATCCGCCAGTGCTGCTGATTTGACACCGCCGATACAGACAAATATGGTCATAGTAAGGCCAACCACGAATACTGCAAGTCTATAGGAGATATGGCCTCCCGTCGCATACTGGGCGGCATTGGCAATGGCAACCAGGACAGAAGTTACATAAGGAAGAGAAGCCGATAGGAAGATACATCCCAAGATAAATGTCAGTAATTTCGACCGATATCTCTCGTAATAGAAATCTGCCGGTGTCTCAAAGCTGTGTCCCTTCTCACGGTTGATGATCCACACCTTATTCATAGAGAAATGTGCGACCAGTGGGAAGAGAGCGATATAACTCATCTCAGAAATCCAGTAACCAATCCCCCCTCGATAATAGGCACCCGGTCCCGCAAAGAAGACCCAGGTAGACATCAGAGAGGCTGCATAGGTCATAATCAGAACCGGTGCGGAAACTTTTGCTGTATTCATATTGCCCGTAGACTTCGCTCTCTTCTCCTTTCTAGTCACATAATATGCGACCGAGAGAAGAAATACGATATAACACCCGAAAGCGACCCAGATTACATTTGAACTTAACATGTCTTATCCTCTTTCTTCTCTTTCTGTATCCCTTGTTCCTGATGAGAAGAATGTTCTTCCATCTCCGCTTCTTCCCTCAATTTCTGAACTTTATAAACCTTAATCATACCGAGATAGCTGAAAACCCAGATTCCGCCGACCAGAACCAGTCCTGTCAACAGACAGCCTTTGATACTTCCATAAGGTGGAAATCCAGGGATATTATAGAGTGCAAACAAGATGACGATGACCGCCAGCCATATTTTCTCTGTTTTTGTGATTTTCATAGATACTCCTCAATCTTTCCCTATTTTTAAAAGGGCGGCGTATCCCACTCACTTAGGCTACGCCGCATACATGCAATTATTTATCGGAATCCTACTCTCCCATCAGAGCCTTGATTCCCTTATCTCTAGCTGCATCAATTGCCGCCTCGGTCTCAGGGCTTACCTGATAGAGATCATCTCCATCCATAATCTGATGGAATTTCTCCTCTGCCTTTGCAACCAGATCTTTCTTTCCACCGCGCTCCCACTGCACACGACCGTCACGGTTAAACATATCTGGACGGTGTGGCTCAGTAAAGTGACGCATAGTATGCTCACTCATCAGATAAGTGAAGGATGGATCTTTATCCAGTCCTGCAATCAGCTCATCCCAGTCGATGGTCTCATCATCTACCGCAAGACCTCTTCTCTCACGACGTGCAATTGCAAAAATCTCATTATCAATAATCAGCTGCACTGGGCTGATAGTCTTTGCTGTCTCAAGCTGTCCAGCTCCACCGAGAACGGTTGCAGCACTCAAAGCAAGCTCGTCAGTCAGATTGGTTCTCTCGATAAAGTTCTGTGCATCCAAGCTGAGCGAATCTGTACCTGTTCCATAAGTGTGAGCAGGAATACCATATCCATTCTCGAAGAGCTCCATAGAAATCAGTCTTGCAATTGTAATCTCTGTATTTGACTGCAGTGTGTATGTAGACTGCATATCCATGGAGAACAGAAGTGGTGTCGCAATGACTGGCAGTCCTGGTGCTAACAATTCTAAGATGATAATCTGAGCCATAACCTCAGCGCAGGCTACAAATGCTGTTCCTACTGCAGTGACAGGGGTGTTGGCTCCAGCTGTCGGCAGGGAGCAAGGCTGTACTGGAATGAAGTACTGAGCACTCTTTAAGAGAATCTCAGCATCCATGTGCTTAAAGGAAAGACATGGTACAGAGCAAGAAATCATAGAAACCACTGGTCTCTTCTTGAGCTCCTCGTATCCACCGACTGCAGCTGCTGCTACATCAATCAGGTACTGAACATTATCGGACTCATAAGGCTGAACCCAGATATGCTTTGCAGACTTTTTCAGTCCCTGTGCCAATGTCCAGACATCAACAGCCTTCTCAGGTACATACTCACCAGATGTAGATGGCATGGTGACGAAGTCAATATCGTCTAAGGCATTACATACCTTGTAAAATTCATCAACCTCTTCCTTCTTGAAATAGTGAACATCTCCGTTGATATCCATGTAGTTAGGAGCACCAGTACATGTTCTGGTATAGAAATCTCCGCTAGGATTAGGATATACCATATCGTACTTGCCGCTCGGACTGAATAAAGTGAACTCCTTTGGAAGAGCTGCCACTGCCCGGTCAATCGTCTCCCTGGTAAACTTGAGCTCTTTGGTCTCATAGTCAACCTTACAGCCCTTCTTCTCCAATTCCTGTAAGAGTTCCTCATGGTCAACCGCAACACCACGCTCAATCAGAAGCTGCTCCATGCGGTCTTTCATATGAGAAAGCTCTTTCTCGTTCATTACTGTAAATTTTACTCTGCCAATCATAACATATCTCCTCGTTCTATCGTGTCTGAAAGTATATTAAGACGTGGGTGTCAATAACTCACATCCCCACTTGTAAGCAAGCTTACGTGGGATGATGAGTTTTGACACTGTAGT
>JAXJRI010000058.1:0-6565 GCA_036310685.1 Lachnospiraceae bacterium | reverse complement strand
TGGATAGAGCACCAGTTTCCGGAGCTGGGTGTCGGGGGTTCGAATCCCCCCAGATTCAGATAGTACCTCTATGAGGTTAAAAATCCTTCCAATCACAGTAGTGACTGGAAGGATTTTTATCTTGTTGCCTGGCATGCAGATGAGCTGCCAGTGGCAGTTCAGCTTGTTAATTTTGCAATCTGTTCACAGAGAATCATCCGCATCATCTGATGCGGGAATGTCATTCTAGAAAAGCTGATCTTGTCATCAGCCCTGTTCATCACTTCTCTCGACAATCCCAGAGAACCACCTATGACAAAATCGTAATAGCCATCAATTCTTTCCATATCTCTTAGTACGTGTCCCAACCACTTGTCATCAGAATACTGCTTTCCGTCAATACAGAGAGCAGAGACATAATCTTCTGCACTTATTTTTGAAAGAATCCTCTCTCCCTCCACTCTCTTTATCTGCTCTTCCACAGTAGAAGACGCATTCTCCGGTGTCGGTTCATCAGGACACTCCAGGATGTCAATCGGATAAGTCTTTCTAATCTCTTTTAGATACGATGCAATACCATCCCGAAAATATTCTTCTTTCACTTTTCCGACACATATGATTCGAAAGCCTCTCATAGTATCTCTCTTAGTTATCTCTTCTTCCGCCAAACAGCAGTACCAGACGAAGCAGCTGCAGCAGAGAGGCAGCTGCAGCAGCCACATAAGTAAGAGCCGCAGCAGTTAATACACTTCTCGCACCTTTTAACTCATCTGGATAAAGCATCTGCTGATCTCTCAAGATACGAAGTGCACGTCCTGAAGCATCAAACTCTACCGGCAAAGTAATCAGCTGAAAGAGAACAGTCGCTGAAAACAAGATGATTCCCAGAGTAATTAAGGTATGATTCATAGAAAGTACTACCCCAAGAAGAATCAACGGCCAGGAAGCCATACCAGCGAAATTAACCACTGGAACAATCGCTCCACGAACTCTAAGAGGAACATAATCCTGATGATCCTGAATAGCATGTCCGCACTCGTGGGCCGCAACACCGATGGCTGCCACTGAGGTAGACTGGTAGGTTGACTGGGACAGATGCAGCACCTTGGATCTTGGATCATAATTATCTGTAAGATCACCAGCAATCGGCTGAATCTGTACGTCCATGATTCCTGCACCTCTTAAGATACTGGAAGCCGCCTCGGCAGCGGTAAGACCAGAGACAGCACGTACTCGGTTGTATCTGGCATAAGTAGACTTTACCTTAGCAGATGCAGCGAAGGTAATGACAAGTCCAATCAGGACTAATATATACGTTGGGTCAAACATTGGGTAATAACCGTATCCATACATGATAGATACACCTCCTAATAGACTTTGATAAATTTAGCCAACGATCAACCTATTGGCTAGTAGTTGATATGATACGACTTAACTGTGAAAAATCTGTGTACATTTTCACATATTTAAGACAACTTCTTTGCCGCCTCAATAATCATCTCCCTGGTAACCTTGTATGGATAATGCTCTAAGTCTTCATCCTTTGTCATGGCTTCGGCACACTGGGCAACCTGATCCACCGTGACATCGATATCTGATAATCTTACCGGAAGACCTACCGTCTTATTAAATTCCATCAGTCTTTTCGCTTCCTCTTCTCTTCCGTCTATCACAAGAAGCATCAGCACTCCAAATGCCACCACAACTCCATGAAGATGATTCTCATCGAATCCTGGAAGATTACAGAGGCCGTAGAAGAAAGCGTGAGCAACTCCGCCATTATAATCCATAGTCCGGTCTCTGGCTACCAGCATAGACACATATCCAGTCGTGATAATAATAGCAAGAGCACACTGCTCTAATTCATAGGAACCGATTCCCCTGTCATTATCTTCTAGAGCTTTCTTTCCAAACTCAACAAGAGGCTCCATGCACATCCTGGAAAGATGAACTCCCAGAGCCTTATAATGTGGTAGATGCTCTCCTTTTGCAGAGATGTCAACCTCATAATACTTGGCATAAGTATCTCCGATTCCTGCCCAGAGAAATTCTCTCGGAGCCCTCGCTATGATGTCCGTATCGATAAAGATATGGACTGCAGAATGAAGGAAATGTACGAACTTGGAGAAGGATCCATCTTCATGATAGACGATAGAGAGTGATGATGCCGCTGCACAGTTAGAGGCGATGGTTGGGAAAGAGAAATATGGCTTTCCACTGCCAATGCTGACCAGCTTACAGGTATCGATTGCCTTGCCTCCACCGACTGCAAAAATCATGTCGGCTTCCCTCACTGCCTCATTCATCATCAGATGCTGGGCTCCTTCTTCCGTACACTCTCTGCCAAACCATACAAAATCGAGAATCTTAATTCCCGACTCCTTGATCGCATCTAATAATTTATCTTTCGCCGCTGCCATGGCCTTCTTGCCGCCGATAACAACTGCCTTGCTCCCATACTGACGACAGAACTCCTTAATCTTGTAATACGCGTCCGGTCCTACAGTGTAATTGGGAATTACGATAGAATAATTATCTTTTTGACTGTTCATAATACTGCCCTTCCTTTCAGATAAGCTTCTGAATCATTATACCATGAATGCAGCTAATGTGGATTATATTTTGACGCATTGTCCTTATAGTGCTATGATGTTCTTACTTTCTGTATATAAAAGCACATTTTGGGAGGCTATTATGATTAATAGAACTTATGAGGCTATGCTCTCTGAGAAGGATATTATTTTTGAGATATTTCAGTATTCTTTAGAGAAGGCCAAGGTTGTCGGTTCGGACAACATTTACGACTTTAGTCTGGGCAACCCTTCTGTCCCTGCACCGCAGAGTGTCCACGATGCCATCATCGATCGGACCGAACATCTAGAACCCCTGAAGCTTCACGGCTACAGCCCAAGCTTTGGTGTACCGGAAACCAGGGAGGCAATCGCAGCTTCTTTAAATGAACGTTTTCGTTCTTCTTACAAAGCTGACAACATCTTTATTACCATCGGTGCTGCCGGTGCTCTTGCCCATGCCCTTCGTGCCGTGACTAATTTTGAGGATGAGGTTCTTACTTTTGCCCCACATTTTCCTGAATATAAACCTTATGTCGGGGGTGCTGGTGCCAGCCTGAAAGTAGTCCCTGCCGACACAGAAACTTTCCAGATTGATTTTGAAAAATTAGCACAGTATCTGAACCCTGCCGTTTCTGCTGTCCTAATCAATTCCCCGAACAATCCATCAGGAATCGTTTACAGCACAGAAACCATCAAGCGTCTGTCTGACATGCTGACGGAAGCATCCAAGGTATTCAATCATCCCATCTATCTGATCTCAGATGAACCTTATCGAGAGATTCTCTTTAAGGGAACGGATGCCCCTTTTATCGCCAACTATTATCCAAACACTATCGTCTGCTACTCCTTCAGCAAGTCCCTCTCCCTTCCAGGAGAGCGAATCGGCTATCTGGCTGTCAATCCTGACTGTCAGGACGGAGATAAGATTATTGAGATCTGCCCTCAGATTTCCCGAACAATCGGCCATAATGGGGCTTCTTCCCTGATGCAGAGAATCTTGCCCGATGTATGCCGAGATACTTCTGATCTCTCTGTCTATGAGACCAATGCCAAGATTCTCTATCAGGCATTGACCGAGTATGGTTATTCCTGTGTGAAGCCTAACGGTTCCTTCTATATGTTTCCTAGAAGCCTGGAGGAAGACTCCTACGCTTTCTGTGCCAAGGCAAGGGATAAGAACCTAATGTTAGTTCCAGGAGACGTCTTCGGCTGTCCTGGGCACTTCAGAATCGCCTACTGTGTCCCAACTGACCGAGTAATCAAATCTCTCCCTGTCTTTAAAGAACTGGCAGAGGAATATGGATATTAAAAAATGGACAGCCACTGGCGGTCCGTTTTGCATGCATGACAATGAAAAAAGCCGCGGTTTATTGTAAAACAAATAAGCACGCGGCATTTTTATCTTCTTTTATAAATTGTTGTCGAAATATCTCTCTAAGAACTGCTTGGTTCTCTCCTCCTTCGGATGCTCAAATACTTCCTCCGGAGTACCGTATTCTGCTACAAGTCCCTTATCAAGGAAGAGTACCTGATCGGATACGTCTCTAGCGAACTGCATCTCATGAGTTACGATAACCATTGTCGTCTTCTTATCTGCAAGACCTTTGATAACCTTAAGAACCTCTCCGGTAAGCTCTGGATCCAGAGCTGAGGTCGGCTCGTCAAAGCAGAGGATATCTGGGTGAAGCATCAGGGCACGGGCAATTGCCACACGTTGCTGCTGTCCACCAGAAAGCTGATGAGGATAGTAATCCTTCTTATTGAGAAGTCCTACACTATCGAGAACCTGCTCTCCCTGAGCAACAATCTCCTCTAAGATCTGCTTCCTGTCAGATTTAAAATCTGGTCTATTCTTAGCAAGCAATTCTGCTGCCAAGGTGCAGTTTCCAAGAGCTGTGTACTGTGGAAACAGATTGAACTGCTGGAATACCATCCCAAAATGTAATCGATGCTCACGCACCTCGGATTCTTTCAGATTCTTCATAGTATCTGGATCAAAGATTACACTTCCATTGACAAGAATCTGTCCGTGAGACGGTGTCTCCAAGAAATTAAGACAGCGAAGTAATGTCGTCTTACCACTTCCGCTGGCTCCGATCATTGCTAAGGTCTCTCCCTTTCCCAAAGAGAAATCAATCCCTTTTAAGACCTCGAGGGATCCAAAATTCTTCTTGAGGCCTCTGACCTCAAGAACTGCATTCTGATTCTGTTCTGACATCTACTATCCCTCCTATACTCTGAAATAATCCATCTTCTTCTCGATCCATCCGAAGAGTAATGTAAGAATTCCGTTGAATGCGAGGAAGAAAAGGGCAGTTGAGAACAGTGGCCAGATAAGTCCCATCTTAGTGAAACGCTCTGCAGACATGATAATCTCTGCAAGACCGATAACACGGGCGAGGGATGTATCCTTGACAAGTGTGATAATCTCGTTGCTCATTGGCGGCACAATCCTCTTGACAACCTGAAGGAGAACAACTTTAAAGAAAATCTGCGGTTTGGTCATACCAAGAACCTGACCAGCTTCCCACTGACCGACAGAAATACTTTCAATTCCACCACGATATATCTCAGAAAAATATGCTGCGTAATTAATAACAAATGCTATGACTGCCGCTGTCATACGGGATGACATCGGAATATTAAAGAGGAGGCCTGGCGCATATAAGACTACAAATAACTGCAGCATTAATGGTGTGCCTCGGATAATCCAGACGAAAGTCTTCGACAGATAGCGGAGCGGTCTGAATTTCGCCATGGAGCAAAGTGTGATCAACAGTCCCAGCGGAATCGCCAGAATCAGTGTGATCGCAAACAATTCAAGGTTAAATACGAATCCGCTGCTCAGCGATTCGATCGGGTTTGTCCCCATCATAGTTCGTGTCCTTCTTTCTTAGAAACAATATTTCGATTAACTTGTGTAATGTACATGTAATATACAAATCCGGTCTTACAGCCTAAAGAGACAGACTGTAGGACCGGACCAAAGGGGTACTCCCCTAAAATTCATAAACAGAAATGATTTCGATTATTTCTGAATTAATGCCTTCTCAAGACCATACTTCTGAGCAATCTTGTTGATGGTTCCATCTGCATAAAGCTCATCGAGAGCCTTGTTAACCTTCTCTGTTACATCAGAACCTTTACGGAATGCAGCAACATACTGCTGCTGGCCGAACATATTATCAGCATTAACTACAAGATCCTTATAATTACTGTCTGGGCGAACCATACCATAAGCGCAAACGCTATCGATTACAGCAAGATCAGCTGTACCAGATTCAACCTCCATGACAGCCTTTGCCATAGAATCAGATGCAACATAGTTAGCATCAGCAAAGAACTTCTTAGCGCTAACCTTTGTGCTCTCATCATCCGGGATTGTACCCTGAATCTTACCCTCACCAGTAGAACCAGCCTCACAAGTTACTGTCTTACCCTTTAAGTCAGAAATAATCTCTTTCTCACGGTCCTTCTTCATAACCATAACCTGATCATTGTAAAGATAAGGCTCTGTACAGCTCATGTTCTTCTGTCTCTCTGGAGTAGAACACATACCATTCCAGATAGCATCAATGTTCTTAGAGTTCAGCTCAATCTCTTTAGAATCCCAGTCAATCTCTGTAAATTTAACTTTTACTCCAAGTTTTTTAGCTACAGCTTTTGTAACCTCGGTATCAAATCCAACGAACTTATTATCTTTATCATAATAGTTCATCGGCTCAAATAATGTCATACCGACAACCATCTCACCCTTGCCCTTGATATACTCCCAATCAGAACCGGATGTCTCTGTAGACTGCTCTGCAGCCTTAGTTGAATCTGCTGCACCCTTCTTGGATGAACTACCGCATGCTGCAAGGCTTAAACACATTGCACCTGCAAGCAGTACTGCAATAAACTTTCTCATCTTTTCTCTCCTCGTATAATAGTTTTATAAAGTTAATAGTTACTACTGAATGAGAACTCATTCGAATGTATAAGGTAAGAACAGGGGGGAGAAAAAACTTCCT
>JAXJRI010000057.1:0-12540 GCA_036310685.1 Lachnospiraceae bacterium | reverse complement strand
GCGACACCGTTCTTTAACTCATGGACATAAGTTCCACCGCCGATGGCAAGGCACTCGCCCTGGAGTCCTGTCACTTCCTCATAAGCAGCTAAGAGGTTCTTAACGAGCTCTCCATCTCCGGGTACTGCATGTGGTGGAATCATACCGTGTGGGGTATCCCAGCCAAATCCAGCATCCTCTACAGACTTTTTCGCTACCTTTAAGCAGTTGTCCTCATTGGCCATGACAGGTGTTCTGGAGTCAAACTCGAACTCTAAGTGAGTTGAATCTACATGGTAGAGGTCTAAGGTGCAGGTAAGGTCATGAGACTCTTTATCCGCCATCTTGATGCCGATACCGGAACCGTCTGTCACTCCATATGGGAAGAGCTCTGGGATCTTCTTAAGAAGAGTAACGGTCTCGGACTCGTGAAGCGGAAGTCTGTTGGCTAAAATCACAGCGGCAAGTCCAGCATTCTTTCCTGTCTCAGGGGTCGATGCATGAGCGGACTGTCCGATGATGGTGATCTCCTGGTCTCCTGTAGCCTGGCACTCTACTCCAAGCTCCTTGCTGACCTCTGCCATAGGAGCCTTCGCAGCTTCCATGTCCAGTCCCTCGAACTTGATAACTGCCTTCTGAGGTACGGCATTAAAAGCAACACCGGCCTTTAAGGAAATGATTCTTGGAAGGCCTTTGTCTTCTTTGAGGTCTTTCTTTAAGACTCCTCTAAACTGTCCCTTCTCAATGTTAATCAGAGGGAACTCAGCGTCTGGAGAAAATGTCATCTCTGCTTCTGGTTCTGTCTCATAGTAATGTGCGATATCGGAAGATCCATTCTCCTCATCAGCACCCATGATCATACGGATACCCTTCTTAACAGGCAGACCGCACTCTTTTAAAGCACGCATAGCGTAGAGAGCGCAGAGAAGCGGTCCCTTGTCATCGCTGGTTCCACGGCCGTAGAGACGTCCGTCCTTCTCGATAATGTGGAATGGCTCTGTAACAGTCCAACCTTCTCCTGCTGGTACAACGTCAGTGTGAGCTAAGATATCTAAAGTTCTTGGCAGACTTGGATCAAAATCTGCAGTTCCAACATAATTGTCATAATTCTTTACAGTGAAGCCGTAACCCTCAGCCATCTCCATGGCTTTATGTAAGGAACGGTAGGGTCCATCTCCAAAAGGCTTCCCTTCTTCTGCCTCTCCCTTAACAGACGGGATAGAACAAAGTTCCTTAATGTCATCTAACAGATCCTGCTTGTGACTGTCAATCCACTCATTGACTTTCTGATTCATGATTAATTCCTCCTTCTAAGGTCATTAAAGACCTGTTATCACATTATATCATCTTTTTTCTATATTTACACGTACATACAGTAGAATATGTCCAAAAGTCCTTGATATAAGAGATATCCAAAAGAGAAACTTCTTCCGCCATCAGCTAATCACATCGAAGTTCGGCAGGATCCGAATCCCGCTCAACTGATGACATCGAGGTTTGACAAAATCCGACCCCCCATCAGCTAATCACATCGAAGTTCGGCAGGAACTGGATCTGTGGCCGTCCTGTCGTCTTGTTAATTCTTACCTCACTGTCGATGCCATACAGGAATTTGATCTGCTCTGGTGTGATGACTTCCTCAGGCGTTCCCACAGCTACCAACTTACCCTTCTTTAAAACGATAATCCGGTCGCAGTAGAGTGCCGCGATGTTGAGGTCATGGACAGAGGTGAATACCGTGATGTTCTGTCTCTTTAAGATGTTCATAATCTGATACTGGTACTTGATATCCAGGTGGTTGGTCGGCTCGTCTAAGACGATCAGCTCTGCCTGCTGGGAGAGTGCTCTGGCGAGTAATACTCGCTGTTTCTCACCACCAGAGAGGCTTAAGAAGCTTCGTCCTTCATATCCCTTCATGCCAACCTCCTCCAGATACTTGAGGGCAATCTCCCGGTCCTTCTTGGAGGAATCCTGGAGGAGCTTCTTGTGGGCGTAACGTCCCATCATAACCATGTCAAGAACAGTCAGGTCAAACTCCACCGAGTTCTCCTGCACCATGACAGACATCTTCTTAGCAAAGTCCTTTGGCTTAATCTCATGGACGTCTTCTCCGTCCAGAAAGATCTTTCCAGTATCTGGTTTGTAGATACGATAAATATTCTTTAATAGCGTGGATTTTCCACAGCCGTTCGGTCCGACCAGGCCGACAAACTCGCCGTCCTGGATTTCCAGGCTGACACCGTCGACAATCTTAGTATGATCAATGGAGAATCCCAAATCTTCCACATTTAACTTTACCATCACGCACCTCCAAACTTAGACTTGCTCTTGCGGATCAAGAACAGGAAGAATGGTGCACCGAAGAGTGCGGTAAGAACACCAATCGGAATCTCCTCCGGAGCCACGACCACTCTAGTGATGGTATCGCAGAGGATGACAAAAAGACCACCGAAAAGAATCGACGCCGGAATCAGTCGTCCGTGCTTTGGTCCGACGATAGAACGGGTGATATGCGGAACTACCAGTCCGACGAAACCAATCACACCGCTGACGGATACGATGGCTCCCGTCAGGATCGTACAGATGACGATGATCGAAATCTTTAATCGTCTCAGATCGACACCCAGTGTGGTTGCTGCATCGTCTCCTAACATCAGGACGTCAAAGCTTCCTGCCAGAAGCATAGAAATCACGACACAGATGATAAAGACGATAAAGACATAACCTACGGTTCCCCAGCTGGCGCCAGAAAGGGATCCCATCATCCAGTACATGGCGGTCTTGACCTTATCACTTCCTGTCTGCTTGTAGTAGATCATAAAGTTGGTGATAGCGGAGAACAGGGTAGAAACTGCAATACCTGCCAACACTAACTGGGCGGATGTGATACGGTTATCCACAGACGATACCTTCATGGCAATAAAGATAGAGATGAAAGCTCCGATGGAAGCTCCCACTACAATATGAAACTGACCTGCCCATGCGAACCAGCCGTACATGATGACGGCTACGGCACCTGCAGAGGCACCGGATGAGATACCCAATACGTAAGGGTCAGCCAGTGAGTTCTTGGTGAGCGCCTGCATCATAATACCGCAGAGGGAGAGGCCTGCGCCTACCATAAATGACATGATAACACGTGGGAATCGGATTTCCCAGATAATCTGTTCCAGTGACTTAGCCCATTCCTTCGGGAACACCTGGGAATGACTGATATGATTGGCCAGCACTTTGCAGACCAGGTTCGGCTTGATCGGAACACTGCCCTCAAAGATTGCCAGGATGGTCGATACGACCAGCAGAATCACCAGACCGATACAGAAAGTTAAGAATGCTCCCTTTCCTCTTAAGGGAAGCATGTTATTCTTTTTCATAAAGCAATCGCCTTTCTTAAGTACAGCAGGGCAAAAGAGGGAACCTCCAAAGAAGTCCCCCTTTTCCCTCTATTTCCAGTTTTTTTATAATCCGTAATTATAAGTAATGATAACAAGATGTGAGTGCCAAAAGTGACTACGGAAATTTCCGTCGCTACGCGACTCCCACATCCCTGCCCTTCATTCGCATTTTCGTGGTGCTACTCACCACTTCATGCTCATGAAGGGGCGTGTCATAATAATCTATAATTAACGATTAAAACTTATCTGGATAAATCTGTTTTGCGATTGTCTCTACTAAGTCAGCAGATCCTGCAGATCCCTGCATGATTGCACAGTTAGCATTGTAAATCTTGCCTTCTTTGACCGCACGAAGATCCTTAGTATACTTGTTGGTCTCGAGGAATTTCTTCTTCTCCTCGAAGTCACCCTCGCTGTACTCAAGTACTAAGATGACATCTGGATCTCTGTTCACAACCTGCTCCCAAGATGGGGTTGCCCAGCCTTTATTGATATCAGAGAAGATGGACTCTGCTCCGGCATGTTTTAAGATATCTCCTGGCATTCCCTGGCAAGCAGTAAATGGTGCGTCTTCTCCAGAGTCGTATACGAATACTTTGACTGGGTTCTGATAAGCCTCGTCACCAAGTGTAGATTTCACAGACTCAAGTTTATCCTTCATAGCCTGTACCTTCTGATTGGCAGTATCCTCTACCTGGAAAATCTGTCCTAAGGTCTCATAATCTTTATAGAGATCATCAAATGTAGCCTTATCGGAGCATACATATGGGAAGTATGGCACGATACCATTCTTCTTACAGAAGTCTAAGTTGAATGCTTTCTCAGCAAATAAGCTGTCCCATCCTACTAAGAAATCAGCTCCTGTAGCCAGAACTGTCTCTTTGGATACGTCCTTCATGTTGATACCTGGCTCTGCAAGCTGAGGAACCTTATCCTCGCCTGGATACTCTTTGACCGTATCGATGCAGGCACCCTCTGTATATCCAGCCATGTCATCGGCAAGGCCAAGATCGAAGAACATATCTGCCATCTGGTCACCATCCGCAACCACCTTGGTAGGCTTCTTCTTAAAGGTGTACTCAACATTCTCTCCTAAACCAGAACGGTCAAGATTCAATGTGATGGTTACCGGCTTGTAATCTGCCTGGGCAGCTTCCGTCGTAGCCTCTGCCGTCTCGCTCTTGTTGGAAGAGGAAGAACCACAGCCTACTAACATGGATGCTGCCAGTGCTGTGACTAACATCGTAGTTAATACTTTCTTTCTCATAATATACCCTTTCCCTTCTTGTTGATTCCGCCAGTAACCAAGCCATACGCACGATGCCGCATGATTGATCTCTGACTAATTAATGTTTCAAAGATTGATAATATCATTATATCATTCTTACTTTGGGACAGAAATGAGAAGTTATTGGCTGTTAACTTGGGTTTATCACAAGAAATCACTGGCGGGGATCCAATATTATTGTTATGAACTGCCACTCCCTTGCGGTGCGCAGACTCCCAGGAACCCCTCGTCTTGGCGATTGTTATAGCCCTTCGTAGGAGAAGTCTGGGATGAAGCTCTCCTTGGCCACGTCTCCTTCCTGGATAAATGCGTTCTCGATGCCTAAGGAGATGGCGTGGTCGATGACCTTGTCGTACTCTTCCTCTGTCACCTTGCGGTTAAGTTCCGGCATGGACTGAACTGTCCTAAGGGGCGTGTACTGGTTCATGATGCTGATATAGATCTGGTCCCCATAGGTCTTGTAAAGATAATCGATCACCTTGATTGAGTCCTGGCTGCAGCCTGGAAGTAGGAGGTGTCTTACGATGGTTCCCCTGCGAATCAGGATCTCGCCCTCCTCGTCGCAGTGGTCGTTATACCAGTCGGCTCCATAAAGCTTGTCTGCCTGTCCCTTTCGGAAGAAACGAGGGGACCCTGTCTGCCTTACCATCTCGCCTACTGCCGCGGAAGCGGTCTTGAAATAATCTTTGGCGTGGGAATAGCGTTCTGAGAGGTCCGTGCTTACGTATTTAAAATCAGGTAGATAAATATCCACTAAGCCCTCCAAAGCCTGTATGGAGGCCAGGGATTCGTAGGAGGAGGTATTGTAGACGATAGGTATGGTCAGCCCCTGATCCTTGGCCTTCTGCATGGCCCAAATCACACTCGGAAGCTGATGTCCTGCGGTTACCAGGTTTATGTTGTTGGCTCCTTCGTCCTGAAGTTCTAAGAAGATCTCTGCCAGTCTCTCTCTGGAGATGGCTTTTCCGACTTGGCTTTCCGCAATGTCATGGTTCTGGCAGAAGACGCACCGTAAGGTACATCCACTAAAGAAGACCGCTCCAGAACCGGCGGTCCCTGAGATGCATGGTTCTTCCCAAAAATGAAGGGCAGCTCTCGCCGCCCTGATCTTTGAAGTCTCATGACAGAATCCTCTGACTCCCTGGTCTCTGTCTACGCCGCAACGTCTGGGACAGAGCTGACAGGAGTCCAGTCTTGTAATCTTTGAATCTATCACTGTTGTCCTCCATCATTACGCTCCTCACTGTCGGAACCTGGAAGGATCCTGCTGAGCAGGGATTCCTTCTCCTGATTCTCATCCGCAGGAGCCCTGTATATATAAGTATTCGAGGTTCTGAGATCATCTTCTCCGGAACCCATCTGTTTTACAACGACCGTGTCCCCGTCCTTGATGTTCTTGGCAGAGATGGTCAGATAATGTCCACTGTTATAGGTGGTCTCCACTGGATCACCGTTCACGTAAACCTGGCTCCACTTGGTGAAGTTCTTACCGTAGAGGTGAACCTCATCCTCGTAGAGATCCATCCTCTTTAAGGCGATGTCATGAACACCCATGACAACCTCTGTGGCTGGGTACTTATCCTGTCCACCGTAGGCATAACGCTTGCCATAAAGGAGGTCATACTGAAGCTGATATAAACCCTTATTGTAGCGATACTTCTCAGGTTTGACCTTCTGCTTGATTCTGGTCTGATGATAATTCATCAGGGTACCGCCATGGATTCCAAGACGGTTGCAGTACTCTGCGACCAGGTTATAAGAAGTCAGATCCTTGTCCTTCTTCTTCATGTTAAAGTTATTCCAGGTAATGTATTTGGTCAGGTAGAGGTCCTTGGTCTTAACCTCATTGCTGTGAAGGTCCATGGTTGGCAGATGGTCTCCGAACATGATAACTAAGGTCGGCTCATCCCTCTGTGCTAACATACTGATATAATTCTTAATCCAGGTATCCTCCCGGTGAAGCATGTTGACATAATACTTCCATTTATTATTCAGGGCTTCATCCTTACCCTTGGCATTAACCTTAATCACATTAGACTGGGTCTCGTCAAAGACCGGATAATCCGGATAGTTACCGTGGGTTGCCACCGTGATGGTGTAGGTGAAGTCCGGATTGGAATCCTCATTCATGGCATCCATGGTCGGTTTGATCAAGACACCGTCCGTAGGCCAAGTAGAGATCGGATTCATCTGCGTAATATTCAGCATTTCCTTGCTGACAAAGTCATGGAATCCCATCATGGAGAAGGAATTCTGTCTGGAGTAAAAGTTGGCTCCGTTATTATGAATGACATGAGTGTTATAACCCAGTCTGGTAAGGTTTGCGGCATAAGACTCACAGTCGGTCTTCTTAAGAATCGTCTTCTGCGGATACTCTCCCGGTCCAAAGAAACGCGTTGACATTCCGGTGAGGACTTCGAACTCGGTATTGCAGGTACCAGCTCCCAGAACAGGAACTCTTAAGTGTCCTGTGGAATAGTTCTTCTCCAAGCGATGAAAATATGGGATGGGGTCCCGGTCCATCTCAAGAAATTTGGCCTCGGTCGGGTCAAAATAAGACTCTAAGAGGACAACAACGATATTGACCTTCTTGCCATTCACCTTCATGACACGGGACTGTGGCTGACTGGTCTTCTTAACGATGTTTTGAACCGTTGCCTGAGAATAGCCTTCCGGCTCCTTCATGCCCAGCCCGAAGATGGAACTTCCGAATCCATAGAGATAACCATAGTCCTGATATCCCAGAGCAAGGTTACCAAAATAAGTGGTCAGGATTCCTCTTCTCTGGAAGTCCTTGGTCACAAATGGGATGCTTATAAAGCAGCAGACTACCATAATTGCTCTCAGAAGAAATGGAAATCTTGATTTGGCTTTGGGTCCTCTAATAAAAAGACGAATCATCAGCAGCAGGAAGATGATCAGGCAGGCGACGATGATCATGCCCTGCCATACTTCAAAGTACTTGGTGTCCTGCATGGTAAGCAGGTCTCCTACCATGTTAAAGTCGGTGAATCCGAAGGGGGAGACACGATTTAACAGCAGGATACAGTTGATCAGTCCCAGTATGGCAAAAACTGCCGTGATAATCAGCCGGATAAATGTCCTCCGCTTAAAAAGAAAGACCAGGGAATAGATGGCAAAAACGACGAAGCAGTTATATACATAGGCTCCCGTGTGATCAATGGTGAACTGGACCGCCGCCATGAAAGAATGTCTGGACATCCACTCCAGGCAAAAGACGATGAACATGGACATCGGGATATGTAAAAACAGTGCCTGTTTATTTAAAAATTCAAAAAACTTCCCCATCTTCTCCGAATGCCAGAAGGTGACAAACCACTTCGGCATCCTTGGTTTGGGAAGTCTTTGGATCAATCTCATCACTTTATTCTCACGTATTTTACGTAAAATATTCATAAAGACCTCCTCAGTTGACATAACTCAACTATCAGCGAAAAGGATAACACAAATGAGGGCCAGTTTCAAATAAAAAAGTTAAAAACAGGCTATGATTTCCAAACAGAAATCATAGCCTGTCTCATCTACTTGTAATGTAATTTTTTAGAGATGCAGCGCATGGTCGCTCTGGAGGATCCTCCTGTGGTACAGGTGAACAAGGTGAGATCCCACTGCTCATTCTTACCCTTAGAAACCATAGCCTTGGTCTCTTCAGGCTGCAGAACTTCCTTCCAGCCAATGTTATAGGTATACTTGAAGCCTTCTACGTCCGTGAAGACGATCTTCGTTCCGATGGGAAGTCTCTTCACCGGACTGAAATGTCTGGCATAGTTATGGCCTGCGATCACCATGTTGTTCTTATAAACACTGCCGGAATAGCGGCAGACCGCAATTTTCAGCTTATCATAGTTCCAAGAAGCCATAACCGGAAGCTTCAGCTTAAGCTTAGGAATATATAAGGTACCAATATACTTATAGCCATTAATGGTCTTGGTTGGCATCTCTCGGTTCTCATCCCAGCCTGGCTGATTCTCAGGTTTGCCTGGAATCTCCTTATCAAGTTCTCTTACAATCTTCTGAGAAGCCTGGTTCGCTCTCCATCCGTCCCACTCGTTGTAGGCTGTAAGGCCCAGCGCAGCGAGAAAGAATAGGATACCAATCCAAGTGAAGATGGAACCCTTCTTCTTAGCCTTCTTCTTACTCATAAATCTTCTGCCTTCCTTATATCTTATTGTTCATACTTTATCATATCTATCCGCACGTAAGCAAGCACTTCAGAGTGATATATGTTTGTAATCGTCCTTATAGAAACTTACAAGTTGAAATGCCGCTAGCACTTCACTTGCATGCTTAGCAAAATAAAACTGCTATAATCTTTCAAGGATTATAGCAGTCTATAAATTATGATCTAGTTGAATCTAAAAGATTACAAATCTCTAATAAGTATTATTACTTATGCTCTGTTCTTATTCTTTCTTACTAATCCGATAATCAGAGAGATCAGACCTAAGCATACTAAGAAAGGTACTGGCCACCATAACTGACCTGTCTGAGGAAGTTTCTTTGCAACGGTGTTCTTTGTTCCGCTCTTCTTAGGTGTTACCTTATTCGTTGGATTTGCACTTACATTTTTCTCTTTGTGTGGGATATATGTGTTAGTTAATGTTACTGCTCCCTTATTATAGGAAACTTCTGTTAAGTAATAATCCTGATTCTCTGGGTACTCTATAATGGAATATACATACTTTTTTGAAAGCTGGGTCCAGGTATAACTCCAGTTATTGGCCTGGCTTAAGGTCTGCTTATCCTCTACCTTTTTTGTTACCTTATTGTATAATCCAACCTGAATCTTCTCAGGACGTGCTTTCGCTTGGTTCTCTTTATCACTCCACAGTTTATAAACAGAAAGATCATATGCTTTATCCATCTGTGATTCCATTGGTTTTACATCAATGGTGATATCCTCTGTCAAAGGTGAATTCTCATCATTCTCACCAGGAATAAATACTAAAGATGGGGTTGCAGAACGTGTTGTTACTGCATAGCCATTATCCTCCTGCTGTGTATCACCAGTCACTACATAGACACCATATGGAAGTTCCTTAAATACTCCTGTGACCTTATCATTCTCACTTTTTGTCGTTGTGTTGTAATCCGCCTTATACTGACCTGCCTCAATAATGTCAGCAAGTGATTCGGCTAACTTCTGTCCATGACCCTGTAAGTCGAGCATGGTAATCTGATTATCTTTACTATATGGTTCGATCAGTTTAAATTCTCCTGCAGAACCATCCCATTCTCCTACACGATAAGCGTGAAATGTAACATTCTCAAATGGATATTTTAATGTAATACTACCTTTTTTATCGGCTGCAGATACCTGGTTTGGAATCAACATTCCAAAAGATATGATTAATGTGAGTACCAGACTCATTAGTTTCCATTTTCTCTTAATTGCATGCATCCCTTAATCCTCCTTCTCCTGAATCTTATTACGACGGCTTCTAATCCGTAAAATGATATATAATATCAAGAGGATTGGAATCGCCATTAATGGGGCTACTATTCTCTCGTCAACTTTTTCTGCTTCTGCAGGGATATTTAACCTAGAATTATCTGCAATTCTACGTCCCCTGACAAGTAGTCTATGTGTATTGATACCATAAGGTGTACATGTTACTAGTGTAACATAATCTTCACCTTCAGTAATCTGAAGATTACTCAAATCTTCTGGAAGAACTGTTCTGATCTGATCGACCTGATACATCAGTGTCTTATCCAGAACTGTCAGTGTAAAGACATCCCCTTCCTTTAACTTGTCAATATCCGTAAATAGTCTTGCCGATGGCAAACCTCTATGTCCAGAAACTACACAGTGGCTACTTTTACCACCAACCGGAAGTGAAGTTCCAGGGATATGACCTATGGCCGTCTGAAGGACTGCGTCAGATGTTCCATGGTAGATAGGAAGGTGACATTTGATCGAAGGGATATCTATAAATCCCATGACACCATCGCCACCAATATTTAGAAGAGAGTTATATTCTTTCTCTTCTTTTTTGCTGAGGCCATATATATCAGCTTGTTTCAGCTTCTTATTGTATTCTCTGGCAGCTTTCCACTTTCTCTCAATCTCCTTATCACTCATATCATCAACTGCATTCTGATAATTTTCAATAGCATGAGATTGATGTCTCTGATTCCACCAGTTGCTGACCGTCGGATACAACAGTAGGGACAACCCTGCAGCTAACATGATAACTAATATAATTGTTGTAATACGTTTTTTCAATCTGCAAATCTCTCCTTACTGTTGTAATCCGGGGAAGGGAACTCCCTTCCCCAGACAACAGAAATCTGTTCAAATATCATTATCAGATATTATAATACTTTCTTGATTAGCGGTCTACTCTTCTTCTTGTGATAAGGAGAACAGCTGCACCAGCAACTAAGATTCCACCAACAACATAGAGCATTGTAGTTCCCATACCACCTGTTGAAGGAAGTAAAGCACCCTTCTCATTCATTACTTCTTTGGCTATAGCTGTTCCAGTAGCAGTTACAAGATCTGTACCCTTAGAAACAGTTACATCTTCTGCCTGATTGTATCCATCAGGAACCTTTGTCTCTTTCAGTGTGTAATCCTGCTTGTTATCAAGACCCTTAATAACTGCAGATGCAACACTTGTTAAATCAATTGTATCAACACTGCCTTTCTCATTATATGTATAGGATCCATCAGTATTCTTTGTAAACTTAACAAGTGTATCACCTTTGTAAAGCTGGAACTGTGCACCAAGAAGTTCCTCACCATCCTGGCCAACTTTCTTAAGCTTGAACTTATATGTATCTGTTGTTGTTTCTCCTGGATTATCAGGATGATCTCCATCTTTTACAGAGTTCTTTGCGTTACTATCAGCTGCTGCTGCGTCAATTGTTGCTGTATAAGTAACCTCTACTGGGATCAAACCTGCTGTTGTACCCTTATTAGCTGCATAAACGCTATTGTTGTTATCATCAACCATTGGAATAGTTACAGTAAGTTTTCCATCAGCAACAGTTGCTGTGAATGCTGTTTTAGCATCTTCTCCGTTAACTTTTACCTGAACAGAATCAGCATTAATTGTCATATTAGTAGGAGTATCCTCTAATACATACTCTGTACGGATAGTATCTTCATCAACCCAGTTGTTTGTATTTGCAGTAACCTTGAATCCAATTACGCTGCCTACATGAGCATCAGCGCTTGTAGCTTCAGTAATTTCAGTTCCATCTACAGATACAATTTTCTTAATTGGAGCTGTAGGAGTTGTCTCGTTTTTGTCATATACTGTTGCTTTTGGTGCTGCTGAATCAATTGTTACTACAGATCCAAGACTTGATTTGATGTAGTAATATCCAAAGTCAAGATCTTTGAAGGATACTGTACTGTTAGTATCATCAAATGTACCACTAATTTCTGTTCCACCAAACTCTGAGTAGTGAGCAGCAATCCAATCTGTTACAGCCTTGTCATCTGCTCCGTCTTTTTTCCATATACTGATGTTTCCATTTGCATCAGCTACACTGTGCCCAAATAAATTTTTTGCTTCTTCAGTATCTAAATACGGTGCATTATCCTTAGATGTTGTATAGCTTACTTTTGTTTTATCCTTTTTATCATAAGTCGCATTAAACACCTTATATGCCTTGTACTCATATCCCTTAGTTGCATTTTTTTACAGTGATCGTTCCTGTAGTTGGTTCTGTAGGAGTTTCACCATCCGCAAATGTTGTGACGCCCATTGCCATTACCATTGTGGCTGCGAGTATGAACGCCAAAATTTTCTTCATAGTCTTCATATCTTTTTCTCCTCCTAATATAAAAGTGTAGTGATTATACTCCCCAACAGCCAGCTGGGGGTATGGTCATCTTGTTGC
>JAXJRI010000056.1:0-2111 GCA_036310685.1 Lachnospiraceae bacterium | reverse complement strand
GTATCAAGGTAGATGTCAAAGTTGTTGAGCCTAAGACACTTCCAAGAAGTGAGGGCAAGGCAAAACGTGTCATTGACCGAAGAGATCTTTATAAGAACTAAGTATAATCGCAATGGCGGAAAAACTTTATATGGCAGGGATATCTGGTATATTATTCGCTTTAACAGCTATTATTGATTTATGGGAGGCATTTTAGCCTCCTTTTTTTTAGCATGCAAGTGAAGTGCCGGTGTCACTTCAGCTTGTTGCCATGCATGCAAATGGACCGCCAGTGGCTGTCCATTATGTTCTTGGGAGATTTTCTCAAAAAATATTTTAAAAAACTATTGACATACCAAATTAAATTGTGTACAATACAGTTACAAGTTAAGAAAAGTCAAACAAACATTAGGATATAAGAAGTATTTTTCAAGGAGGAATATCATGGGAGTATATGATTACAGCGTTACAAGACCAGATGGCACAGAGGTTTCTTTAAGGGATTTCGAAGGCAAGGTTATGCTCATCGTTAATACAGCAACTGGATGTGGATTCACTCCCCAGTATGAAGATTTGGAGTCCATGTATGAGAAATATCATGATCAGGGACTTGAGATCATCGATATCCCTTGCAACCAGTTTGCAGGACAGACACCTGGAACAGATGAGGAGATTCATGAGTTCTGTACATTAAAATATAATACACAGTTCCCACAGATGAAGAAGTCTGAGGTTAACGGAGAGAACGAGCTCCCACTTTACACATACTTAAAATCACAGCAGGGATTTAAGGGATTCGGAAAAGGACCGAAGGCACTTGCAATGGGAGCAATGCTTAAGAAGATTGATAAGGATTATAAGAACAATCCTAACATCAAGTGGAACTTCACAAAGTTCTTGGTTGATAGAGAGGGTAATGTTGTAGATCGTTTTGAGCCTACAAACGATATGAAAGTAGTTGACGCTAAGGTAAGCGAGCTTCTGTAAGGAAGAATTATCCAAGACTATAATCATAAGAAGATAAGTAAGCCAGGTTGAATAATCTGGTGGCTCTGTTGAACCGGAATATCCACAAGTTATACAAAAGATTAGGATAGCCATAAAAAGAAAGAAGCAGCGGTCGAACTGCTTCTTTTTTAGTTAATAGAGAATTTTAGATTGTTACAAATCTAAAAGCTTTTTCGCATTTTCTCCTAGAATGGCAGTGAGTTCCTGATTGTTAAGTCCACTCTGTCTGGTCCAACGAAGGTATTCTTCCTGGTCCTCCCATGGGGAATCTGTTCCGAAGAGGATATGATCTGTGCCGTGTTTACGGCAGAGTCTGGTGAAGTCTTCTGGGGATAAGTTGGTTTTGAGAATAGGAGGGGCAAGTAGTCTTCCGTCAGTTAAGGTATATTCCTCTTTTGTCGGGATATCGCTAGGCGTGGAAGGAAGATCAAAAGAATGATCTCGCTGGTCATCTAAGGTAATTCCGTCTTTAATCTCAGAGCCATCTTGAAGAAGATCTTTACTAGGGCGAAGTTTTCCCAGACTGAATGAGGTATCAAAGAATACAGGAGCGCCTGCCAGATCACTTTCCACCTGATCCCAAAGTCCCCAGTTGCCCATGTGAGCAAGGATAAGCTTCTTTGGGTGAATGGTGTCGATTACATGAATTAACTGATCTACCGATGCATAATTTTTATCGTAAATTCCGATATCAATTCCTGCATGGACTAAGGTGATTAGATCGTAACAAGAAGCAAGGTCGATAATCTGCATCATAGCTGGAGAGTCGATTGCTACACCCTGGTAGGCAGGATGGAGCTTGATGCCCTTAATGCCGTGGCTTTTCAGGTAATGCATCTCCTTAGATACTTTCTGACGGTAGGATGCGATAGATTCCGGTGTGCCTCTTAAGACACTGTGTTCAGTCAGAAGACCATAATTTGGATGGAATCCTCCAAAAGGTATGAGACCCTTCGCCTGCAATTCTTCCTGACGTTCCACCAACTGATGGTTGAGCTTTTCCACTTGAGGAACGTTGGTGGCGACGGTCTGAATGACGCTGTAGTCAATTCCAGCCTTCTTCATGGACTCTGCCAGAGATTTCTCGGAACCTTCGGTGTAATATCTGATATGAGCTGCAATCC
>JAXJRI010000055.1:0-7903 GCA_036310685.1 Lachnospiraceae bacterium | reverse complement strand
CACCCTAGCCTTCTCGCCAATCACAAACTCGACCGCTTCTGCTCTGTCGTCCTTCAGATGTGCTAAAGTCTCAATGTTACTGTTCATGGATGCTGATTTTGCACGTACGAAGGCGACAATAGCTTCAGATGTGATGTACTTAGGATAAATCACACTACCAAGATCTAAACTGCTGATCACATTATTAAATGTAATTCGATTAACCTTGGTAATCACCTTGGCATCTGAGACGTCCTTGGCATGAAGGGTAAGAAGAATATTCTCCTCATCGATACCAGTCAGTGGAACAAGGGATTCTACATGCTCAATTCCAATCTCTTTTAAGAGTTCCTCGTCAATTCCATTGCCGTTAATCACAACTGCCTTTGGCAGCATAATACTCAGCATCTCGCATCGATTGCGGTCTGACTCAACGATTGTAACCTTTACCTTATCTTCCAGCAGACGTTTCGCCAGATAGTATCCACTTCTTCCACCGCCGATAATAATTGTACTTCTAACCTGCTGTGTCTGGAATCCAGTCTTATTTAAGAAATCTCTTCCGTCTCTCACTGGCGCGATAAAGGAGATTACATCTCCCCCAGCCAATTCAAATGATCCGTCCGGGATATAGATATCATTATCTCTTTCTACCATGGAGATCAGAATCTTACCAGAGGTCTCCTTGCCAAGTTCGAAAATCTTCTTACCGACCAGAGCGTTATCTGTCGGAATCTTAATTCGAACCATCTCAGCCTTACCTCTGGCAAATGGCGTCACATCCAGTGCCGTCGGCAGATAAAGAATTCTTGAAATCGCGTTAGCACACTCAAGATCTGGATTAATGATCATAGCAAGACCGAGCTTCTCCTTTAGATAATCGGCCTCCTCACTGTAATCTGGAGTTCGAACACGAGCAATAACATCACACTGACCAGCTCTTTTGCCGACAAGACAGCACAGAAGATTCAGCTCATCCGAATCTGTCACAGCAATCAGAACATCTGCATTCTCAATTCCTGCCTCCTGCTGGACCTTAAAGCTGGCTCCGTTGCCGACAACTCCCAGCACATCATAGGTCCCTGTCACTTCCTCAACTCTCTCAGCTCTCTGATCAATGACCGCGATATCATGGTTCTCCTTGCTGAGCCACTCCACAAGAGTCGTTCCAACTTTACCACACCCAACAATAATAATGTTGAGTCCATGATCCGCCGATTGTTTGATAAAATTAAACATACGCTTCCTCTCTACATAATACGTTAACGCTTCTCCTCAAGCATAGCCTTCTTTAATCGATGTACATTGATAGTATCATAAACGCTTGAATTAATCCACCTTATCTATAAAACAGAAACAAGCTAAAGTGCCACCGTTACAGTTCATGCATTATATTAATACAGGTAGTTCAAACTATTTTTCACTGAGAGATATCATGCATGAGCAGTAGCGCCATCAGCACTTCACTTGCATGCTTAGCACAAAAAACAGCAGATGGTTCTGTCTTCCAACCATCTGCTGCTTGTATACCATAATAATCTTACTCAGCTGTGTAAGGCATTAAGGAAATGTGTCTTGCTCTCTTGATTGCTACTGTAAGAGCTCTCTGATGCTTAGCACATGTTCCAGTGATTCTTCTAGGTAAAATCTTACCTCTCTCAGATACGTATCTTCTTAAACGAGCTGTATCCTTGTAATCGATTACTGCGTTCTGATCTGCACAGAATACACAAACTTTTCTTCTTCTGCGGCCGCCCCTTCTTCTGGAGTCACCACGATTACCATTATATGCCATGATATTATACCTCCTAATATTGCATCTTACTGCCGAACCTTAAATAAACGGCAGGTCTTCTTCTACCCCATCCGGGATTGTCATAAAGCCATCTGGTGCCGCATCCTGTGGATCCGGTCTAGACGTCTGTGTTGGCTCCGGAGCTGCCTGTGAAACAGGAGCCTCCGCAGCTGGTGCACTAGCTGCACCTGTCGGTGCCTGAGAAGCATAATTATTTCTGGACTGATAAGAACCTGCACTAGCATTTGCATTATAATTGGCAGCTGCTGCCTTGCTCTCAGCAAAATCCTGCTCCTCCACAACAACGTCTGTTGTGTAAACTCTTACACCTTCTCGATTCGTATAGCTGCCTGTCTGGATTCTTCCGGAAATCACGATCTTAGTACCCTGTTTTAAGTACTTCTCAGCAAACTCACCCTGACGGCCAAAAGCCACACAGGAGATAAAGTCTGCATCCTGTCCATCCTGACGGCGGAATCTACGGTTTACAGCGAGAGTATATCTTGCGACACAAGTAGAATTCTCACCCTGTGAATATGTGACATTTGGATTTCTCGTAAGACGTCCCATCAAAACAACTTTATTCATGGAATCTCCTCCTAACTTATGCGTCCTGTTTTACACATAAGAATCTTAAGACTGGCTCCATAATACGAAGTCTCTGTTCAATCTCGTTTGGACACTCAGCGGATGCATCAAACTGGATAAAGTAATAATATCCTTCTCTCATCTTCTGAATCTCGTAAGCGAACTTCTTCTTACCCTGTTCGTCTACGTTTGTAACCTGTCCACCGAACTGTGCGATCAGAGCTTTAACTCTATCTACAACTTCTGTTCTAGCGTCATCCTCGATTTTTGCAGTAACAACCAGAGCTAATTCATATTTATTCATGGTCATTGCACCTCCTTTTGGTCTTTCCGGCTCTCCCCGCAACGAGAGAGCAAGGATTGTTTTTTGCACTACAATTAACCACTATAACACAGAGCCCCGTGAAAAACAAGACTTAATCTACTTTATTCTTTAATCTACTTTTATTCTTCAATTATTCCGCGGAAATTCTTCTCCACAACTTTTCTCGGTACCATCACCTGTCTGCCGCATCCCATACACTCCAGGCGGAAATCCATCCCGACCCGGACAATCTTCCAGTCGTTTGCTCCACAAGGATGCTTCTTCTTCATCCGTATACGCTGCCCTACCAGAAAATCCATCCCTTACCTCCCGTCTTATGTAAACTCAGATTATCAGCATAAAGGCCAGAGCTTTGCCTTTGATACCTCCCATCATATCAAACACTCTTATCCCTGTCAAAAGCTACTTTGATGATGATTGAGAGAAGAAGACAGGCAATCACCAGCCCCATGGCAAGCTTACTATAGGCGAAGATTTTCAATCGATCGCTAGAAACGACACACTGAACTTTCTGTCCCTTTTGAACTGAAGAAGTCTCGTTGCCCGCCATATCTTCAGCCACATAGCTAATCTCCTGATAACCAGGGTACTCCTTGATTGTTCCCATGACCTTATGATACTGGTCAAAATCTTTTGGAGTGAAATGGTAAGTCTGATCCTCCTGGCCCGACCCTGGTCTGTGAATCGTCACATCTACAAATTTGATTGCCTGATTATCTAGGGCACGGACAGAAAATTGGTGTTTTTTCTCCTCGTATACTCCCTTCTCAACCCCAAACAGCTGTATTTCTGGACTGGTCTTATCAATGGTAAAAAGTATCTTATCTCCCTGCTCATCGTTTCGGCTCTCAATAATTGGAACCGTGGCACCATCTTTTTTTCCATATTCTCTGGCAAAGACCAGTAATTGATAGGCACCGTCCTCCGAGAAGACTTCCTTATGAATCGTAATCTTCTTCTGCTGCCATCCCTGCCTGTCTTCAGACTCCGGTGAGCATGACTTTATATCATAATCCCTCCCTTCTTCCAGATAGGCCCTCTCCTGATGGTCTCTCAGGACAATCACCTTAAGCTGGCAGCTACTGACACTTGATATTTTCATGGCAAGTTCTGGCTCTTCCTTTAGGTAAGCGTTCTTCTGATAACCCTGTGTCGTCTGGTCTAAGCTCATGACAGCCCCATGGCGATCCACTGCGAAAGGGATGCCTCCCCCGAGACTTGTCATATTGCCAGCCATGTCCTGCACACTTCCTGTCAGGACATACCATCCATCATGGTCTCTCGTCTTTGAAAGATTATTCCAGTGAATCCTGATCTTCCCCTTATCCTTAGTGAGAACAGCAGGATATTCCTCCCTCGTCAGTTCGCTGCCGCCAGATCTTCGGATCTGATAACGGACAGTTGACGCATCTAAATTTTCATCAGAAATCTCCACCTCAGGAATCACTTCCCCCGAAAGGACTGCTCCGCTCTCCAGATGTCTTACAGAAATATCCGGCTTGGTCTTATCCAGAATGAAATGCAGTGGCTTTGCTTTTTCCCCTCGATTGCCTGCCTGATCCTGACAGGAGAAGGTGATCTCATACTCTCCATCCTCATCGATAGGAATCTGCATCTGATATTCATCCCCTTCCTTCACAAAATTTCCAGAAGGAATCTGGGACTTCTGTTTCCCATGTCGGCGCACTAGGATCTTGGAATGAACTCCCTTCTTGGAAAAATGAGATTCCGTCACATGAAGAGTCACCACCCTCCCCGAACGGTAATAATATCCATGAGATACCCCATCCCGATTCATACTGATAGACAGTCTGGGGGGTGTCATATCGATAGAGAATGGATTCTTCTCCTTCCAAACGGTCTGATTGCCCAGATGGTCCCTCGCTAGAACCTCAATCTGGAATCCATCCCCATCTCCAAGGAAATGTACTTGTGCAGTGTACTGGTCTCCTTTTCCCTGCCATCTCCCAATTTTTACAGATGACTTTGGTCCACTGACATGGATAACAGATTCTGACGGATTGAAGTCATGATCTGTAACAGTCACCAGTGCTGTTCTCTTCCCCAGATAATAGCCATTTCTCTTCTGACAATCTTGGGGATAGGACACGCTGACCTCTGGCTTTCTCTCATCAATCACCACAGTCCATCCATCTAAGTCTTTTACCGTCTCATTCCCTGCATTATCCTCCAGGGTTACTTTCACAGAAATATTTTCTCCTAAGTCCCCTCCCTCAGGGAAAGGCAGGACCATATCTTCTTTCGCCTCATAAAGGATATTCTGCCTTCCATCGTAGCTAATCTCCCTCGATTCTTTTCCCGCTGTCACGGTAATTCTCCGAATTCCCGAGTCACTGTCAGCTGCCAAGATGTGAATCTTCGGAACTTTCTTATAGTAAGCTTTCTTTTCGGCAGAGTCTTTCCGATCTGCCCCAGAAAGATTCACCTTAAGCCTGGCACGACTCTCATGGGTTTTTGGCATCTCCTGAAGAAATGTGCTGCTGATAACCGTCTTACTGACATTGCCGCAATAATCAATCGCTGTTACTCGAATCTTTCCAGTAAAATCCCCTTCCGGTGCCTGACTAACTGCCCTAAGTTCAGAGTCCTCACTTCCATCAACGGATCCTTCTTTCTCTCCTTGAGCTATCAGCCTATCATTCTGGTCCAGGTACTCCCACTGGATGGTCCGAACCCCGCTGTAGGAATCATGGGCCAGCATCCGGGTAGCCACCCTCTTCTTACTGAAATATTGACACTCCTGATAATTCCCAACATTTCTTCCATTAGAGAAAATCAGATCCCCCTGATTGGCATGGCGGTCACAATTGATAACAGGAGCAGAGTGGTCATAGATGATCTCCTGGTCTGCCGTCATCTCCTGAACAGAATCATCTATCGGAAGACTGACATGAATGCGATACCTTCCTTCCTGGCGGAAGGTTATCACCCCTTCTGCATGAACATGATTGTTATCTTCATGCACGGTCCAGTCAATCGTTGACAGGTTTTTGGAACTAATAGGATTTCCTCCTGCCTTCTGTCCCGTAAGACTTATCTTCATCGTGTCCGGATTAAAATGTCGTCCATTTACCTTAATCACGCAGGTCGGTCTGTCTTTAAAAAAGATCTGATGCTTCCTCTGATACACTGGATTAGTTTGGCATTCGATTGATATATGATTCTCCATATCTGACTGCGCCCTTGTGGAAATCACAGCCATCCCCAAAATTCCCGCTGCAATCATCAGAAACATCCCCCTCTCCAGACGAACTTGTCGGTAGACCTTCAGGCAGACAAAACTTACCGCTGCCCCACCAAGGCAGAGAAAGGCAGCCAGATAGTTAATCGTTCCCATCCTCCTCAAAAACTGAATATTTCTCTCCATCATAATAAGATCCATCATCAGCACTCCCTTCAGATTTCTGAAGGATCACAAGCGTACTTTCCGCATCGTCCCTCAGTCCCTTAAGCACATCCATCTGTTCCCCGTTCATCCTAGCAGACATGATATCCCATCTGCCTGTCTTGTCTTCTGTGCTCTGTGTAATCTTTTGGATCTCTTCTTCTAAGGTATCCTGACTGATAGATTCTTCCCGCAGGAAATCTTCTGCGTGATCCGTAATTTCCAGAAGGACCTCCTTGGAAATCTGGTAAGCTGCCGTAACATCCTCCTGACTGCTCTTCTTTCTGATAGAAATCTTATTGAGCTTATGAAGGATCTGAAAGAAATCCGCATAGCTCTTCTCTTCTCCCTCCCCTGCAACATACTGATCTCCCATCAGAAAACTCTTGTAATACTGACTGATCTTGTAATAAGCTTCTGCCCTCTTTTTACGTTCCTCCTTCCCTTCTTCCAACTCCAGATAGTGAAGAAACCATACCCCCGCCTCCTGCCTGCCCCGAATTCCACCCATGTGATAGAAATAACTGATTCCAAGGTCATAGCACAATTCCTGATAGGCACTCTGATCTTTCTCTTTCAAGATATCTATCGGCTTTCTCCCTCGGGAACCGTATCCAAAGATGAGCGCCAATCGAGCTTCATCCTGCTGAGTGAACTCAGTCTCTCCCACGTAATAATCCAGAACCTTCTGATAGATTTTTCCATCTGCTGGATCTGTCATCACGGCTTTCTTAAAATCACTCTCTGTCTTGTCCGCCCCCTTCTCCCCCTCTGCCAAACTCACATAGGACCAGGCTAATTTTTTTGACAGCCTCCTCTGCAGCCCCTGGCTGACCGTTCCTGTCAGAAGAAAAACAGCAAATGCTGCAAGCAAACCATAGAAGATCGACTTTTCCATCTTTCTCCGATTTCTGCTGGCGATATTCTGTTTCTTAGCCCGAACCAGTTCCTGCCTCAAAATCTCCATAGAGGAGTATCGTTTATCCTTCTCTTTTGCAAGACATCTCATGAGAATCCCAGCTGCTTCTTTCCTGGATTCATCATAATTCTTACCATGATTGGAATTTCCAATCTGATAGCGATGGAGATCTTCTGGTGTCCCAGAGAATCTCTTCCCTGTGAGAAGATAATACATGACAGCTCCCAGACAATAGATATCTGTCCTCGGATCTACCTTAGCACATCTCTCATATTGTTCGGGTGCTGCAAATCCAGGAGTTCCAAAGCTTACTGATTCCTCATCTTGCTGAAAGACTGCCCCGTAGTCCACAAGAACAATCTTTCCCTCTGGTGTCAGCATGACATTTTCTGGCTTGCAGTCCCGGTATATCATGGGCGGCTTCCACTGATGGAAATATCCCATAATTCTGCTGAGAGAAATCATATATTCAATCACTCTTTCCAGGGAGAGTGGACCTTCCTTCCTGACTAGATCTGCCAGAGAGACTCCCCTGATATAATCCATGATAATACCAGAGCCTTCTTTTAGTGTAATCAGATCTACAATCCGGGGAACTCCAGAAAGCTGGGTATCTCTCAGAACACGAACCTCCGTCTTTAAAACCCGCCCCTGATAAGGACCATGGACAACTTCCTTGAGCGCCCAGATTTTCCCCAGCTTCAGGTCTTTTACCTGATAGACCCTTCCCGTCCCTCCTCCCCCGATAGGACAGCATACCTGATATCGTCCCTCCAAAATGTCTCCCATATGAAGCATTTCTTTCTACCCTCCTCTCGCAAATGTGATATAGTATGACTACAGTGTCAAAACTCATCATCCCACGTAAGCTTGCTTACAAGTGGGGATGTG
>JAXJRI010000054.1:0-6371 GCA_036310685.1 Lachnospiraceae bacterium | reverse complement strand
ACTTCAACGAAGTAATCATAAAAAGTAAAAAAGCAGATATGATTATGTGACAATACCTGATCCGCATACAGTTATGCAAGATTGGTGTTGAAATTATTCAGTTGGAGTGTTACTATACCACTAGAGACTATGTGGTTTGGCATTGCGCCAGCTTAATTGATATGGATTAGATTTCAAGGGAGGGATTTTTTACGAGGTCCCTCCCGTTTTACCTATTCCACTTCAACGAAGTAATCATAAAAAGTAAAAAAGCAGATATGATTATGTGACAATACCTGATCCGCATACAGTAACCGGTTGATCTATTGTAAGGAAAAGGAGAAAATTTATGAAAAAGAAGATTTTAAGTTTGGTTCTCGTAGGTCTGATGGCATTATCCTTGGTTGCCTGTGGTAGTGCTTCTAAAAAATCCGCAGAAAGCGGTACGTCAGCAAAACAGGAGACAAGTAAGTTAAATGATAAGACTCTTACCGTAGCAATGGAGTGCGGCTATGCCCCTTACAACTGGACACAGTCCGATGATTCCAATGGTGCAGTTAAGATTTCCGGCAGCAGCGATTACGCTTATGGTTATGATGTCATGATGGCAAAGAAGATTGCTGACAGCATGGGTTATAAACTTGAGATTAAAAAGCTTGACTGGGATTCCCTGGTACCAGCAGTACAGTCTGGAACTGTTGACTGTGTTATCGCTGGTCAGTCTATCACCAAAGACAGATTAGAGATGGTTGATTTCTCAAAACCATATTACTATGCATCTATCGTTACTTTAGTGAAAAAAGATGGTAAGTATGCCAATGCCAAGGGACTTTCTGATTTAGCAGGTGCTTCCTGTACTTCACAGCTTGGAACTATCTGGTATGACAAGTGCTTAAAGCAGATTAAGGATGCTAAGATTCAGCCAGCACAGGAGTCTGCACCAGCTATGTTAGTTGCTCTGAACAGTGGAAGAACCGATCTTGTCTGCACCGATATTCCAACCGCTAAGGCTGCTTTAGTTGCTTACCCAGATTTTAAGATGCTTGACTTCACAAATACAGACGATAACTATCAGGTATCTGATGAGGATGTCAACATTGGTGTTTCTGTTCAGAAGGGTAACAAGGAGCTCTTAGATGCAATCAATAAAGTATTGTCTGGTATGACAACAGATGATTATAACAAGATGATGGATGAGGCAATTTCTGTACAGCCATTATCTAGCGATGACAAATAGTAGGGGCAGAACATGGTTTCAATATCAGATATGAATTTCTGGCAGAGGATTATATACCTCTTGCAGAATTATGGAACTTCCTACCTGAAGGGTGCCGGGACGACGTTGGTGATTGCCATCGTCTCCACGGCCATCGGATGTGTGATCGGTTTCTTATGTGGAATCGTTCAGACGATTCCGGTTGACCCAAAAAGAGATGGGGTAGGGAAAAGAGTATTATTAAAAATTGTGAAGATTATTCTTCGCGCTTATATTGAGCTCTTCCGTGGTACACCTATGATTGTACAGGCAGTATTCATCTACTACGGAGTTGCCCAGATTTTCGGAATACAGCTTGGCATGTGGCAGTCTGCATTTCTTGTTGTATCGATTAACACAGGAGCCTACATGGCAGAATCCGTGCGAGGAGGTATCATCTCAGTTGATCCAGGACAGATGGAAGGAGCCAAGGCGATTGGTATGACTCATTTCCAGGCGATGACTTCGGTTATCCTGCCACAGGCTTTCCGTAACATCATTCCTCAGATCGGCAATAACTTTATCATCAACATTAAGGATACTTCTGTCCTCTCAATTATCAGTATCGTCGACCTGTTCTTCGTTCACAAGAGCGTGGCAGGAGCCCTGTATACTTATTTTGAGTCCGCTACTATCGTTATGGCAATCTACTTGACGATGACTCTGATCTCATCTAAGCTGATGAATCTGTGGGAGAAGAAGTTAGACGGGGATGAGAACTTTGAGCTGGTGGACCCGATGGATATCGGACCGCAGCTGGTACGTAAAACAGAGAAGACCGGGAGGGAATCATAATGGCAGAATCTAATATGACGAGTGCAAAGAATTCTGATGTGATTCTGAGGGTCTCACATCTGGTGAAAAGTTTTGGTTCCCACGAGGTATTGAAGGATATCGACTTTGATGTCCATAAGGGAGATGTAATTTCCATCATCGGAGCTTCCGGTTCTGGTAAATCTACTATGCTCCGCTGTATCAATCTTTTGGAGACTCCTTCGGGTGGACAGATTCTCTATCATGGTGAGGATATCACAGACCCGAAGATCAATGTGTCCAATTATCGTGAGAAGGTAGGTATGGTATTCCAGAGCTTCAACCTCTTCTACAACATGTCCGTCCTGGACAATTGTACTGTTGGTCCGATTAAGGTAGCCGGCAAGAAGAAAGAAGAAGCCAACAAACTGGCACTGAATTTCCTTAACAAGGTTGGAATGGCTCAGTATATCAATGCCAAGCCGCGTCAGCTTTCCGGTGGCCAGAAACAGCGTGTCGCTATCGCAAGAGCCCTGGCTATGGAACCAGAGATTTTACTCTTTGATGAGCCAACTTCCGCACTGGATCCTCAGATGGTCGGTGAGGTCTTAAGTGTAATGAGAGATCTGGCAAAAGAAGGTATGACAATGCTGGTTGTAACCCACGAGATGGGATTTGCCAAGGACGTTTCGAATCATGTCATTTACATGTCGGACGGAGTCATCGAGGAAGAGGGAAGCAGTGAGGATATCTTCCTGCACCCACAGAGCGCAAAAACCAAAGAATTCTTAGGCAAGTTCGGAAATTTCTAAAAAGTCTGACTTTTTAGATTCATTTTTTGACACTTTAAGAAAAGTTAGTTATAATAGGGAAACCATTTGGGAAACCGTGGTTTCCCTTTCTGTGGTTTACAAACCACGAAAAGGCGAATGAAGGGCAGGACCAAGGGAGTCGCAAAGCGACGGAAGAATCCGTAGTCACTTTTGACACCCACATCATTCTATAATAAAAGGATAGCAAAGGAGAAGAACAATGACGATTAGGGAAATTGCTCAGGAGATGAAGCTGACAGCTCCGAAGATGGCTGCTACAACTTTAGAAGAGAGAAACCATGCCTTAGCCATGATTGCGGAGGGGTTACAGGAACATGTCGATGAGATTTATGCTGCCAATGCAGAAGATGTCAAGGTTGCCGAGGAGAATGGAGTGGCTCCATCTGTTATGAAGCGTCTCAAGTTCAATGAGTCCAAGATGAAGGATGCCATCGCTGGCTTAGAGCTCTTACAGACTTTGGAGGATCCAGTCGGTAAGGTTCAGTTAAAGAGACAATTGGACGAGGGATTGATTCTTACCAGAGTCAGCTGCCCAATCGGTGTCATCGGCGTCATCTTTGAGGCTCGTCCGGATGCCATGATTCAGGTTTCCAGTCTCTGTATCAAGAGTGGAAATTGTGCCATCTTAAAGGGAGGCAAGGAGACTGCCAAGACTAACCGCGTCATTTTCCAGATTATCAAGGATTCTGTCATCAAGGCAGGCATGCCAGAGGGATGTCTGTTCCAGGCAGAGCTTCACAATGAGATCGATGAGCTCTTAGAGTGTGACCAGTATGTGGATCTTCTGATTCCACGTGGATCTAATAAGTTTGTTCGCTATATCATGGACCACACGAAGATTCCAGTAATGGGACATGCTGACGGTATCTGTCACATTTATGTGGATGAGAATTATGACGAAGCCAAGGCTATTCCGATCATCAAGGATGCCAAGATTCAGTACACTGCAGCCTGCAATGCTGTCGAGACCTTATTAGTTAACCGTAAGATTGCAAAGCATTTCCTTCCAAAGCTTGCAGAGGCTTTAAAGGCAGAGCATGTGAAGGTTCGTGGAACGAAAGAAGTTTTAGAGATCTTAAAAGACGCAGAACTGATGGGGGAGGATGAGTTCAATACGGAATATCTAGACCTGATTCTTTCTGTCAAGTTAGTGGAAGGTGTCGAGGAGGCTGTTGACCATATCAATCGCTTCGGTTCTCACCATACAGACTGTATCATCACTGAGGATGCCAAGACTGCCGAGTACTTTATGCAGATGGTTGACAGTGCCGGAGTTTATCAGAACTGTTCTACAAGATTCGCAGATGGATTCCGCTATGGATTCGGAGCGGAGGTTGGAATCAGTACTGGCAAGATTCATGCCAGAGGACCAGTCGGCTTAGAAGGCCTGGTAACTTATAAGTACCGTCTCCAGGGCAGCGGGCAGATTGTAGGGGATTATGCCAGCGGAAAGAGCCAGTTCCATTTCAAGAATCTGCAGTAGATTCTGCCATAATAGACAATGGCATAGGCTAGACACAAATTGTTCACAATTGATTTAGCACTCCAGCATTGACATGGCTAAACAAATGTGATAAAACTTGGTTAGCACATAGATGTGAGAAAGGAAGTGCAAGGTATGAAAGAAGTAAGAAATCCTAGGCGGCCATTGGTCTTCTATTACATGATTGCCCTGATTGTATTACTCGTTCTTAATTATATCGTTTTGCCATTCTTTGCGCAGCGCAGTATTAAGAGTGTCAGTTATTCACAGTTCATGAATATGACCTTGGAACGTGAGATTGATAAGGTTCAGATAGAGAATGATCAGATTATCTTCACAGATAAAGATCATAATTATTATAAGACTGGAAAGATGGATGATATCCAGCTGACCGATCGATTATATAAGTCGGGTGCGGATTTCACATCGAATATCCAGAAAGAGCAGAATCCAGTTGCCAGTTTTGTAGTGGGTTGGATTATCCCGATCGTCATCTTCTATATTTTAGGACGTTTGATTCGCAGAAAAGTAGATCCGACTGCCGGGGGCAATAACATGACCTTCGGTTCTGGTGGACTGGGAGGTCTTGGAGGACTCGGAAAGAGTAACGCTAAGGTTTATGTCCCTAGTGAGGAGGGTATCCGATTTGCCGATGTTGCCGGTGAAGATGAGGCCAAGGAGAATCTGACAGAGATCGTTGATTATCTTCACAATCCTGCCAAATATACCAAGGTTGGTGCTTCTATGCCGAAGGGTGTTCTTCTAGTAGGCCCTCCTGGTACAGGTAAGACCATGTTAGCCAAAGCCGTTGCCGGTGAGGCTGGAGTCCCATTCTTCTCCATCTCTGGTTCTGATTTTGTAGAGATGTTTGTCGGTATGGGTGCTTCCAAGGTTCGTGACCTTTTCAAGCAGGCCAAGGAGAAAGCTCCATGTATCGTCTTTATCGATGAGATTGATACCATCGGTAAGAAGCGTGACGGACAGATTGGAGGCAATGATGAGCGTGAGCAGACATTGAACCAGCTGCTTACAGAGATGGATGGCTTCGAGGGCAATACCGGAGTTATGATCTTAGCCGCAACCAACCGTCCTGAGTCTTTGGACCCAGCTCTGACAAGACCTGGCCGTTTCGACCGCCGTGTTCCGGTTGAGCTTCCTGACCTGGCAGGTCGTGAGGCTATCTTAAAGGTTCACAGCAAGAAGATTCGTCTTGCAGACGATGTTGATTTCCATGAGATTGCCAGAATGTCTTCTGGTGCTTCTGGAGCTGAGCTTGCCAATATGGTCAATGAGGCAGCACTTCGTGCGGTTCGTAACAACCGCACTGTCGTCAACCAGTCTGACCTTGAGGAAAGTATTGAGGTTGTAATCGCAGGATATCAGAAGAAGAACGCGGTTCTCTCTGAGCAGGAGAAGAAGACGGTAGCTTACCATGAGGTAGGACATGCTCTTGTGGCAGCGCTTCAGACCCACTCCGCACCGGTTCAGAAGATTACGATTATCCCGAGAACCTCCGGTGCTTTAGGATACACCATGCAGGTAGAGCAGAGTGATAAATACCTGATGAGTAAGGAGGAGCTTGAGAACAAGATTGCAACTCTGACGGCAGGTCGTGCTGCAGAGGAAGTTGTATTTGGACAGGTATCTACTGGTGCTTCCAATGATATCGAGCAGGCAACCAAGATTGCCAGAGCGATGATCACTCGTTATGGTATGAGCAAAGACTTCGATATGGTTGCTATGGAGACCGTAACCAACCAGTACCTTGGCGGAGATGCAACTCTTGCTTGTTCTCCACAGACTCAGAAAGAGATCGATAATCAGGTTGTAGAGCTCGTGAAGAAGCAGCATGCTAAGGCAGCCCAGATCCTCTTAGATAACCGTGATAAACTCGACAAGATTGCTATGTACCTCTATGAGGAGGAGACGATCACTGGCGAGAAGTTCATGGAGCTCTTAGAGATGGATGAACCAGCTATCGATATGGCTTAAGATATGGTTCATGTATTATATGACTACAGTGTCAAAACTCATCATCCCACGTAAGCTTGCTTACAAGTGGGGATGT
>JAXJRI010000053.1:0-3409 GCA_036310685.1 Lachnospiraceae bacterium | reverse complement strand
GTCCTGCTGCTCCTTACCTAGATTCTAAATAAGATAAGGAGCAGATAGGACAGGGCGGAGCGTAGGCTCAGATGGAAGTCAGTGAAAAATAGTTTGAACTACCTGTATTAATATCATGCATGAACTGTAACCTTTTAATTACTTAAGTAAGAAACTGATACCAGTCCCTGACAGACCAGTCGGTTCCTCTTAGTGATGGAATAAACGAATTCCTGTGAAGGACATTACCATGCCGTACTTGTCACATACCTCGATGACATTGTCATCACGGATAGATCCGCCTGGCTGTGCAACAAACTTAACACCACTCTTATGAGCTCTCTCAATGTTATCTCCGAATGGGAAGAAAGCGTCACTTCCGAGAGCTACATCCGTAAGTTTATCGAGCCATGCTCTCTTAGCTTCTCTAGTGAAGACCTCTGGCTTCTCAGTGAAGACCTTCTGCCACTCACCGTCTCTTAAGACATCCTCGTACTCATCTCCCATGTAAACGTCGATGGCGTTATCACGGTCAGCACGTCGAACATCTTCCTTGAATGGAAGTCCAAGCACCTGTGGTGACTGACGGAGCCACCAGTTGTCTGCTTTCTGACCTGCAAGACGTGTACAGTGGATACGTGACTGCTGTCCAGCACCGATACCGATTGCCTGTCCATCTTTGACATAACATACAGAGTTAGACTGTGTATACTTTAATGTGATCATAGAGATTGCAAGATCAATCTTAGCCTGCTTAGTCAGATCTTTATTCTTAGTAACAATCTTATCAAAGAAATGATCATCAATATGAAGTTCATTTCTTCCCTGCTCGAAGGTTACACCATAAACCTGTTTGCGTTCGATTGGTGCAGGAACATAGTTAGGGTCAATCTGAATAACATTGTAGTTACCCTTCTTCTTGCTCTTTAAGATCTCTAATGCCTCTGGCTCATATCCAGGAGCGATGACACCATCGGAAACCTCTCTCTTGATCATCTTTGCAGTGCAGACATCGCAGACATCAGATAAGGAGATAAAGTCACCGTAGGAAGACATACGGTCTGCTCCACGTGCTCTTGCATAAGCACTTGCCAGTGGGGTAAGCTCTCCGAGATCATCTACCCAATAGATCTTTGCCAAGGTATCACTTAAAGGAAGGCCAACCGCTGCACCTGCTGGAGATACATGCTTGAAGGAAGTTGCTGCAGGAAGACCAGTGGCTTTCTTAAGCTCGCTTACTAACTGCCATCCATTTAAAGCATCTAAGAAGTTGATGTATCCAGGACGGCCATTCAGAACGGTAACTGGAAGGTCGCTGCCATCCTCCATGAAAATGCGGGAAGGTTTCTGATTAGGGTTACATCCATATTTTAACTGAAGTTCATTCATCGATTACTTGTCCTCCGATTCTATTCCAATATTCAAACTGTGATTTTCCGATATTCTAAACCGTGATTTCTTATTTGTTCTTGTTGATAATCCTGGATTCGTACTTACCGGTCTCGATGTCAATAAATCTTACAAAGAGAGATACTTTGTTATCCTCATTCAGGCTGTTCCAGAGCATGTCTGCCCATGCATCCATGTCATTAGGGATTGCAAGAAGCTTTGGCTCTCCCTCAAAACTTGGAAGCGGATTGCCGTCATGCTGATAGGTAGAGATAAAATGTCCCTCACCTGCCGGACAGTTCTCATAAGCATAGGTGAATCGATTACAGCAGGAAGGATCTCCATGATTGCTCTTAAGAATTGACATTGCATAGCTGTAATGACCATTCTCAACATGCATTACTGCAGAAATTCTAGGGGTATAATTTGGAGCATCCGGCTCAAACTCTCTTGTGCGGAGTGCCTGCTCAAAAGTCTGCTGTTTATCCATCAGCTCATAAATCGTGTCGGTCCGATCTCCGTTGGTCACGATCGTCTTATTGCCAAGAACTCGAACTGGGGCATAGATAATCAGACTTGGATCTTCCAGCTTGGAAGGATCATATGCCTGAGTACGAATTCCCTCTCCGTCCTCAACAAAGACACGGTTACGGCTGTTGCTGCTTCTGCCCATAATAAAGTAGGCTGTCACTGCTTTTGTTCCATCCTCACTTCTTCCGACAATAATGCCGCGTCCAGGATAAGAATTCTCTTTTAACTCTTTTTCAATAGAAATCATCTGGAGTCCTCCTTTATTCTATATAGGAAAAATCTTGATAGGACTTGTCTTACTCACACGGTTTCATTCTAGCATACTTTTCCATGAATGCAAACGCTTCGATAAAAAATTGCATATGATATTACTCACAAGGTGTTCATGCATGATATCTCTCAGTATTACATAAGATATTTTGATAGCTGACCTTCCACCTGAGCCGTATTGTGCTGTTGCTTCTTACCTTAAATTTTTACTCTTAAGAAGCAAACAGCACAGTGGCGGAGCGTAGGCTCAGATGGAAGTCAGTGAAAAATAGTTTGAACTACCTGTATTAACATATGCATGAAGGTAACCGTGAATCGCAGCCTCACAAGTCAAAAGGTTGATAGTAGATGAAGCGAGATGAAAAATATGATACAATATGACTAATAATTAGGAAATGAGGATGACGTTATGATAGAAGTAGAGATCAAGCTGCCAATTCTGAGACGATCTACCGTCGAGCACGGTCTTGCCTCTCTGGGATTTATCCCAAAAGATCTGGTCAAGGAACATGATATGTATTTCACCTGTGATACACGTAACTTTATGGAACGTGATGAGGCTCTCCGCATCCGCCAGACTGAGAACATGACAGAACGCAAGGATAGCTGTGTGATTACATTCAAGGGGCCTAAGCTGGACGGAGTCTCCATGACCAGGAAAGAACTTGAGACGACTGTCGGGGACAAGAAGACTATGACAGCCATTCTGGAAGCTCTAGGTTATCATGCCATGTACCCGGTCAACAAATTAAGACAGTATTATGAGCTTGACAATATTCATGCCTGTGTCGATCAGGTGGAAGGCTTGGGTTCATTTCTTGAACTTGAGATCCTAGTTCCTACCGAGGAAGAGAAGGATAATGCCTTATCCCGCATTGAGGAGATTCTAGACCACCTTGGTTATACCATGGCAGAAACTACCAGACGCTCTTATCTTTATATGTTACAAAAGAAAGCAGGACTCCTCTAAAATGTGAGCGTCAAAAGTGACTACGGATGGTAGTGTAAAATAAAGTGTGTAAGTTACCGGTAACAAAACCCCAAACAACTTACGCACTTTATTTTTCCCATAGAGTGCGGTATCTTATCAGAAAGGCTAGGAAAGGATTATGAGTACAGCGCTTATGGCACGTAGGAAAAAGGACCAGAATACCAGAGGCAGAGAGATCGCCAAACAGATCATGGAGGCATACCAGCCGCAGTCCAGGGAAGAAATGCAGGATGCTCTGAAGGATATCTT
>JAXJRI010000052.1:0-12292 GCA_036310685.1 Lachnospiraceae bacterium | reverse complement strand
TTTAGATTACTATAAGAAAGCCTGATGGCAGATGCTGCATCATAAGACAGCACCGGTCATCAGGCTAATGTTATGCTGATGTTAATCTATTCTTCCTCCTCGAAAGCATCTATGGCATATGTCTCAATGAGATCCCAGATCTCGTCTCTTCCCTGCTTTGTGACAGCGGAGAATGGGACAACTGGCACACCCTCAGCAATCTTTAGCGTCTCCTTGACGAGGTTGAGCTGCTTTGGTTTCTGGCTCTTCTTCACCTTGTCAGCCTTCGTGCAGATGATGACTGGGTTAAAGCCATTGCTTAAGATCCAGCGGTACATCTGGAAGTCGTTGGCACTTGGCTTGTGTCTCATATCGATTAAGAGGAACACCATCCGAAGCTGCTCGGATGTGTGCAGATAGTTCTCAATCATTGGTCCCCACTTGGCAGCAACTTCCTTGGAAATCTTGGCATAGCCATAGCCAGGCAGGTCCACAATGTACATCTCTTTATTCACGTTGTAGAAGTTGATCGTCTGGGTTTTTCCAGGCTGACCGGAGATACGTGCTAAGGATTTCCGGTTCATCAGTGCATTAATCAGGGATGATTTGCCCACGTTACTCTTTCCAGCGAAAGCAACTTCCGGGAGGGTGTTGTGCGGAAGCTTAGAAGTGATTCCGCAAACGGTCTCTAATTCTGCGCTTTTGATTATCATAATCTTCCTCCTGTCTTTATCTTCTATCTGCTCGAATTCGTCGTTAGGAATTCTGACTTTTCGTCTTTTTTCAGCCTATCGTTTATCTCTTAGAAAATGCTTTCTTGAGCACCTGTTTCATATTATCTACATAGGTGATCTTAAGTCCCTCGGTGATTTCAGCATCTAACTCTGCCACATTGCGGCGATTAGAATCTGGAACTAAGACTTCCTTCATACCAGCGGTCTTGGCTGCAAGAAGTTTCTCCTTTAAGCCTCCGATCGGCAGAACATTACCTCGAAGTGTTATCTCACCTGTCATGGCAAGATTACCACGAACCGGCTTTTCCGTAAAGGCAGAAAGCATCGCAGTCGCCATAGTGATACCAGCGGAAGGACCATCCTTGGGAACCGCACCCTCTGGGATATGGATGTGGATATCATTTTCTTCGAAGAATTCTTTCTCGATGCCATAATCCTTGGCGATGGAACGAAGGTAACTCAGTCCGATCTGTGCGGACTCTTTCATGACATCGCCCATCTGGCCAGTCAGAACCAGCTTGCCCTGTCCAGGCATGACATTGACCTCAATGGAAAGAGTGGTTCCTCCGACAGCGGTCCAGGCAAGTCCTCTGGCCACTCCGACCTGAGACTTGGTCCTCTTCTTCTCCTCCACATATGGAGCCACACCTAAGAGTTCCTGGAGGTTATCCTCCGTGACATCTAACTTCTCCTGGCCTGCAAGAACGGCTCTGGCAGCCTTATGCATCAGCTGTCCTATCTTACGCTCCAAACCACGGACACCAGCCTCTCTGGTGTAATCGCGAATGATCGTATAAACAATCTCATCTGGGATGGTAATCTGATCCTCCGCGATGCCGTTGCATTCTCTCTGCTTAGGAATCAGATAGCGTTTAGCGATATGGAATTTCTCATTTTCAGTGTAGCTGCCAAGTTCAATGATCTCCATACGGTCCATCAGAGCACGTGGAATACGATTCGGCTCATTGGCCGTCGCAATGAAGAGGACATCGGACAAATCTAATGGTACTTCCAGATAATGATCTCTGAAGTTTCGATTCTGCTCGCCGTCTAACACCTCAAGAAGAGCAGAAGCAGTATCTCCACGATAATCTGAAGAAACCTTGTCAATCTCATCTAACAGCATGAGCGGATTCTTGACTCCTGCCTGACGGATTCCCTCAGCGATTCGTCCTGGAAGAGCTCCGATATAAGTTCTTCTGTGGCCACGGATCTCCGCCTCATCATGAACGCCACCTAAGGATATGCGGATATACTTCTTATCTAAGGCTCTGGCGATAGACTTTGCAATGGAAGTCTTACCAGTTCCTGGAGGACCCACCAGACAGAGGATTGGGGTGTCTCCATCCTTCTTTAACATGTGAACGGCAAGATAATCTATGATGCGGTCTTTGACCTTCTCTAAGCCGTAGTGGTCTGCCTCTAAGATATCCTTAGCTTTCTGCATGTCACGACAGTCTGTCGTCGCATGATCCCAAGGCATCTCTAACATGGTCTCAATGTATGCCCTCATCATGGCACTCTCTGCAGCCATCTGAGGGGTCTGACGGAAACGGCGAATCTCCTTGCGGATCTTCTCCTTCACCTCATCAGAAGCCTCTAGCGCATCACATTTCTCCTCATAATCATCTGCATCGCTTCCGATATCTTCCTCGCCAAGCTCCTTGCGGATTACTTTCTGCTGCTCACGGAGCAGATAATCCCTCTGATTTTTGTCAACATTTTCTTTGACCTGACGGGCAAGATCGTTTCTGACATCAGAGATTGCAAGCTCTTCAGTCAGGATCTCCATCAGCATCTTAGCCTGACCCATAACACGGGTCTCCTCAAGGAACTGCTGCTTCTTCTCAAGGGAAGCTGGAAGTTCGCTCATCAGCTCGTTCATGTAAGCCTGAAGGTCTCCCTGCTCCATGACACGCTCTAACTTCTGAGTTAAAAATCTAGGATTCTTATCCACAAACTGATCCATCAGCTCCTGGATACTGCGGCGGACTGCTGTCACACCAACTAATCCGACTGGGAAGTCACGGTCCTCAAGAACCTCCGCTTCCGCACGGAATAAGAGCTGAGTCTCGATAAACTCGACCGCGATTGCTCTCTCCTCGCCCTCCGCAAAAACCCGGAGAACATTCTGTCCCACCTTGACCATCTGCTGAATCTTGACGATGGTTCCAACCTGGTAGAGATCATCCTTATCTGGATTCTCCACGGCAGCGGATTTCTGAGCCAGAAGGAAAATGCGCTGATTGGTGTTCATCGCTTCCTCTAAGGCTTTAATTGATTTGGGGCGGGATACCTCAAAAAATGAACTTGTCTTCGGGAAGATAATCTTCCCTCGAAGCGCAAGTGCCGGTAATACGCTCATATTCGTCACTCCATTCTATGTCATCAAAAGAACGATATCGCTCTTCTAGTATTATGCCAATCTAACTAGCGGAACTGCCACTGGCAGTTCAATTGCATGCTAGGCAACAAGCTGAAATACCAACAGCACTTCGCCTGCATGCTTCGCAACGAGAGGAAACACGCTCCGCGAGCTTCACTCGTTATCGCGGTGCTCGCCGAGTGTACATGCAAGCATGTCCGTTCGGCTCACTACTCGCGTAAATAAAAGAATAGGACCGGCGCAGAGTAACCCACGTCAGTCCTTTCCAAACGAGAACTTAAGCTATCTCGTCACTGTTTTGCTTTCTGCGCTTTCTGCCAATCTCTTTTTTCGGAACCGGCTCCTCATGATAGGTAATCTGAGGCTCGCCTGTACCCTCCACGGCTTCTTTGGTGATTGTGACAGATGCCACCATATCATCCGAAGGAATCGTGTACATGAGATCTAAGACGATCGACTCCACGATGGAACGAAGTCCTCTCGCACCAGTCTTTCTGGCGATTGCAAGCTTGGCAATCGCTGTCAGCGCCTCGTCTGTGAAGTCTAACTTCACACCGTCAAGTTCGAATAACTTCTGATACTGCTTAACCAGAGCACTCTTCGGCTCAGTCAGAATTCTTACTAATGCTTCCTCATCCAATGGATCTAAGGAAACGGTAATCGGTACACGTCCGATGAACTCTGGAATCAGTCCAAACTTGACAAAATCCTGTGGAAGTACCTGGCGGTATAATGCGCCGATGTCCTTCTTCTTCTGCTCGATAATCTCAGCCTGGAATCCCATCGATTTCCGTCCGATACGGTTCTCGATAATCTTCTCCATACCATCAAATGCACCGCCGCAGATGAAGAGGATGTTCGTCGTATCAATCTGGATGAACTCCTGGTGCGGATGCTTTCTTCCACCCTGTGGCGGAACGGAAGCTACGGTACCCTCGATGATCTTAAGCAGTGCCTGCTGAACACCCTCACCGGAGACATCTCTTGTGATAGAAGTATTCTCAGACTTCCTTGTGATCTTATCGATCTCGTCGATATAGATGATACCCTTCTGGGCACGCTCAATATCATAATCTGCTGCCTGGATCAGTTTCAGCAGAATATTCTCAACGTCCTCACCGACATAACCAGCCTCAGTAAGAGCGGTCGCATCTGCGATGGCAAATGGAACGTTCAAAAGTCTTGCCAGTGTCTGTGCCAGTAAAGTCTTACCAGAACCTGTAGGTCCCAGCATAATAATATTACTCTTCTGAAGTTCTACGTCAGAAGAATCGCCACTCAGAATACGTTTATAGTGGTTATAAACTGCAACTGAGAGCACCTTCTTGGCCATATCCTGACCGATGACGTAGTCATCAAGGAAACTTTTGATCTCCTTTGGCTTCATGAGGTTCACTTCAGAGGACTCCTCACGGTAATCCTCGAACTCATCAGCCATAATCTCATTGCAGACCTCGATACACTCATCACAGATGAAGACTCCCTTAGGGCCGGCAACTAACTTGCGGACCTGGTCCTGAGTCTTATTGCAGAATGAGCAGCGGAACTGCTTATTATTATCGGATCTTGTTGCCATATATTACTACCTCACTTTTTCACGGATAGACTAGACTCTCTTAGAAATGACTGCGTCAATCAGACCGTAATCTACAGCCTCCTGAGCGGTCATGTAATTATCACGCTCAGTATCCGCACAAATCTTCTCATATGGCTGGCCAGTATTCTCAGCAAGCATACGGTTCATGCGCTCCTTCGTCTTCAGAATCTCTTCTGCGACAATAGAAATCTCCGTAGCCTGTCCTCTGGCTCCGCCAGACGGCTGATGAATCATAATCTCAGCATTCGGCAGTGCAAGTCTCTTACCCTTGGTTCCACCTGCTAAGAGGAAAGCTCCCATGCTGGCAGCCATTCCCATACAGATAGTAGAGACGTCACATTTGATAAACTGCATCGTATCGTAGATTGCCATACCTGCAGTAACCGATCCGCCAGGACTCATGATATAGAAGTTGATATCCTTCTCTGGGTCCTCAGCCTCTAAAAACAGAAGCTGTGATACTACAAGACTTGCTGTAGCATCATTGACTTCCTCTCCTAAGAATACGATTCTATCTTTCAGTAAACGGGAAAAGATATCGTAAGATCTCTCTCCACGACTAGTCTGTTCCACGACATAAGGTACTAAACTCATATATCCTCCATATTCGCTGAGGTCAATCGGCAAAAAGACGAACTTGTTTGTCTAATCTGATTACTCAGCCTTAAAATCTGTCTCGTCAGAAGCCTCAGTAACTTTAGCATTAGCTACAAGGAAGTCTACTGCTTTCTGAATTCTGACGTTATCCTTCATGTTATCCTTCTCTTCCTCTGGAAGCATGGACTTAACCTGATCAGCATCCATCTGATACTGCTCACCCATCTTCTTGAACTCTTCCTCGAGATCCTCATCAGCTGCCTCGATGCTCTCTGCCTTAGCGATAGCATCAAGAACAAGGCTGTTCTTAATCCTCTTCTCAGCGTCTGGCTGCATACGCTCCTCAAGAGCCTCGCGGTCCTGACCCGTGTACTGTAAGTACTGATCAAAGCTTAATCCGCTGTACATGATCTGCTGCTGGAACTCCTGAACCATCTGATCAACCTCTGTGTCGATCATAGCCTGAGGGATATCCATCTCAGCGTTCTCTACTGCAAGCTCAACAAGCTTGTTCTCAAGATCTACCTTAGCTTTCTCCTCTTTATCGTTAGTGAGGTTCTTCTTGATGTCAGCCTTGTACTCATCAAGTGTATCGAACTCTGTAGTATCCTGTACGAAGTCATCATCTAACTCTGGAAGCTGTTTCTCTTTGATTCCAAGAACCTTAGCATGGAATACAGCTGGCTTTCCAGCTAACTCTTTAGCGGAGTAGTTCTCAGGGAATGTTACCTCAACATCCTTCTCATCACCAATGCTGAGACCAACTAACTGATCCTCGAATGTATCGATGAAGCTGTGAGATCCGATCTCTAAGCTCTGGTTGTCTGCTGTACCACCATCGAAAGGAACTCCGTCGATGGTACCAGCATAGTTAAGAGTGATGATATCACCATTCTGAACTGGTCTGTCCTCGATAGTAACCTCACGAGCGTTCTTCTCCTGAGCCTTCTTAAGCTCAGCCTCAACCTCATCATCTGTGACCTCAACTACAGCCTTCTCAGCCTCAAGTCCCTTGTAATCTCCAAGAGTAACCTCTGGTCTTAAAGCAACCTCAGCTGTGAAGATGAAGTCCTGATCTTTTCCGATCTGAGTTACGTCGATCTCAGGACGGGATACTACATCCTCCTCGATCTCTTTCACAGCATCAGCGTATGCACCTGGCATAAGATCATTTGCAGCATCCTCATAGAATACTCCAGCGCCATAAACCTTCTCAACCATAGCCATAGGAACTTTACCCTTACGGAATCCAGGAATGTTGAAAGACTTCTTCTCTTTATTGTAAGCTTTCTTCATAGCTTCGTTAAACTTTGCAGCCTCTACTGTAATAGTAAGCTTAGCCATGTTATGCTCTAATTTTTCAACCTGTACACTCATTGTTAAGTATCCTCCTTAAAATTGCTCTTTATTTTCAAAAAATCGCGTAACTATTCAGCAGATACCATAATAAAACTCCAGGATAACTATTATACTATCTGCTGAATAGTTACTGACACGATATTCGTGCATCTGAAAACACGTTAGAACATTATATCATGAGAAACAAATCATGTCCATAGAAAATGTCTATGCCATCTACCTATATCAATCTTCTGGTAACTGTTCATGCATGATATCTTTCGATACTTTATGTATCTATTCGATAGCTGGTTTCCATCTAAACCGTATTGTGCTGTTGCTTCTTACCTTAAATTTTTGCTAATAAGAAGCAAACAGCACAGTGGCGGAGCCTAGACTCAGATGGGAACCAGTGAAATAGATAGAAACCGTTACATTGATATATTGCGTGAATTGTAACAATCTTTTTAAACCAGATGTAAGAGTTCCTCCGGCCTGTCAATAATCGTGAAATCACCCTGGTCTTCCAAGAACTTTCTTCCTCGAAATCCCCAGGAACATAAGATGACATCCATCTGGCTGTTCTTAGCAGTAGCGATATCTACCTCCGAATCTCCCACATAAACAGAAGCTTCTCTGTCACTTTCCAAGAGACGAAGAGATTCATTCACAGTGTCTGGTGCTGGTTTCTTACGAATACCCTCACTCTCCTTCTCTCCAATCGCGATTGGAATCAGACTGTTAAAATGGAGTTTTGCTAATTTTTTTACAGCAGAATCGCTCTTATTGGAGACGATTGCCATCTTATAACCTTTCTTTTTTAACTCTTCAAGAAGAGGCATGATCCCCTGGTAAGGACCAGTGATGTCATTGCAATGTTCTGCGTAGTGGTCTTTAAAGAGGTCAAACACCTCATCAAAGTCCGGCGTAGCCTTGCTGTCCGGGAGAGAACGAGTCACCAGATTCTTCACACCATTGCCCACAAACTGACGAATCTCCTCACGGGATCTTTCTGGATATCCCTTCTTGGCTAAAGCATAATTAACGCTATTCCTAAGATCATCTAAGGTATCTAATAAAGTACCATCCAAGTCAAAAATAATCGTATCTTTCCTCATATCAACCTCACAAATGTACACTCATTCCAGTAGATTAATCGTCTACAATATTCATTTTATCACGTGCGTCAATAGTTCTAGCACACAAAAATTCCTATTAGGCGGATATAAAACAGGACCCGGCACGCCATGCACACCAGGTCCTGCTTATGTTATGAGAGCGACTGTACCATCCAATCACTATCCCACACTCTTTTATTTCTCTTTGTAGTTTTTATATTCCTCGAACTGCTTTAAGATCAACTCATCTGGAGCCTTGGTAGCAAGGCTGACAACTACGATGAAGAGGAGGCTGACAACGAATCCGATGATCAGACTGTAAAGACCAGTCACATTTCCGATGGTATTTCCGCCAACCAGTGGGAGATAATCCCAGATGATTACGGTTGCCGCTCCGCTGACAAGTCCTGCGATTGCACCCTGTAAGTTGGTTCTCTCCCAGAAGAGGCTCATGAGAACCAGTGGTCCAAAGGCTGCTCCAAGTCCTGCCCATGCATCGGATACCAGACCCATGATAGAGGAGTTCGGATCCCATGCGATGAAAAAAGCGAGGATCGCTACAGCGAAAGTTGCGATACGTCCGATATTCAAGATCTTCTGGTCATCTGCCTTTGGATTTACAAACCGTTTATATAAGTCTGTGGAGATAGAAGAAGAACAAACTAATAACTGGGAATCTGCTGTTGACATGATAGCAGCTAAGATACCACAGATAAAGAATCCACCGATGAATGGAAGATTCAGGTGATCTGCAAAGAGCTTCTCAATGATATTGATGAATACTGTCTCCGTGGAAGTACCATTCTGACCTAAAATCTCAGGCATCATGTAAGCTCTTCCGATAATACCAATACTGATAGCAAGAGTAAGGGAGATTACAACCCAGATAATACCAATACACTGTGATTTCTTCAGCTCTTTCTCATCCTTGACTGCCATGAAGCGGACTAAGATATGAGGCATACCACAATATCCAAGACCCCAGGCAAGACCAGAAACAATCGTCTGCCATGTAATAGGTTCATCTCCATTATAGAAGAAGCTCAGATAATGTGCGGAATTCACACCAGACTGTTCCAAAAGGTTACTAAAGTCACCACTGACATATCCCCATGCGATGATTGGGACCAGTAACAGTGCGATAAACATTATACCGCCCTGAACGAAGTCAGTGTAACATACTGCTAAGAATCCACCCATAAAGGTGTAAACTAAGATGACAACCATACCTAAAAACAGAGCGATATGATAATCCAGTCCAAATACAGTGTTAAATAACTTTCCTCCACTCGCAAGTGCTGATGCAGTATACACGAGGAAGAAAATGCAGATAATCACGGCGGAAATTCCTAAGAGGATATGTTTCTCATCATGATAACGATTGCCAAAGAACTCTGGCAGAGTTAAGGAATTGTCTGCCACAATCGTGTAAGTACGAAGCGGCTTTGCGATAACCGTCCAGTTTAAAATTGTTCCGATACCAAGTCCAACTGCGATCCAGGCCTGACCTGTTCCTAACGCATAGACTGTTCCAGGAAGACCCATCAAGAGCCATCCACTCATATCAGAAGCCTGTGCACTCATTGCAGCAACCGGACCAGAAAGTCCACGACCTCCTAAGAAAAAGTCATCAGCGCCGGTAGTCTTCTTCATGGACCAGACACCAATTCCTACCATCAAAAGAAGGTATGCTGCAAATGCAATCAATATTGCAATTGTGTTTCCATTCATACGATTCACTCCTTTAAATAATACTTCTAGTTACTTCTCTTTTCTAAAACGTGTAAAAATTACTTAAGCCTCCTTACCCTTAAATACGAAGATCTTACTGATCACATAATTAAGAATAACGATAACAACCTGTGCGACTACTTTCACCAATACACTGTCAAATCCCATCAAGTTAATGCCGATAAAGAGGATGGCCTCCTCCACACCGAGAGTCGCAAGTCTGCCTACATAGAAATTGAACCCTTCTTTCACCAATTGTCCAAAAGACTCTGTCACAGAGTGGAACACCCAGATCTTATTGGTAACATAAGCAAATGTCACGGCAAGAATCCAGGAGATAATGTTGGCAATCAACGGGTCCATCTTCATGGGGACTGCACACCAGGCAAAAGATCCGATACTTACAATCGTGGAAAGCACTCCAAAGAACAGATACATCAGTATCTCTTTATAACGATAATAAAGTCCTCTGACAGGACTGAAAATACCGAGATCCATAATTCGGTCAAATACGTCTTTCTTCTGATTCTCGTACATACTCTAATACCCTTGTGTCACAATTACACTGTGTCTTACTAAGCAATTACTGCTTAGACTGACTGTCTTTCATCTATCTGAAATCAAGAGATTTAGACAGTTCAAAAAGTTATTATAGCACATATCATCCCAAAAGAAAATGCAGGATTGCCCATTTTGACAATCCCGCATCGGATACTCTAATTCCAAGACAAGGACATCCTCTGGTATGTCTTGCCTGTCATGCAAGAATGCAGACGCAATTACTCGAATGCCTTACCTGTTAACTTAAGGAATGCTTCCTTATATTTGTCGACTGTCTTGTCGATGACCTCAGCTGGAAGGTTGTAATCGCTTTCTGGATTAGCCTTCAGCCAGTCTCTTACATACTGTTTATCAAAGGATGGCTGACCCTGACCCTTCTTGTATCCCTCTCTTGGCCAGAATCTTGAGCTGTCAGGTGTAAGCATCTCATCTCCGAGAACAATGTTGCCGTCCTCATCTAAACCGAACTCAAACTTAGTATCAGCAATAATGATACCCTTCTCCCAAGCGTACTCGGCACATTTCCTATAAAGCTCTAAAGTCTTATTCTTAAGCTCTGTAGCATAATACTCACCCTTGCCAGGGAATACCTTCTCCAGAACCTCAATGGACTGCTCAAAGGAGATATTCTCGTCGTGAAGTCCGAGCTCTGCCTTAGTTGATGGAGTGTAGATTGGCTCAGCAAGCTTCTCAGACTCCTCAAGACCTTCTTTAAGCTTGATACCGCAAACAGTACCATTCTCCTGATAGCTAGCCCAGCCGCTTCCTGTAATATAACCACGAACGATGCACTCAAGTGGGAACATGTTAAGCTTCTTAACTAACATGCTGCGCTTCTCGAACTTCTCATTCTGGAAGAACTCTGGCATATCCTTTGTATCTACAGAAATCATGTGGTTCGGGATAACATCCTTTGTGAAATCGAACCAGAACTTAGACATCTGTGTTAAGATCGCACCCTTATTCGTAACTTTGTTCTTTAAAATTACATCAAAAGCAGAGATACGGTCTGTAGCTACCATAACAAGGCTGTCTCCAACATCATAAACTTCTCTGACTTTACCTTCTTTGATCGGTGTAAATTCCTTCATGATCTTCCATCCTTTTTATTATTATGCATATTTTGATAACTACTCAGAAGTCACACATTTATGAAGCTGCGCTTCACCTCATGTCTGCCTTCCGGCGCTCGGCACCTAGACAGTATCATACTACAAAGCAATCCTTCCCGCAAGGTTTTCCAAGCTTCTCCTCAAACTCTTTTTTCACTGCCTTCTTCTCTTTCTCCTTGGCCTTCTCTTCTTTCTCCCGCATGAATTCATCTCTGGAATCACAGATATCAGAAAGGCAGCACCTCTCGCAATATGGCAGCGTTCTTGCCGTGCAGACCTCTCTTCCATGATAAACCAGACGATGGCAGAAGGAATTGCCTTCTTCCGGTGGAATAATCTTCCATAATTCCTTTTCCACCTTGGCAGGTGTCTTCTCATTCTCCACCAGACCGATACGATTCGTCAGCCTGATACAGTGAGTATCTGTCACGATGGCAGGCTTGCCAAAAACATCGCCCATCACTAAGTTCGCACTCTTTCTTCCAACGCCAGGAAGCTTCAGAAGATCCTTCATGTTGTCTGGAACCCTGCCCCCGAAATCATCCCTCAGCATCTTCATACATTTACTAATGTCTCGTGCCTTGCTGTGCCCTAAACCACAAGGTCTCACGATATCCTCGATATCATCCGCCGGCGCATCCGCGAGAGCCTCAATGCTGGGGTATTTCTCATAAAGGCCCCCGACTACCTTATTCACACGCTCATCCGTACACTGAGCCGCAAGTCTGACACTCACCAAAAGCTTCCAGGCATCATCATAGTCCAAAGTACAATCCGCATCCGGATACTCCTTCTTCAGGCGCTCAATCACAATCTTTGCCTTCCGAGCTCTCCTTTCGGTCCCCTTGGCAAGCTTCTCCTCCTGAGCCTTGGTAACCTTCTTAGTCTTCTTCACTGTATTTGCCATCTATCATACTCTCCTTTATCCAGTTCAAACATTTTTCAAGCCTAACCAAAATGGACAGCCACTGGTGGTCCATTTTGCATGCACGGTAACAAGCTAAAGTAACACCGTCACTTCACTTGCATGCTTTAAAAAAAAGGCAAGGAAATGTGTCTTCATCATCGCACATTTCCCTGCCCTCAGTCAACTCATACTATCAGTGAAAAATAGTTTGAACTACCTGTATTAATATAAT
>JAXJRI010000051.1:0-6265 GCA_036310685.1 Lachnospiraceae bacterium | reverse complement strand
TTACAAGTGGGGATGTGAGTCATCCCACATATTGTACTTTAACGATTTAAATTACATTGACGCGTGGTAGGTTGTGAGATAAAATGTAACAAAACAGCTTTATTTTATAAACATAGCTGTAAGTAATAGTGAAAGAGGTGCACTTATGCATAAAGAATTTGTGATGGGCAATGAGGCCATCGCACTAGGCGCTTTAGCTGCCGGAGTCAATGTTGCCGCAGGATACCCTGGAACGCCTTCTACAGAGATTTTGGAAACGATTGCCAAGCGCAATCCGGGAGATGTCTATGTAGAGTGGTCGGTCAATGAGAAATCAGGAATGGAGGTCGCTGCAGGAGCTGCTTACACAGGCGCAAGAGCATTGGTTACCATGAAGCAAGTCGGATTGAATGTTGCTTCAGATCCACTGATGAGTCTTGAGTATGTCGGTGTCAAAGGCGGTATGGTAGTCGTCGTAGCAGATGATCCGGGACCAATCTCCTCTCAGACAGAGCAGGATACCAGAACATTCGGAATGTTCTCTAAGGTTCCGGTTTTTGATCCAACTTCTGTTCAGGAAGCCTATGATATGATTCAGGAAGCATTTGAATTCTCAGAGAAATATCATACACCAGTCTTCTTCCGTCCAACCACAAGAGTGGATCATGGATATGAATCCATCGAGGTCAAAGAGGTTGAGGATTACAAGAAGACTCATCCGGAAGGTTTTATCAAGGATGCCTCTAAGTGGGTTATCTTCCCGAGACTTTCCGTGAAGAATCACGCCTTAATTGAAAAAAGAAATGCTGTGCTAAAAGATGAGTTTTCCAATTATAAGCGCAATCAGATTATCAAGGAGCAGGTACCTTACACCAAGAAGGGTATTATCACTCACGGTATCAATTACAGCTATGTGATGGATAATGATGATTACGCCCAGTACTGCAGAATTATGAAGGTTGCTACTCCGTTCCCATTCCCAGAGAAGATGGCAATCAGGTTCTTAGATGGACTGGACGAAGTACTTTGTGTGGAGGAGCTTGACCCAGTATTAGAGCGTGCCCTCACTCATATCTGCGGCAAGCATCATCTTGATATTACTATCCGCGGTAAGTTGAGTGGGGATGTCAAACCGTCTGGAGAGAATACAGTAGATGAGGTAAGGGACGATATCAAGCGTTATCTTGGAGTGGAAGTTGATGAGGAGGAGAAATTAGAGACTCCGCCGCTTCCAGTTCGCCCGCCAGTGCTCTGTGCAGGGTGTCCTCATCGTGCATCATTCTATGCTGTCAAGCAGGCGATGAAGGGTAAGAAGACCATATACTGTGGAGATATCGGATGTTATACTCTGGGTAATGCGCACCCTCTTGATATGACAGATACCTGTCTTTGTATGGGTGCTGGTATCAATATGGCTCAGGGTGTCACGAGAATTGAGCCCGACACCAAAGCATTTGCTTTTGTCGGAGATTCTACCTTCTTTGCATCTGGAATCACTGGAACAATCAATGCTTTCTATAATCAGGCAGATATGACTCTGGTTGTACTTGATAATTCGACGACCGCGATGACAGGACATCAGCCACATCCTGGAACAGGACATACTCTGATGGGAGATGTGGTTGATAAGGTAAGTATTGAAAAGATTTTAAGAGCCATCGGATTAGAAACGGTGGAGACCGTAGATCCTTTAGATCATGAGAAGGCAGTAGAAACTGTGAAGAGAGTAGCAGACCAGCCTGGTGTGAAGGCAATTATCTTTAAGTCTCCATGTATTGTGAGATTTAAGCCGAAGTCTGGTCAGTCGCATGTGGATGAGGACCAGTGTATCGGATGTCACAAGTGCATCAATAAATTAGGATGTCCTGCTTTAATTCTCCATGGAGAGAAAGCGGCCATCGATCCAACCTTATGTACAGGATGTACCCTGTGTGAACAGATTTGTCCAGTGAATGCAATCAGCGGAGGTGGTCATAATGAGTAAGAATATTATTCTGTGTGGAGTTGGAGGACAGGGAACAATTCTTGCCTCTAAGATGATTGCAGCTGCCGCTATGAATCAGGGGATTCATGTAAGAACCGCAGAGACTATCGGTATGGCACAGCGTGGGGGCAGTGTTTTCAGTCATGTGAGATTGGGAGAAGATGCTGCATCTCCATTAATTCGCCATGAAGAGGCAGATCTCATTATCGGATTTGAGCCGGGAGAGACTGTACGGCTTCTGCCATTTTTAAAGAAAGATGGGGCAGTAGTCTCCTCAACTCGTCCCCTTATGCCAGTAAGTGCCATGATCGGCCAGTCAGAGTATGATTCGGAAGCTATGGTGACTTATCTTAAAGACAATGTGAAAAATCTTACCCTGGTAGATTCTGACCAGGCATTACAGGAGATCGGCAATGCGAAAGCGATGAATGTTCTTCTCCTTGGAGCAGCGGTAGAGAGCGGACAGCTCGGATTATCTTACGATAATATTCGTCAGGCCCTCCATCAGAAATTGCCGGAGAAGTTATGGGATGTGAACGAGAGAGCGCTCACATATCTTGCTAAATAATTATTTAGGAGGGAATCATGCAGATTAATGATACACAGCTTGCCATGGTGAATGATCAGATCAAGAGACTGATCCAATCAGATAACTTCTATGGCAAAAAGCTTGAGGAAGCGGGAATCACAGAAGTTAAGACAGTGGAAGATTTCTTACGCCTTCCCTTTTCACAGAAGCAGGATCTCAGGGATGCTTATCCCCTGGGACTGATGGCAGTTCCAGAGTCTGAGATTGTTCGAATTCATTCTTCTTCCGGAACAACGGGAACACCGGTTATCATTCCTTACACAGCCAAGGACGTTGACGACTGGGGAGAGATGTTTAAGAGATGCTATGAGATGGCAGGGGTCACTAACACAGACCGTGTGCAGATTACCCCTGGTTATGGGCTTTGGACAGCGGGAATCGGTTTCCAGAATGGTGTCGAGAAACTGGGCGCTATGGCGGTTCCGATGGGACCAGGTAATACCAAGAAGCAGCTTCAGTTCATGCAGGATATGAAGACGACGGTCCTCTGTGCAACTTCCTCCTATGCCCTGCTCTTAGCAGAAGAGATTGAGAAACAAGGACTTTCTGACAACATATACTTAAAGAAGGGTGTCATTGGTTCTGAGCGCTGGGGCGAGAAGATGAGGAACCGCATTAAGGGAGAACTTGGAATTGAGATTTACGATATCTATGGATTGACAGAAATCTATGGTCCAGGAATTGGAATCAGCTGTAAGTATGAGTGCGGTATGCACTATTGGGATGATTATATCTACTTAGAGATTATTGATCCGAAGACAGGAGAAAATGTACCGGATGGAACCTGGGGTGAGATTGTTATCACGACTCTGGTTAAGGAAGGTGCACCTTTGATTCGTTTCCGTACTCATGATATCTCCCGAATTATTCCTGGAGATTGTGCCTGCGGAAGCAAGTACCCAAGAATTGATACCATCATGGGTCGAAGCGACGACATGATTAAGATTAAAGGTGTCAATGTCTTTCCTAAGCAGATTGAGGAGATCCTCGCAGACTTCCCAGATCTGTCCAGTGAATATCAGATTCGAATCTCTCATCTGGATGGAAAAGATACCATGCGTCTCTATGTTGAGACCAATGGTCATGTAGACTTCATGAAGATGTCTGAGGATGTTGCTCGTGCAGTCAAAGGCAAGATCGGATTTACTCCACTGGTTAAGGTTGTAGAGCTTGGAGTGCTGCCTCGTTCTGAGAAGAAATCCAAACGAGTTATCGACGAGAGATTCTAGTTGTTCACTTAGTTATCCACAAGATATCCACTTTATCCACCGTTTGGTGAAAAATATGTGGATAAATAGAATAATCAATAAAAGAAAGGGCATCTTAGAGACCGAAACTAATCTCTGAGATGTCCTGTTTTTTAAAAAATTTATATGGGGGACTAGTCCTTGTGGTGTGTGGATGGCAGCACCACAATTGTACACAGTTTGTGGATAACTCGGTGGATAAGTGGTAATAAATGAGGTTTTAATCATAAAGTTTCTGTCCAAATGACACTTTAATGTGGTACAATCAAAGATAAGTTACTAGGCATTGGAGGAGGAATACAGTTATGATAACACTGAAGGGTTTACTTGAAGCTATTCCGAATAATCAAGTGATTCAGCTTGATATCTGGAATGGAGACGAGACGATTTACACAGGAACCAAGCAGGAAATGGAAGATTTTCATATTGAGATTGAGATGCAGTATGAGGATTATGAGCTCGCTCAGGTTACTTCCAAGGTGAATGATAAGAGGGATCTTGTGATTCATATCCTGATGTTTGATTATCTTGGTCATGAACCAAAAGAGAATGATGAGTGATTATTAAGATGAATCAGATAGTATCGAATAGTCATAAGAATAATGGGAACCGTCAGTGGTTTCAAAAAGGTTTGCGTAACGGTATCCCTATCTGTATGGGATATTTTGCAGTGTCATTCGCTCTGGGAATTGCAGCCAGAAATGTTGGCATGGATGCCCTGCAGGCAGGGATCATGTCAGTTGGTATGGTAGCAAGTGCTGGTGAGTTTGCGGCAATCAATCTGATTGGAGCCTCTGCCGGTGCACTGGAGATGATATTTACAACAATCGTGGTTAATATGCGTTATCTTTTGATGAGTACCGCATTATCGCAGAAACTCAAGGAGAAGACACCATTTTATCATCGATTATTTTTGTCCTACTGTATGACAGATGAGATTTTTGGTCTGAGTGTCACGGTAGATGGTTATCTAAATCCTTTTTACACCTATGGAATTACTGTCGTCTCTGTTCTGGGCTGGACCTTAGGAACAGTTCTTGGCGTACTGATGGGCAACATTCTTCCATCTTGGGCTGTGAATGCATTGTCCGTAGCTCTCTATGGTATGTTTTTAGCTATCATCATTCCACCAATCAAAAAGAATCGATTTATCGGTCTGTTGGTTGTGATTTCGATGGCAGCGAGCTTTGCCTTCGCATATCTTCCAGTATTATGCAGAATCACTTCAGGATTCCGAGTAATTATCCTGACTCTGGTGATTGCTGGAATTGCAGCTTGGGTTCATCCCGTTAGGCAAGATCAGGAGGAGAAGAAGGAAGCAGTACAGGAGGATAATTAGTTATGACACATTCCGTATACGGAGCACTGATATTGATGATTGTAGTCATCTACTTAGTTAGACTATTGCCGATGATTCTGATTCGCAAGAATATCACGAATCAATGGATTCAATCGTTCTTGTTTTATGTACCTTATGTCACACTTGCTGTGATGACATTTCCTGCAATACTTACGGTGACGGATCACATGATGGCGGGGTTATTTGCACTGATTATCGGTGTAATCATGGCATTCGTCTCCGGCGACCTGTTCGTGGTTGCAATCAGCTGCTGTGCGGCAGTGTTCGCAGCAGGATTTATTCTATGATGTGAGACCAGTTAGATTGTATCCATTGTTGACACGATAAAATTGGCAGAAGTCCGAAGGACCTCTGCCAATTTTATCGTCATATAGGGGATTTATGCATGAATCAGGCCGCTGTGCACTAATCTGACACGCACTGCTCTTCCGACCAGTGTGGCTAATACGATCTTCACAAGGTCAAGAGGAATGAAAGGAATTACACCGGCTGCCAGTGCCTTAGGTAAATCCATGTGGGCCTGGTAAGCGAGCCAGAGAGTTCCAATCGCGTAAAGAACGACAAGACCAAGTACCATACCTACGAACTGCAGAACAATATTTGAAGAGAAATGTTCTACAATATATCCAGAAATCAGAGCGGTGAGAATATATCCGACGATATATCCGCCTGTAGGTCCGAATAATTTCTGTGGTCCTCCAGTAAATCCTGCAAAAACAGGAACACCGACAAGGCCAATAAGAATATAAATGATGACGGCAAGGGTGCCTCTCTTCATGCCTAAAATATAAATTGCAAGGAACACACCAAAAAGTCCAAGAGAAATCGGAACTGGTCCGATTGGGATGGAGAGTGGTCCCAGTACGCAGATTACTGCAGCTAATACAGCAGTCACTGCTAAATTTCGAGTATTAGAATTCAAAATACTGCCTCCTTTATCATAATTACTATGTAGGATTATAATCATGGAAGATCATATTGTCAACTGAAAAATAATAATAAAGTTGACAAATAAGATAAAAAAGAAACTGCTCACGGCAGTTTCTCTCTAAAGTAGTATAATCTAACGATATTCAGATGCTTTCTTATCGGTTCCGATCAGTTTC
>JAXJRI010000050.1:0-12098 GCA_036310685.1 Lachnospiraceae bacterium | reverse complement strand
ATCATCATAGCCCTCCTCAGGATAAGCAGGCCGGCCGTAACCCATAATCTTGGCGTAACCGACCGGATACTTGCCCCGCATGACTTTATTGCGCTTGTTTCCCTCGATGGTATGGACGACTCCATTCTCTGAATACTCTACGATCCCTGCATGATGGGAAACCCCATCTCCATGAAAATCAAAATAGATGATATCTCCCGGCTGCGGAACATAGTTTTTATCATTCGGCTGATACTCATTTTGGGAAAGATACCACTGACGGCCGCCTTCGCAGAGAGCGGTCTTCGGCATGATCCCATCATCCAGATAACCACACTCATTGGCACACCAGGTAATAAAAGCGTGACACCAGCTCATGTGATTGGTGTTGGTAAACTTTCCATACTTGGTGTCCTGGTTAGGACCTTCCTGATATCCTATCTGCTCAATCGCTACCGCTACGATGTTAGAACCGGTTCCTGCCTGCACTTCCGTCTGATCCATTGTCCCAACGATTCCCGAAAGAAAGGAGGACAGAAAGCTTACCAGAACAGCACAGAGGATAATGGGTATCAGGATGGCAAGTAATGCGGAAGCCACCTGAGTCACTACCGTCTGAAATACTGCGATCACAGAAGTCACTACCTGGGCTGTAAGAAATGTAATCCCTCTTGCTGACCGTTCAAAGTCTCCCAGGGATTCCTGTTTCGACTGCTTGTTTTTCTGCTCTGAGATGCTTTTCTGCTGTCGGACCGCCCTCCTGAATAACCTTGCTGTTACCTGTGCGGCCTTAAGAGAAATGTGACTGTCCGCCGCTTCCTTCACAGCCTGATCAGCAGCTTCCTTGAAAACTTTCCCTTCTCCTGTTGATCGACCAGCTTCCAGAGCTTTCCAATCTATTGTGCCCATATCCCCAGATGATGCAGACAAACCTGACCTCCATCCAGTATCTTCTTTCTCACCGCTAATCCCTGTCCCTGCAGTTTTCTCTGATGGAGAAGTTATTGTCCGGGATAAGTCATATGGCCTTTCCCCTTCATGGATCGTCTTGCCGGAATGAGTCTGTATGGCCTCCTGTCGCACTTTCTTTGTGATGCCATTCTTCCCTGTCTCCTGACCAGCTCTCTCTGCCAGAATCCCATCCTGCTTAACTCTCCTCTCCAGTCTCTCTCTCACAAAAAAAGGATCAGAAGACTGCTGCTCCTGATCCATCGATGCTGTCTGCATCTGATTGATATGCTGCTGTTTCTGTCTCTGGTGGGCAAGTAGTTCCTGTTTCCTTTCCGCCTCCTGATCATGCCATGCATCCTTCGGTTTTCTTCTCGGATCTGCATCCCTGATCTCACCCGTCAATGAGCCCTCAGAAACTGCGATCCCTTTTTTCTGCTGGTGTTTTCGAAGAGCTCTCTCCGCTTCCCTTAGGAAATGCTTCTTCCGATGAGAAGAAAGACGATCCCAGAGTCTCCGCTCTCTGGCAGATAAAAATTCTCCCGGATCATATGAGGTATCATCTTTTCCATTTTCCCTTGAGTTTAACGGATCGAGTCCAGAGATTGATCTTCGGATCTTATGATTCCCTTTGGCAAAGGTTCCATTGATCTTCCGAAAGGTGGATCTCCTGCTTTTGTTAATTCCCATCTGGTCTGATCACCCGACTTTCCGATATCTCTCTTCTCCATGGGAAGAGATCTTTACGATCTTTCCTTCACCTAGGAGCTCTCCCAGGATCTCCTCTGCTTTATCGGCTGTCAGATCATCCACGACTCCTAAGATATCCTTCAGACTGACATCCTGGTATCCTGCCATCTGTAGGATGATCTGTCGGTTTCTTCTGCGAATGCCGGCTTTATCCTCCACACTCTTTGGAACAACTGTCTGCACTTCTTTCTCTTCATCGAGCTCCTTCTGATGTTCTTTACTCTTCTCATGGAAGTTGGTAGAGATGGCATCGTAAATGCTGTTCTGTCTGGATACCTTGGCATCAAATAGAACAACCTTCTTTCCCCATACCATAACACCACAGCCTACCTGGTCAGAATTCAGGGCATTAAACTCGGTCCTGGAAAGCTCCTGGATCTCTGCTAAGGCATTGGCATCCACCCCGCCCTGGTCTAAGAAACATTTGTAGGAGCAGTTGGAGAAGAGCTCCTTTAACTGCTCATTATGAAGGGCTGCGGTAAGGTTCTGCATAGCCATGGTACAGATCCCTCCGAATTTACGGAAGGTGGAAACTGCTTCGTTGAGCTGGTCTGCAGAGGTTCCCTTCTTACTGATCACCTGGGTCTCATCCACAATGAAATGGGTTGCTTTACGGAGCTTCTGGTTGTATTCCATACGGGAGGAAGTGTAATGCATGATGGTCAGCATCACGGCTTCCCAGTTATCCTCCGGCACGTTCTTCATTCCAAAGCCTATCAGCCGGTTGCCGAACTCCACGTTGGATGGATAGGCAAGCATGTCACAGCCGCCTTCCGTATATTCTTCCAAACTGTTATAGATGGGACGGATGACACTCTCATCGTAGACATTGCTGGCTCCCCTTAATTCTTTCCGGATCTCTTCCCGCAGCATCCTTAGCGTTGGCTGCTCCTTTAACTTCTTCTGGGCAAAGATCTTCTCGTACATCCTCCGGCAGACACGGCCGACCACAGAGGCATGTTCCTGAGTAAAGATGATATTGCTCATGATCGCGGCCATTAAGCTCTTGGCATACTTAGTCTGAGTTGCGACAAAACGCTCTTTCGTATCTTTATCTGCATAAAAGACCTCTTCCGAGACCTCAAAGCCGTTCAGGTAGATCCCGCTCTTGGGTGTCAGGTCAAAATAGATCCCGCCGTTACTGGTGACGATATCCTTAAACTCCTGCTGGGGATCGATGATCAGGATATCATCATCGGTGGCGATCAGAGTCTGCAGGATCTCCGTCAGCTTGATGATAAAGGATTTGCCGGAACCCGTATGTCCGATGATGATTCCGTGCGGATTCATCAAAAGTTTTCGGTTTCCGATGATCAGTCGGTGGGATGAACGGTTCAGTCCATAAAAATAACCACCGGGTTCGATGACATCCTGCGCATAATAAGGCTGGAAAGCCACCACGGAGGATGCCAGGAAAAACCGCATAAAATCAACCTGTCGGCCGCCGATCGGCAGAGCCGTGTTGAGTGCTTTTAACTGCTGGTAATTGGCGGTCTCCATGATGACTCCTTCATTCTTACCATCATTCTGGATCTTTGCCACACGTTCTGCCAGGGTATCCTCATCCGGTGCAGTCACCACCATGAGAAGGTTCAGAAAGAATCCTGTCTCATCGTTCTCCGTGATCTGATCCTGTAAGGACTCTACCTCATCCTTCTTACGCTGCTTGGCATAGGAAGGTCCGGAGGAAATGATGTTCTTTCTACGTCTGCTCTCCTCCTCATCAGAGATCGACTTCTCCACGTTCATTCCCGCACTGATCAGGAAATCCGTGATCAGATCCGGGGAGACGGGAGCATAGTCTAAGGTGATGAAAGATGGAAAGTTCAGGTAGGAGAAGACATGGAGAACACTGTCCGGATTGATGCTTCCACGGTATCGGGATCCAAAGAGGACTGATACGTAGACATCATCCAAGACCATAAAGTTGGAGTAGGTCTTCAGACTCGTCGGCAGAATGTCATTCTTCCAGTCATGCAGTTTCTCAAAGGATAAGAAGGCTTCTTCCTCTTTCTTTCCCGGTCTCAGCATGGAATGCAGGCATCGGATCCTCTCTTCCCCGCTTAAGGCGGTGATGGTTCCCTTCCAGGAGGCAAAGGCTGCCTGAAGGACAGAATCATAAGAGTTCAGAGCCATCCTGGCATCCTTGATGGAATCTGCCCTGCAGCTGATGGTCAGATAGCGGAGAGTGGTCACATTGGGATTGGAATCCTCCAGCTTCTCCTCCATCCACTCATCGACACCTTTTTCAACTTTCGGATATCTCTTTCCATTGGGATGATAGCGGACCTTCTCCAGAAATTCCTGCATGGACTGGAACTCATTGGCGATGGTGATCTTAAAGTCCATGCTCATACCCTTCATCCAGGTCATCATCTGGTCCAGCATCCCTGACTGTTCCGACTCATCCTTATTGTGATAGTTGACTTCATCAAAGACATAGCACTTGTCATAGAGACAGTGCTTCCTGTTCGGCTCCAGCCTGGCGATCCCTGAGCGGTCCATCGCCACGATGTTAAAGGCCTCCTTCACGCTCCTGGGGATCTTTACAAGCGGATTGCTCTTTCGTTTTCTTCCTTTAAACCTGGCCTGTGCATTAATGACTGCCATGTTTTCTCCTCCTATTCTTTCCCTGCTTCTCCTGTGGGCGGTTCATGGTATAAACTCTGGCATGCTCTTCGGAATACTCCTGCGCATGATAGGTAAGGATCTTCGTCTGCCTGGAGTACCATATCTCCTTTAATATTCCCAGAAGGCTCTGCTTCTGGTATTGAAAGAATCCCAGAGCACAGATCGGCACCATCAGCGGGACCGAAAGGTAGGTACACTGGACGATCGGGATCCCCACATACTTCCATAAGAACACCGCAAGTCCGATGCAGACTGCGATCCCGGTCACAGCCACGATCACCTGAGGCAGGGTAAATCCGGAATACACCTCATCAGGAAAAGTCTCTTCAAAATCTTTATTTAGATCAATTGTCATTGTTGTCTCCTTTTTAACTATGTTGTTACAGTCCGAATGTCTTCGCCATAAAGGAATTCACACCCTTTACGGAAGCGGTCATGATCACCATGGTAAGCAGTGCATTTAAGGTATCCACAAAACCATCCGTTACCTTCTCCACGATATTCTTTGCCGTGAAGAGATGAACCCCTGCTGAGGTCAGTTTAAAGCAGATCACCATGACCAGGGCGATCAATACGATCTCAAAGATATTCAGGATCAGGGACCTTAAATAGCTGTAAAATATCCTCTGGGCTTCCTGTCCTCCGACAAGAGTCGGAACGGCAAACGGTGCGCATACCACCAGGAGATACAGCTTGATATAACGGCTGTAGACCGTAAGAATGATGATCATGCTGCAGACGATCGCCGTCAGGATAAAGATGGTTCCGAACAGATGATAGAAAAGGACGGCACCCAGATCCATGTCTTTGGTCACCAGCGTTGGCGCCTTCAGCGTGAACACACTTCCCGCCATCAGGGATGCGATCGAGAACAGCGACAGGATCATCTTCTTCATGTTGAGAAAAAGGACATTCGCTACGACCACCTTGATCAAAGCCTCCACCAGGTATTCCAGTGTGATGTTCTCATGCAGATGAGTCAGTGCTCTCAGAAAACCAATGATGAAAAAGAGGTTTAAAAGGGAGAGCCCGATCGACAGCATGAACGGGTAGACGGTCCCATCCACAAAGGCCCAGGTATCCGGAGAAAATGTCTGGGGATCCCTGGTGATCAGGCCACTGACCGCTTTCATGGCAGCATTCCATATCGCGCAGGCCACCTGGACATTGACTCCGGTCAGAAACGACGTCAGCCATTCCGGCATAATACCGCCTCCTCTCCTTTAGTACTTGATCATGGAAATGATGGTCGGCGCCATGCAGGCTACCAGTCCGGCTGCGATCCGCTTGAATGCCATGGACTGTGCGGAACCATCCTGGGAATTCAGGGCGGTTGCCCACTCAAAGACACCCCAGAGCAGATACAGCTGTCCGATACTGGTGACGATCGCAGCGATAATGTCATAGATCGAGGTAAACGCAGAACTGATCGACCCGGTCCCGCTCTTCTTCTTATCTGCTGCTTCTGCCATTGCCGGAGCAGAAACCATGGAACAAAGGATAAACAGATCATAAAACAATTTATCCCAAACGATCTTTTTCTTTTCTGTCAGCCATTCTCTTTTCTCTCTCATTACTCGTCCTCCCCATGAAAAATCTTGACTACGATCAATACGGTCAGAACCGAGACTGCTACCTGCAGGAGCACTGCGATCAGTCCCGATGCCTGGTCAAGCCCTGCCGGAAGGATCCCCGGCAGATACTGTCTGCTAACCATGTTGACGATCAGACCGATGATAAATGCCAGTCCGACCGTAACCGGTGCTTTCCAATTTGTACGCTTCATACACCAATTCCCCCTTCACCATTTACTCTCATCACTGACTTCAAAGTCATGTAACACGATCTGACGGATGGCTCTCATCAGCTCTCCCGGAGCCATCTCCTCCGTAAAGTATCCGGATGCTGTGACCTCTCCCCGGTCCTCATCATAGTAGAAATCGATACCATCCCCCCTATTTTTTCTGGCGATCATACGACGGATCCGGCGGTTATCCGGAGCCTGCTTGCGGATCTTAAAGTTAGGAGGGTCCTGATAAAAGATATCGATCAGAATGCCATCCTGCCCCATCTGTACGATGTTTCCTCCCGCAGAAGATATCGTACGGACAGAGGCATCAGGATATGCATTCGATAAATACTGCTCCATCTCATCCGAAGCCTCCGTAACATCTGGCTCTGTTTCCTCTGTACTATCCACTTCCCCATGGAATGTATTTTCAGCCATCGTGCTTTCTTCCCCACCTCCTTTCGTGGGAGGATCCCCATTCGTCAGAAGCTTCTTAAAAAGCTGTCTTTTCTCCTCCTCCAGTCGGGATTTGTCTTCCTGAAGCCTCTGATTTTCGTCCTTTAGATCCTCATTCTCATCCTGAAGATCCTGCATCGTTTCCTGCATTCGGGAATCCTCATGGGCTGCATTCTCTTTTAATAACTGATTCTCTGCATCCACACTGGATTTCTCCTCTAACAGCTTCTGATATCGCTCTTCTGCTTCCTTTAATTTCTCTTCATACTCCTGCTGGTCCTGGGCTGGATCCTGATCCTTTAAAAGCTTTAGGGTCTGATCATCTAAAGCCATCAATCTGCTCTCATAATTGAGTCTTGCCGTCTGCTGTCTGGTCTTCTCATTCTTGGCCTGCTCCTGGATGAGATGAAGTTTCATCGTCTCATCACTGAGCTTCTTCTTCAGGCGGTCTGCCTCATGCTGAAGTTTCTCCATCGCCTGCTCATACTCCTGCTCACGGCGGGAGATCTCCTCTGCCTGTTTGGAAACCGCTTCTTCCCGTCCTAAGATCTCTTTCTCTCTTTGATCCAGCTGGTCGAGATTCTTCTGAAAAGCTTTCTCCTTTCGCATCAGCATCTGAGATCTGTTCTCAAAAGCCTCATCCCGTTTGCGGTATAATTCATCGCGTTCCTCAAATGTCTTTTCGATCTGCTCCATCCAATCGGCTGGATTCCATGTAAGTTCCTTCATCCGTTCTGACCCCCTCCTGGTAAGATCCCTGTCTTGTCCTTCCTTTTCTCCCATCTCCTGTTATGCCCCTTTTTCTTTTCTCTTGCCTTATGCCAGACTACTTTCTTCCTGATATCCGGATAGCTCTGATAACTTTTTGAAGTTTCCTCCAAACATGCCATTTTCCTGCTCCTCCATCGTAAATACTTGAGGCAGGCTTTTATTTACGCCTGCCCCATTGTTAAGATCTCATTATCTTTTCTCTGCTGTCTTTTCTACCACAATTCCATTTTTTAACAGATAATCCTGTATGTGCCTGTGAGATCGACCGGTAACATATTTCTGATACTGTTTCTGAAATCTCATTGTCTTACTCGACATAGAATCTTCACCTCCATCATCTAACGGATAATATTAGGGTCTAAATGTTTCGCTGGTGGTTTCTGCTTGGATTCCACCATCTTTATGGAATGGTCTTCACAGCGATAACGATAGACATGATCGGAAAGCCAGTCTTTTGGTTCCACTACATTTTCATTTGCTCCACGAACGAGCTTTTCAAGGGCCTCCAAAGAGATCTCTTCCGAGCGCGGAACCAGGATCACTTCATGTCTGCTGCAGGGGAGGATCAGAAAGTCTTCCCCGATCTCTTTTCTTGCCATTGTCATTGCTTTTCTGGATACGATCGTTGCAGCACCCTCATGGGAATACTCATTCGTCAGCATATATAATTTGTAATCATCAGGACCAGGCTCACCCAGACCCACTGCTTCCTTCAGTGTACAGAACTGGTAATTCATCTGTTCCATGTTATAATGCGCAATTCCCAATGCTTCCTGATCTGTTAGATGGAAATTTTCCAGAGCATACTTGTTCATCAAAAAACTGACCTCTGGATCAATAAATACCTTAGGCACGACTGCTATATCGTCGATAGTTTCATAAGGGGTATCTTCTAGATATTCTTTATTCTTATCCAAGTTCATGACCACCAGACGAAGATGATCTCTTACAAACTGATCGTTGATCTCAGGCAATTCAGGGCCCTGATTAATCAGGTCAATTGCAGTTTCAGCCATTCGAGCAGCAATCATATCAATTGATTCTCCACCTTGAAAATCCTGGTAATAATCTTTTGGATAAATCACTGGTGCAGCTTCAAACCCTTCCTGATAAAATTCCATCCCTTGAATCGTCTCGTTTGTTTTCATAACAATATGAGGAGTTACTTCGACATCTGAGTTTTCAAACATTTCCTCAATCCTGCTCATTAACTCCTTTTCAAATTCTTGATAATCCATTCTTTTATCACCTCCGCAATTGATATCCCTTGTCAATAAATGAGATTCGGATTCAATGTTAATTTCTGTTGTTCTTTCAGCGCTGTGACCTTCGTAATAGAGCGGTCTTTGCTATGATACCGATACACATGGTCGGAAAGTTTATCCTTAGGGGCAACAACAACTCTGTTGGCATCTCGGACCAAATCCTCCATCTGTTTTACACTCATTGGGTCAGACCTTGGAACTAGAATCACTTCATGTCGGCTGGAAGGCAGAATCATAAAATCCTCCCCAATCAGTTTTCTAGCCTCTGTCATAGCTTTCTCCGAAACAATCGCAGCCGCACCATCAACAGAAATATCATTCGTCAAAACGTAGATTTTTGGATCTTCCTCTACACCCATATCACCCATTAATGGCTGACAGATATAATCCTTCTGTTCCATGTTTTCATGAGCGATCCGAAAAGTTTCTTCCGCCGTTAGATGATATTTATCCATCATGTCATAATTCATAAAGAAACTAACTTTTTCTTCTGGATCTGATGTAATGATTTCCACTTTTGGTACCACTGCGAGATCCGCGATTCTCTCATAAGGCATATGTAAAAGCAACTCTTTATTCCCCTGAAAATTCATAAGGACAAGATATAAATTCCTTCTGACATAGTCATCTGTGAGTTTTGGAAGATTGGTTTCATAATTTTTTTCATCACAGGCAAAATCCATTGCATCATTTAATACCTGTCCATATGCCTTTCCTGACTGGTAATGTTTATAAGCTTCCTCTACATACAGGATTGGTGATGCCGTGTCTTCCGTTCTCTGAAATGTAATTCCATCCAACACCTCATTTATTTTGGGGATAGTCCGTATATCAACCTTTATCCCAGTTCCTGTAAGCTGTTGCTTTAAGTCATAAACCAACTTTTGTTTGAATGATTCATAATCACTAAGTAACATCTTCTTGCTCCTCACCTCCATTGACTGCATGCTAGTATATGGATTGAAATCATAGTACATTTCTATCTCCTCTAGCTTTTCTCCATTCTTTTGCACCTTCACGATGGTATCAATCAGTTCATCCGAATCTCCGTCTCTAGTAAAAAAGACAGGATGATTACACACCCTGTCTTAATCCATTTCAGCTAATATTAGCTAAAATTTCTCTCTGTTATGTTTTCCTCTCTTACGTCTTCTATGTAATATCATTGCTCCTGCAAACATCGCTGCTGCGATAGTCGCAAAAAGTGCTTCATGGCTCTCGATACCAGTCTGAACACCTCTCAGGATATCCTTACCACCAGTGGAACCATTTGATCCTTCACTGCTGCCTCCACTCTTTTCACTTTGAGAAGAGTTGTGGGAGGTCTTCTGTGGATTAGAAGTTTTGTTATGCTTATCAACATCAGGGTTTGACGTGTTTTCTGCTTTCTCTTCAACTACTTTAACCGTGTGATCAGTGTTGACAGGAGGAAGGCCTTCACCCCAGGTGCTGGCATAGTTCTTCACCGAGGTACCGGATGCATCCTTTGTAAAGAGTACGTCGTAAGTAACAAGGAACTTCTCACTCTTCTTCAGAGAATCTTTTGTTGTTATAGTATAACCGGTTTTTGTAGAGTCTACCTGGACCTTCTTCGTTACATCAGAAGTATGGTCCCCAGCCTTTTTTGACACCTTGACACTGCCATCATTGATGAAAGCTCCGGTACTCTCCTCCAGAGAATCAGAGATCACGACATCCTTTGTTGTTCCCTGAATACCCGTGACTGTGACAGTATAATGTCCGGTCTCACCTACCTGGTAAGTATTCTTATCAGATATCTTCTCGATACCAAGCTGTGGGGCTTCCGGATCTTTCACATCGACCGTATTTGTTGTGGTCACCCAGTTGTCTAATGGATGTGTGGTTGTGTTCGTAGGAGTATACTTCTCAGGTGTCCATGGGTCCTCCGGAGTCTCCTCAAACTTATGGACAAGTGCGGTATTTACCACGACATCGTCTTCCGTTGCGTCTTTGTTAACCGTAACGGTGAACTGTGCATCCGCAGTCTTGCCTGCAGGGATTGTTCCGATCTTGAAGCAGATATACTCTTTGCCGTCTATCTTCTCTAAAGTTCCGACCGCTTTTTCTGCTCTCTGATCCTCAGATCCTGTCTTGGACTCTTCAGCAGATGAATCCTCAGATTTTGCATTTTCTGTTGTCTTAGATTCTTCTGCTTTCGCATCATCCGTCTTGGACTCTTCAGCAGCTGTATCGTCAGACTTCACTTCCTCTGTCTCAGGCTCTTCTGCTTTCGCATCCTCCTTGGAATCTCCAGGAATGACAGCGGCGGCTGCAGCCTTCAGAGTGTTGACAGCTTTCTCTGCGATGTTTGGCTCTTCTGCTTCTGACTTGTCGGATCCTGTCTTCGTCTCCTCGTTCTCAGAAACTTCTGTTCCAGGGTCCTTTGTCTCTTCCTGTTTCTCTTCTGTTGCCTCTTCCTTTTCAGGAGCTGTCTCAGAAGTTCCTTCCGTCTTCTGCTCACCTTCTTTGACTTCTGCTTCTTTCTCAGGAGCGTTCTTTTCCGGCTGAGCAGGAGTGGTATCCTTTAAGATAAAGGTCGCAGAACCATCCTGGTAAGTGGACTTCGCAGGAACCTCATCCATCACATAAACATTGTTCTGCTCATCAGAGCTGTTATTTGTGACATTGATATGGTATGTGACCGCATCGCCCGGTGTTACTACCGTACCGCTGACAGGGTCAGAGGTCTTTACTGCGGTGAGGTCTTTATCAACCGTGACCGGTGTTACTTCATTCGTAGTCTCTGCCTTTGCATTGTCAGACTTTGCTTTGGCAATGTTTGGAACCTGCTTTCCGGCAAGCTCTTTATCGGTAAAGTTCACATCATAAGTAACGGTGAAAGTCTCATTGTAAGCAAGGTCTCTTCCGGTATCGATGGAATAGGAAGTATCCGTGGTCGTGATCTTCACGGCCCTGGTGATATCCTGTCCCTTTGGATCTACGATCTTGAGGGAATCCTTAACGATGGAAGCTCCCTTGACCTGAAGGGCATCCTTGATCTTTACATTCTTGGCAACGAGGTCTTTTTTGCTCTGTCCGACTACTACCGTATAATGTCCGGTCTCTCCGACATTGTAGATCTTCTTGTCAGATCTCTTTGCGATGGTGAGGACAGGATTCTCCTTTTTCTCAGGATATACGATATGCGGTACATAGTGATGGACTTCATTGGTGTTGATAAAGCCATCTTCGTCTGCATGAGAGAAGAGATCTTTGGTATCTGCTTTGTCACCTAAGACTTTGACAGCTGCCACGTTATCGATGCGTGTCTGCTCGATGCCGTCTGCAGTGACTCTGACGATGAACTTCTCTTCTGCACTCTCTCCTGCTTTCAGGGATGGGATCAGGAAGGCAACGGTCTCGCCGTCCTTGACCTTCTTCCTCTGTCCGCCGGAAACATATTCTGTTCCCACAGGGACAAGATCCTTGACCATGACATTGGCAAGGTCATTCTTGCTGCTGTTGACGACTTTGATCATGTAAGTGAT
>JAXJRI010000049.1:0-4915 GCA_036310685.1 Lachnospiraceae bacterium | reverse complement strand
GAGGTAAGAGATGTAATCTGCCACAAATTCTCATTGTCTGACAGTTCAGACTTCACTGAGAATCCAGGCAATTATTCACCAGCTAATGAACCAAATCATGGCTCTCTATAAGGGATCGATGTTCAATATAAAGATAGGGCAGAAAGATTCGGATAAAAGATTTGACTAAGAGATCCGTATAAAAGACTTGTATAAGGGATCTGTATAAAAGATTTGTATAAGAGATCTGTATAAAAGACTTGTATAAGGGATCTGTATAAAAGACTTGTATAAGGGATCTGTATAAAAGATTTGTATAAGGGATCTGTATAAAAAGTAGAAAGCACATCCAGTATACTGCCACTGGATGTGCTTTCTATATTGATGAATATTGGTTGCACACCTTGCCGACTGTATCATTCGAGGAAGAAAGATTATTTACAATCCACAAGATATACACTTATATTTTAATATTGCTGAACTATTTGTTCCATATCTAAAGTGCATAAAATTTTACCACTCTATGGGTATCTTCTTAGGCATTTTTTTAATCTCATGAAAATTCCACAACTGTTTCACATTTGCTTCTTACGAAATAACAAGTCTGTATGAATTGTCAACCAAAAAAGGTGAGTAAATAATCACCAATGATACTTGTGAATTTTTCAATCATTCTGCTATCACATTGTTAAATATATCGTTATTTTTGTGTTTCTTGTCAATTATTTTTGGTGTTTGCGCCTATTGTCTTTTCATTGATACTTATCTATAATATAGTTGACGAAAGTATTTCAGGATTTTGCATTGATTTCTCCTGAGTGCTTTCATTAACCTATTTCATATTAATATTAATATTGGTTGGAAAAAGCGCGCCTTGTTATCTTCTCCTCATAGGGTGCGCTTTTTCCGTGCAATAAATAAGACTCCTCAGAAAGTTCTTTATCATTCTTAAAATAAGCTGAACTACCACTGGCTCTTCACTTGCATGCTTAACAAATATTATACCCCCGGCCAGCCGCTTATCTTCCGAGCAGCTGGTCGAGGGTATTTCCATACGATGGGAGGAATTCCTTCACGAAGTCATCGACTTCCGGAAGTTCCTTCCTCATCTGATTCACAGATTCCTCAATCGTTCGTTCTGCAGTTGAAAATTCTTCATTGCCTGACCGTCTCTCTTCGATGCACTTCAGCAGGGCTGAGAGCTTGTCAGCGGCCTTAACAAGGCGTCTTAGGTAACGATCTGCATCATCCTCCGCCTTAGCCACAGAAGGGGACAAGAGGTCCTTATAGAAAGGCTTTAGGTCCTCTGGCAGCTGTCCTAACAGTTTCTGTTCTGCTGCGGACTCCACCATCTTATAGGCATCCCTCAGGTCCTCATTATAATACTTGACCGGTGTCGGCATATCCCCGGTGATAATCTCCGAGGCATCATGATACATCCCAATCAGCGCTGCCCGCTCTGCATTCAACTTCTTTCCGTAACGGACATTGCCGATCAGGCAGAGAGCATGGGCGATCATCGCAACTTCTAGGCTGTGCTCACTCAAATTCTCAGAACGCTGATTCCTCATCAGCGCCCATCTCTCGATATACTTCATCCTTGACAGGATCGCAAAAAATGTGCTTCCTTCTTTTGCCATAATCTCCCCCTCTCGACCGTCAAACTACTTCTCTGTGCTGCCATCGGTATGGGCACATTTTCCGCCGCCTAGGATGCCCTCCCGTCAGACTACTTCTCTGTGTTACTATCGGTATGGGCACATTTTCCGCCGCCTAAGATGCCCTCCCGCCAGACTATTCTTCTGTTGAACTATCGGTATGATATGGGATATTCTTCTCCACCGCACCTGGATTACTCTTGGTCCAGTTATCCTTAATGCGGGTGAACTTAAACTTAGTGAAGTGATCATATGCTAACATCGTGTCCCCATCTACCTTGACATTTGTGAAATTAGTCTTGACTCCGCGGTAAGTAAATCCGAAAGAATTACCGCTCACGACGATATAATCTCCATCTTCTACAATACCTCTTGCAGCCAGCTTAACCTTGAGGGCACCGCCATAGTGCTTGTTGACCTTACTGTCAAAGTACATCTTTCCGCCCAGCTCTTTGCTATACCAGGTTCCCGTCTGCAGATTCTTGGCCAGATCTGCCTGAGTCATCTTCTTCTCCCCACAGCCTGTAAAAGATAACATCATCAAGGCTGCCAGAAAAATCAATGCGATCTTCTTTTTCATGATACATTCTCCTTCTCTTTATCTTTTTAGCAATGTAACTATTCTACCACAGATAAGGACTCAAACCAATGTATACATATATACTTAGGCCATTTCCTCCATAGGAAGATCAAAGATACGGACCAGCTCTCTGGATACCCCGTCCTCCTCATTGGTGTACTGGGTCTCATAGTTACAGATCGCTTTGATGGAAGGATAAGCGTTCTTCATAGCGTAGCTGTTTGGAGTCGCGATCAGCATGCCGTAGTCGTTGTCATAATCACCGAAAGCCATGGTCTCTTCCATAGTAAGGCCATAGTGTTGGCAGAGCTTCTTAAAGGTTCCGCCTTTATCCACTCCCTCTTTCATCAGATCGACCCAGCCATCTCCAGAAAGGCAGCAGGTAAATCCGTCAAATTGCTTCATCACCTCAAAAGCGTCGTCCTCATTGCTTCCATCACGACCTGTGCTCAATGAGATCTTGGTGATCTGGTCGTCTTCCCATGCCTCTGAGAAGTCGTGAATATAGACTACCGCTCCCGGGAAGCAGAACTCAGTAAATGCTTTGTGTTCTGGGGTCTCATCTGCTAAGACATAGACATGACCCACTCCACAGATTACCAGATGGGAATATGGGAGGCTGTCCGCCTTGACAAGAGCAGGACGAGCCACGCTGTAATCGATGGCTGCTACGTAGAGAAGGTTGCCATCTTCATCATAGGCAGTTCCGCCATTATCAGAGACAGATGCGATCTTTAATGGGGCAAAAAACTTCTCCAGGTTATCTCTCCTGCGTCCGCTGGCAGCCGCAAAATGAACACCTTTCTCTTCTAGGTTCTGTATCACTGAAACTATGGTATCGGATAATTCTTTCTTACTGTTGAGGAGCGTTCCGTCTAAGTCGCTCGCAACTAACTTAATCATCGTAAGTATTCCTCCTTGACTTTTGACACTTACTCTACACTTATGCTATAATTATAAAGTTATCATGCGATAACACGCAATGGTTCGTTACACATTGCCGCAAGGACGATTGTAACACAAATGTTGGGGAACAGGGAACCATTGCTTATACTTATCACTATTTTAAGAAAGGAAAATAATTATGCTGCAGCTGATTTCAAATGTGAATAGTGCAGTGAATAATTTTATCTGGGGTGTCCCGGCCATGGTCTGTATCATCGGTGTCGGACTCTTCTTATCTTTCCGGACAAGATTTATTCAGATTAGGAAGTTCACCTATGCACTTAAAGTAACCCTTGGACGAATGTTCCGTAAGCGTGATGCCAAAGAAGGATCGATCACTCCTTTCCAGGCGGTCTGTACTGCTTTAGCCGGCACGATCGGAACAGGTAATATCGCCGGAGTCGCTGGTGCCATCGCCATCGGAGGTCCTGGTGCTGTCTTTTGGATGTGGCTGTCTGCACTGCTTGGTATGTGTACCAAGTTCTCAGAGGTTACCCTGGCAGTCCATTTCCGTGAGCGGAATGCTTCTGGTGAGCTGGTCGGCGGACCAATGTACTATATCAAGAACGGTCTGGGAAAGAATTGGCATTTCTTAGCCATGCTCTTCTCCCTCTTCGGTGTTCTCACGGTATTCGGAACGGGTAATGCCACTCAGGTTAACACCATCACCACAGCGATTCTTGAGCCGCTTACAAGCTACCACCTGATCTCTGAGGAACAGATAGGAACCGTCACTCTGATTATCGGTATCGTCATTGCCATTCTGGTCGCTCTGATCCTTCTTGGCGGAATCAAACGTATTGGTAATGTCACCGAGAAACTGGTACCTTTCATGGCTATCTTCTATGTGGTACTGGGAATGGGAGTCATCATCCTGAACATCGAGCGTGTTCCAGCTGTCTTCACTTCCATCATCTCCGGAGCCTTCCATCCACAGGCTGCAACTGGTGGTGCTGTTGGTTCTATCTTCTTAAGTATGAAGAAGGGTGTCTCTCGAGGCATCTTCTCCAATGAGGCAGGACTTGGTACCGGATCCATCGCCCACGCCTGCGCGGATACCAACAAGCCGATCAAGCAGGGCTTCTTCGGAATCTTCGAGGTATTCGCAGACACGATCGTCATCTGTACTCTGACCGCACTGGTTATCCTCTGCAGCGGTGTTCCGATCGCTTTCGGACAGGAAGCCGGAGCAGAACTCACCATCCGCGGATTCACCGCAACTTATGGTAACTGGGTATCGATCCTCACTGCCGTTGCTATGGTCTGCTTCGCATTCTCCACCGTACTTGGCTGGGGACTTTACGGATCTCGCTGTGTTGAGTTCTTATTCTCGAATAAGGCTGTCAAGCCATTCTACGTCCTCTACTCACTGGTCGCTATCGTAGGTGCTACCATGGACTTAGGACTGGTCTGGAGCATCGCAGATACCTTTAACGGCCTCATGGCAATCCCGAACCTGATCGCCGTCTTCCTCCTGTCAGGAACCGTCGTCAAGCTGATGAAGGAATACTTCGCCGGCGAGGGAGCCGAGAGCTAGCAATTACGAGATGTAAATATATACTTGTTACAAAAAGAGATCACATCAGGATCAGGCATAGCGCCTTGTCTTGGTATGATCTCTTTTTATCTGCTTTATGTCTTGATTACTTTGTCTTCTTTGCTGCAGCTGTCTTTCTTGCTTTTCTAGAAGTAGATCTCTTAGTTGTTCTCTTTCTAGTAGTCTTTGTGGCTGTCTTCTCGGTTGCTGCCTTCT
>JAXJRI010000048.1:0-1696 GCA_036310685.1 Lachnospiraceae bacterium | reverse complement strand
TAGGTAAGGAGCAGCAGGACAATACGGCACAGGTGGAAGTCAGCTATCAAAATAGCTTATTTAACACTGAAAGATATCATGCATGAACAGTAACATTGTGATAAAAATAAAAGAACTTGAAACGAACTTAAGTTTGCTGTAAACTATATGAGTTGCAGCATGAGAAGAGAAGGGTACATGCGTGCCCTTCTCTTTGTTGTTATTAGACGATTAGCTTATTAAGATAGATAAAAAGATGAGGAGTACAATCATGGAAAATGTCAGAGTGAAAGATATTGTGAGAGTAACTGGGGGCCAGCTGTTATGTGGAGATGAGAACAAATTGATTCGCGAGTTCTCCATTGATTCTAGAGAGGGCAATGAGGACAGTATTTTCGTCCCGATTATCGGTGAGCACGTTGATGCGCATAAGTTTATGGATAAGGCCTTACAGATCAACGGAGCTTCTTTCACCAGTGAGCATGACAGCTTTCAGAGTGAGAAACCAGTGATTCGGGTTCAGGATACGGTAACTGCCATGCAGGAGGTGGGAACCTTCTACCGTGACATGTTAGATCTCCCTATCGTCGCTGTGACAGGTTCTGTCGGCAAGACAACAACCAGAGAGATGATTGCGACTGCATTATCCGCTGAAAAGAAAGTCTATCAGACAAAAGGCAATCAGAACAGCCAGATTGGTGTTCCTCTGACCCTCTCTCACATGAGCAAAGAGGACCAGATTGCAGTCTTAGAAATTGGAATGAGTGAGAGAGGACAGATTGAGCGTCTTACTAAGATGATTCGTCCTAACATCGCAGTGGTAACGATGATCGGTGTCAGTCACATCGCTCAGCTTAAGACTCAGGAGAATATCTGCCTTGAGAAGATGGATATCGTCAAGGGCCTGCAGGAGGGCGGAATGGTCTTCCTGAATGGAGATGACAAGTTCCTGGCTCCTTATGCGGGAAAGCTTAAAAAGAAGCTGTTCTTCTATGGATTAGGGGACAATTGCGATTATCGCGGAGACAATATCCGTACTGTCGATGGAAAGACTTCTTTCGATTTCCATTGGCAGGGCAATGTCATGAGAGTGACTCTGGGAACTATGGGTGAGCACAACGTGCGTAACGCCCTAGCAGCGCTTGGTATCTGTCATCAGCTGGGACTTGATCTTATCGCAGTTGCGAAGGCACTGACAACTTTCCACGGACAGCGTCAGCAGGTGATTAAGACAGACCGCTGTACACTGATCGATGATACTTACAATGCCAGCCCTGACTCCATGAGAGCCAGTGTTGGGGTCCTTGATTCCATGGAAGGAGTCAGGGGAAGAAGAATTGCAGCGCTCGCAGATATGTTAGAGCTGGGAGAGAAAGAGAAAGAATATCATTACCAGGTCGGACAGTTTGTTGGCAAGACCAAGGTAGATGAGGTGGTAGCCTACGGTGATTTATCCAAGGAGATTATCCGGGGAATCACAGATACCACTGACCAGATGAAAGTGACACATTTTGAGAATCGGGAGCAGATGGGAGATTATCTCTTATCCATCGTGAAACCAGAAGACGTTGTGCTGCTGAAGGGATCCAATGGGATGAAATTGAGCGAGATTGCAGAACGTATCAAGAAGTCCAGCGGTGATATGTCAAGACCTGATTGAGTAAAAAATCGCATATTTTTCGGCTCATTTCAGGAAAGCGCAAAACACCCACCTAAG
>JAXJRI010000047.1:0-12213 GCA_036310685.1 Lachnospiraceae bacterium | reverse complement strand
CCGCCATTGCGATTATACTTAGTTCTTATAAAGATCTCTTCGGTCAATGACACGTTTTGCCTTGCCCTCACTTCTTGGAAGTGTCTTAGGCTCAACAACTTTGACATCTACCTTGATACCGAGCATAGACTTTAATCCATGCTGGATCTTCTTCTCACGAGCAGTATCTGTGATGGACAAGTCTTTCTCCATCTCTGGTGTCTTCTCTACCTGAACTTCAATGGTATCAGATGTCTCGACACGGTCAACGATCAGCTGATAATTAGCCTGATATCCCTGATCGAGCAGAACAGCCTCAATCTGGGATGGCCATACATTGACACCCTTGACAACCATCATGTCATCGGAACGTCCCATAGGCTTATGCATACGGATGTGAGTACGTCCACAGGAACATGGCTTTCTAGTCAGATAGCAAAGGTCTCTTGTACGGTAACGAATCAGTGGGAATGCCTGTTTGTCAATACAAGTGAAGACTAACTCTCCTACTTCTCCATCTGGAAGAACTTCTCCTGTATTTGGATCAATAATCTCTGGGATGAAGTGGTCCTCATTGATATGCATACCATCCTGCTCTTCACACTCGAAGGATACTCCAGGTCCGGAAATCTCCGTCAGACCATAGATATCATATGCCTTGATTCCAAGCATACCCTCGATCTCGTGACGCATCTCCTCTGTCCAAGGTTCTGCCCCGAAGATACCTGCTTTTAACTTAATCTTATCTCTCAGTCCACGTTCATTAATTGACTCTGCAAGAAAATGTGCGTAGGAAGGTGTACAGCAGAGGATTGTGGATCCTAAATCTGTCATGAACTGAAGCTGACGATCTGTGTTACCTGAAGACATTGGCAGTGTAAGACATCCAGCCTTGTGGGAACCACCATTCAGTCCAGGACCACCTGTAAAGAGTCCGTATCCATAACATACATGGCAGACATCACCTTTGGTTCCACCTGCTGCCATAATTGCTCTCGCGCAGCACTCTTCCCAGATGTCGATATCCTGCTGGGTGTAGAAGGATACGACACGTCTTCCTGTTGTACCAGATGTAGACTGGATACGTACACAGTCAGTCAGCGGAACACCCAAAAATCCATAAGGATACTCATCACGAAGGTCATCTTTTGTGATAAATGGAAGCAGATGCAGATCCTCAATACCGTGGATATGCTCTGGTTTAACTCCTGCCTCATCCATCTTCTTACGGTATGCCGGAACATTCTCATATACATACTTAACCTGGCGAATCAGTCGAAAGCTCTGGAGAGCCTTCATCTGATCTCTAGGCATTGTTTCGATTTCCGGCTGAAAATAATTTCCCATACAATTAATTTTCCTTTCACATACTTATCATCTTATTTATAAGTTTATACTTCTAAATTGTTACATAGAAATATATCAAATTACATTGCCATTTAACACATCAGAGCATCTTCCCCACAATCTCTCTTATGGGAAAAACACTCTGATAAATATCCTTTTATTTTTACTATAATAGCTACTCTGCTCTACCGAGTGAGAATGCTTTCTTGTTTAACTCAACGAATTTTGCTGGTACACATTTCTCAATAGCAGCTAACCATTTCTCCTCTGGGATATCAAAGAACTTGGACAGACGCCCCATCAGTACGATGTTGACAGCTTTTGCGGATCCAGCCTTCTCTGCTAAAGAGAGGCAATCCATGGCATCAACTTTTGCACCCTTCTCCTCTAAATCTTTGATCAGATTAGAAGGATATTCCATAGTCTCTGTGATAACTGGCATTGGGTCTACCTGCTGAGTGTTGGTTACGATTCGGCCACCAACTCTTAAGAATGGCAGATATCTGGCAGCCTCCAGCTGCTCAAAAGATACGATAAAGTCTGCCTCACCCTTGTCGATGATTGGTGAATATACTTTCTCACCAAAGCGGACATAAGTTACAACACTCCCGCCTCGCTGGCTCATCCCATGTACCTCAGATACTTTGACATCATATCCCTCATTCAAGAGAAGATATCCTAATAACTTACTTGCGAGCAGTGATCCCTGACCACCGACACCGACAATCATAATATTTTTCGTCATGATTCTACCTCCTGTGATCCTTATTTCTGCTCTTGTAATGCATCAAAATTACATAACTGCTGACAGACACCACAGCCTACACATAAGGTTGGATCTACCTGTGCTCTTCCGCCCTTCATAGCAAGTGCTGGACATCCGATACGCATACAGGATTTACATCCTACACAGTTATCTCTCTCAACAATCAGCGGTGGATTGTGCTTTACATACTTAAGAAGTGCACAAGGTCTGCGGCTGATAATTACAGATGGCTCATCAACAGCAAGCTCTTCTTTCACTGCCTGATCACACTGCTCTAAGTTGTACGGATCCACAACTCTGACTCTGCGGATACCCATAGCTTTTGCTAAAGCTTCCAGATTAATCTTTCCAGCAGGATCACCATGAATATCAAATCCAGTTGTTGGATTCTGCTGATGTCCTGTCATACCTGTGATAGAGTTATCCAGAATAATAACAGTAGAGTTGCTCTGGTTATAAGCAATATTAGCAAGCCCTGTCATACCGGAATGCATGAAAGTGGAATCACCGATAACTGCTACGGTATGATGCTCTGCTTCCTCTCCTCTGGCTTTGTTGAAACCATGAATAGAACTTACAGAAGCACCCATACATAAGGTCATCTCAATAGCACCCAGTGGTGGTGCGGAACCTAAAGTATAGCATCCAATGTCTCCGAGAACGGTACATTTATTCTTCTTTAAGGTGTAGAAGAGTCCTCTATGTGGACATCCGGCACACATAACAGGTGGTCTTCCTGGAAGATTCTCCTCTAAGCTGATGCTCTCTGGAACCTCGCATCCTAAGCAGGAAGCGATCAGATTCTGGGAGAACTCTCCTTCCATAGGAAGTTTCTCCTTACCAATGACATCTAGTCCCAGTGCCTTACAGTGATTCTCGATGATTGGGTCCATCTCTTCGATGACATAAAGTTTATCAACTTTCTTAGCGAAATCTAAGATCAGATTCTTTGGAAGCGGATTGACAAGACCAAGTTTTAAGATGGATGCCTTATCACCGAATACTTCCTTAGCATACTGATAAGATGTGGAAGATGTGATGATACCAATCTTAGTATCTCCCATCTCAACACGGTTAAGATCAGATGTCTCTGCCAGCTCTGTGAGCTTCCTCATACGCTCCTCAACAAATGGATGTCTCTTGATAGCGTTGGCAGGAGTCATAACATACTTCTGAATGTTCTTGACATATGGCTTAGTATCAAGCTCAACTCTCTCGCCTGGTTCAACGACACTCTGGGAATGTGCGACACGTGTACACATGCCAATGATGACTGGTGTATCATATTTCTCAGAAATCTCATAAGCAATCTTACCAAAGCGATAAGCTTCCTCAGAATCAGATGGCTGGAGCATTGGTACTTTAGATGCAATGGCATGATGTCTGGAATCCTGCTCATTCTGAGAGGAATGCATACCAGGGTCATCTGCAACAACGATTACCATTCCGGCATTGACACCAGTGTAGGAACATGTATAGAGCGGGTCTGCTGCCACGTTAAGTCCTACATGCTTCATACCGCAGAAGCTTCTCTTACCTGCAAGACAAGCACCGAATGCAACCTCCATCGCTACCTTCTCATTTGGAGCCCACTCGCTATAGATATCACGATATTTTGCAAGCTCTTCTGTTACTTCGGTACTTGGTGTACCAGGGTAGCTGGAAGCTACAAAGCAGCCTGCCTCATAAAGTCCCCTTGCGAGAGCTTTGTTACCTAACATAAGCTGTTTCATAATTATCATCCTTTCTGACAGTTAAATAGACTGCCATACAATATCTCTTAATAAGTACTTATTCCTTCTCTTCTGCTTTCGCTTTCTTCTCTTCCTCCATACGATCTAGGATATTCGGTAGACACCCTGTACCATACTGGAGCATGCGATTTACACGACTGATGGTAGCGGAGCTTGCGCTTGTCTGCTCCATAATTTCTGTATAAACCTTATTCTCGTGAAGCATCTTCGCTACTTCAAATCTCTGCTCCATCGACCGAAGTTCGGTAACGGCACACACATCATCAAAAAAGGCGATACATTCATCTAGATCCTTCAGCTCTAGAATAGCCTTGTAAATTGAATATTTTCTCTCCTTTGGAGTATTCCTGTTCATGAACAAACCCTCCTAACACTACTTATGCAGACGCAAAAAAATATACGCCGCAAGCGTTCTCAGAACATAGAACCATATTCTTCTATATATTCTATCATGGTTTGATGTTTTAGTAAATGAAAAATTTAAAGATTTAAAGCGTTAAACAAAAAGTAAAGGGCAGCCGAAAACGACTGCCCTGAAAGTTCTATATATATGCGTAATGACCAATAAACGCTGTACGATGAGTTACTATCGTCTCTATTAACTAGATATTAAAAGAATTGGTTGATTGGTTACATTCATTCTGATAACTATAATTAGTTCTCAGATGGGGCATCCATAGCCTTGATAGATAAGCTGATCTTGTGATCATCTTTTCTAAGGTCAACAACCTTAGCTGTGATCTCCTGACCAACCTGTAATACATCACTAGGTTTGTCAACATGCTCTCTGGAAATCTGAGATACATGAAGGAGTGCATCAACACCTGGCTCTAACTCAACGAAAGCACCGAAGTCTGTCATACGAGCAACACGTCCCTCTACAACATTACCTACAGCGTACTTCTCATCTGCTGTTAACCATGGGTTGCTCTCTGGGAACTTGAGAGATAATGCAATCTTCTCACCCTGGATATCTTTGATAAGAACTTTGAGCTGCTCACCAACTTTGAAAAGTTTATGAGGATTATCAACACGTCCCCAGCTCATCTCAGAGATATGAAGAAGTCCATCAGCTCCACCTAAATCGATAAATGCACCGAAGTCTGTGATGTTCTTGATTGTACCCTCTACAGTCATACCTGGCTCGATACGAGCAAATAAAGCTTCCTTAGCTTCTTTCTTAGCAGCAACTAAGATCTTCTTGCGGTCACCGATGATTCTTCTCTTCTGAGGATTGAACTCAGTAATCTCGAACTGGATATCCTGTCCATCGTACTTCTTTAAGTCTCTCTCGTATGTATCAGATACAAGACTTGCAGGGATGAATACTCTAGATCCCTCAACATTAACACTTAAACCACCATCTAATACTCTAACTACCTTAGCAGTAAGTACTTCATGGTTCTCAAATGCCTCTTTTAATCTCTTATTGCCCTTGTCAATCTTTAATCTCTTGTAGGAGAGAAGAACCTGACCCTCGCCATCATTCACCTTGATGACCTTAGCCTCCATCTCGTCACCAACGTTAACAACTGTTCTTAAGTCTAAGTTGGAATCATTGGAGTACTCCTGTCTGGTGATGATACCATCAGATTTATAATGAATGTTAAGGATAATCTCGTCCTCCTTCACATCAATTACTTCTCCCTTGACAACCTCGTGATTTCTGATTGTCTTAAAATTTTCGTCCAGCAACTGGTCAAAACTCATTTCCGCCATGCTTTCATGAACCTCCTTGATAATATTGTTAGGCGTAGACGCCCCAGCAGTAATACCGAGCCTTTCGATATTACGAAACTCTTCAATATTCAAATCATTAACTGTTTGTATATAATAAGTATTACTACATTCTTTCTTACTGATCTCGAACAGCTTCTGTGTGTTCGAGCTGTGCTTACCACCTATTACTATCATCGCATCGGACTGTCTTGCAAGCTCACGACACTCAGTCTGACGCTCTTCCGTTGCGTTACATATCGTGTTAAACACCTCTATATCATAACCCTTTTCCTTGATAATTTCAACTAAATCTTCAAATTTATTGTAATTGAAGGTAGTTTGAGACACAATTACTATCTTTTTTTTGGTATCTAGGGAAAGATTTTGTGCTTGTTCCGTATCTTCTATCGTGATAGGAGTAGAATGACACCATCCCATAATACCTTCCACCTCTGGATGGTGGGCATTGCCGATGATAACAATCTGATCTCCCGCCTTGCTTCTCTCGGCTACAATGTTATGAATCTTCTTAACAAACGGACAGGTTGCATCCACCAGATCAAGTCCCGCTCTCTCAATCTCCTGATAGACATTACCTGGAACACCATGCGAACGGATAATGACGGTACCCTTGTCAAGTTTCTGAACCTCTTCCAATGAATTCACGATTCCGACACCCTTGCGCTCCAGATCTTCAATCACGGTCTCATTGTGAATAATTGGTCCGTAAGTATAGACATTCTTCTTAACTGCCTCTTTATAAACTGTATCAACTGCTCGCTGGACTCCAAAGCAGAAACCAGCTGACTGTGCTACTGTAATCTCCATATCTTCTCCTGATTTATGATTATTATCTTTATCCTCTTTTAATCTTCATAGCCCAATAATGCTCGATCGTATCCGCAACTTCACGGATTCCCATCTGTGAGGAATCTACAAGAATCGCATCCTCCGCTTTTTTCAGAGGGGCAATGGCACGATTCATATCCTGCTCATCTCTCTTGATAATGTCTTCCTTTATCTCCTCGAAGTCTACCGCCATCCCTTTTGCAATCTGTTCATCATATCTTCTCTTGGCACGGACATCAGCGCTGGCGGTCAGATAAATCTTCATGCTGGCATTTGGAAGGATATTGGTTCCGATGTCCCTTCCATCCATCAGAATATTCTGTGTCTTTGCCATGTTACGCTGCAGATCCAGGAGGGCAGCTCTTACTGCTGGGACTGCAGAAGTGAGGGAAGCCATCTTACTGACCTCCTCTGTACGAATCAGTCCTGTGACATTTTCTCCATTCAGCAGAACCTGCTGGGCACCTGTCTCATCATAGGATAGTGATACATCAACATTCTTACACTCTTTCTCAATCGCTTCCGTATCATGTCCGTCAATCCCCTTACGAAGAAAATAGAGGGCGATTGCGCGGTACATGGCGCCAGTATCTACATAGATAAAGTTAAGCTCCTTAGCAATCTTCTTAGCGATTGTACTTTTTCCAGCTCCTGCTGGTCCATCAATTGCAATACTATACATGTATGATCTCCTTTTATCTTTTGATCTCTAGCCAAATTTATGCGTAATGTCCTGCAGTCCTTCCTGTTGACCAGGCTATCTGCAGATTGAAACCACCAGTGACTGCATCTACATCCAGGACCTCACCTGCAAAGTAGACATTACGTGCCAGTTTCGATTCCATGGTTGTCGGATTAACCTCGCGTGTACTCACTCCACCTCGGGTAACAATCGCCTCAGAGAAGCCTCTCACCCCAGTAAGGTGCATCGGAATGTCCTTCATCGTCTCAACCATCCGCCTTCTCTCTTCCTTGGTGATATCTCTCACCTTCTTGTCTTCTGGAATCTCTACTAGATTCAGAAAAACTTTGACCATCTTTTTGGGAAGAAGCTGGCTGGTCACATTAGCAACGTTCTTATTCCGGAAGGTATCAAATTCACGGAGGAATCTTCGTTCTAAGGTCTCCATATCAAGAGCAGGCTTTAAATCAAGGTTTAATACTAATTCCCCTGAATTCAGTAATTTCCAATTCTTTCCTCCCATCTGAGTACTCGCAGTTAATACTAAAGGACCGCTCACCCCAAAATGAGTGAATAAGAATTCTCCGAAGCCCTCATAGAGGATCTTCTTCTTATGCTTAATCTTAATGGATATGTTGCGAAGAGAGAGTCCCTGAAGGGATCTTGGCCAACCTTCTCTCACGGTAAATGGTACCAAAGATGGCTGCGGTTCCTTAATCTTATGTCCGATCTCTCTTGCAAAATGATACCCATCACCAGTCGACCCCGTCGCCTGATAGGACTTACCTCCTGTGGCAATAATAAGACTATCAGCCTTTATCATCTTTCCATCATCAAGACGAACACCCAGGAAATGCTTGGTCTGTATAGGTTTTTTACACTTCTTGCCCTCCGTCTCTTCTGAGACTGGAAGATCTTCGGTCAGGATCTCCTCCACCTGGGCATGATATGTGATACGAACCCCCAGTCTCCTACACTCCTGCTCTAAGACCCGAATGACATCGGAGGAATGATCAGACTGAGGAAAGACTCTCTGCCCACGCTCTACCTTAATCTTCAGTCCTCTCTCCTGAACCCACTTCATCATATCCTGATTCGTAAAATTCTCAAAGGAACTGTAAAGGAACTTTGGATTTGTCACGACATTCGAGAGGAATTCCTCTGACGGGCAGGCAGTGGTCAGATTGCACCGTCCCTTGCCGGTAATGAAAATCTTCTTGCCTGCTTTCTCATTCTTTTCCAGAATAACAACAGACTTTCCTTCCTCCGCTGCCGCAATTGCCGCCATCATTCCGGCAGCTCCCGCACCGATCACAATGACTTTATGTTTCTCACTATTATTCATATACACTCTTCAATCTTTTCTATTACATTTGTCTAATGACACCTACAACACTATATAAAACACTTTGATTTTTGTCAACCTGGTCTGTCTTAAGAAAACTCAACTGCCACAGATAGGTTACTGTTCAGCTTGCATGTTTGGCAAAAAGAGACCTTGGCAAGCCAAAGTCTCTTGAAAATTCTTATGATAATCTTATCAATCCCTATATAATTAATGACTGCTCTTATTGTAGACGTCGTCATATTCTTTCCACAATTCCTCAAGTCCCATGAGGCGCTTCTGAATCTCCTCACGGCGAAGCAATGCCACTGCGGAAACCAGAGCATTGACGATTGAAAGTGGACAAACCAGAGAATCTACGATTGTCATCACATCACTGCGGGCAATCAGACTGCAGTCCGCATACTCTACAATCGGTGATTGCTTGGAATCTGTCAAAGCAATCGTCTTGCTGCCATGATCCTTAGCATACTGAAGAGCAACGATTGTTCTCTTGGAATATCTCGGGAAAGTGACACCGATCATCAGATCATTGTCTCCAATATTAATAATCTGTTCCAGGGTCTCTGACGTACTCATGGCATCCACGACCACAACATTATCAACCAACTGTTTTAAATAATATCCGAGAAGTCCTGCCAGATAGCCGGCGCTTCTGGCACCCAGGATATAAACCTTATTAGAATTATTGATCATCTGTACTGCCTGATCGAATTCTGCCTGCTCAATACCATTGTGAATCGTATCTCTCAGTCTCTCCGCATCTGTAGTTAGGATACTCTTAAGGACTCCACTCTTCTCATATCTCTTAGAAGATAAAGTCATACGCTGCATAGAGTCAGAGTTTGTCTTCACAATGACCTGCATCGCTTTCTGCAGTTCTGGATATCCTTCATATTCTAGCTGATAAGCGAATCGTACTACGGTTGACTCGCTGACTCCCGCTTCCTTTCCAAGCTTAGAAGCCGTGAGATAAGCAGCAATATCATAATTCTTAGTGATATAGTCTGCCAGTCTCTTCTGCCCCTTACTAAAGGAGACATATTTCTGATTAATCCGCTGTAATAAATTCAAATTCTCCATGTTACTTACCTGGATATACGATGACAGACTCGACATCGTATCCTTTTAATTTCTCACGTCCATTCAGTCCGGCAAGTTCCATAACAAAAAGAATCTTAACTACCTTACCGCCAAGCTGTTCAATCAGCTTAACTGCAGCGGCTGCTGTTCCACCGGTTGCTAAAAGATCATCCACTAATACTACTCTCTGACCAGGGAAGACGGAATCCTTGTGCATCTCAATTGTTGCACTTCCATACTCAAGTTCATAAGTCTGCTGAACTGTCTCACGAGGAAGCTTGCCTGCCTTACGAATCAGAGTAAAACCTTTTCTCTTATTGTAGGCGAGAGGCATACCAAAGAGGAAACCTCTAGATTCTGCACCAGCTACAACGTCAAATTCTATGTCCTCAAGGCGGTGCATTAATTCATGAATACTAAGCTGTAATCCCTCTGGGTCCTGCAGAATCGAGGTAACATCTCGAAACATTACTCCTGGCTCTGGGAAATCTGGCACGGTAATCACATAATCTTCTAACTTCTTCATGTCTTTATCCTTTCTTAAGCGTATAGCTTACTTTTACATCTTATGAAAATCTGCGGCATCTATGACCTACTTCATCATCTCGGTTTAGATTACGATTGCCTTGCATAAACACCACTCCTATTATAACAGAAAAATGAAGGAATTTACACTACACAATTCAATAATAAAGTTTGTTTTCCCTCATTTTTTCATAATGTTATCATTTTCTCTTATCACCGCAACAAGTTTATAAAATCACTTCTATTACCGCTTAAAACGGTAATTTCTGATGTTCATCTCTACGCTCTTACTGCCTCCCCAGGCATTGATTCCCGGCTGATAACAGACATCTAAAATCATTACCTGCGGTGAAGTATTAAAGCCTCTTTCCGTCCTTCGAAGGACGGAAGAACCGTAAACGGCTTCCGCTTCCTGCAGAAAGGAATTGGCATCCCCAAAGTATGTTGCCTTGATTCTGGCGTTCCGATCCCCCTGCAGAGTCAATTTAAGATACTGTCCCTGATTACCGATGCGCTGATAGCTTCGGATAATCAGATTACGGTCCGCAAACAGCGGCTGTTCATTATCCTGACCGAAAGGTTCCAAAAGATCAAATTCCTCTACCAGTCTCGTATTTAAGTACCAGACAGGAAGCTGCATATCAAGATGAATTTTGGGAATAAAATCATCGTCTGTCAGCTTGGCATTGTCATTAATCTTCTGTCGAAATTCTTCCAGACGGTCCTCATTCAATGACAGGCCCGCTGCCATCTTATGACCACCAAATCGAGTGAAGCATTCCTTCACCTCTGACAGTGCATCATACATGGAAAAAGCCTCGATAGAACGACCGGAACCCTTAAGTCCCTCTCTTCCTCTAGTAATGACAAAAGAAGGTTTATTGTAAGTCTCTCGGACCTTACCTGCCACAATTCCAGCGACACTCTCATGAAGATCAGGAAGGTAGGCAATCAAGACCTTATCCTCCACATGTCCTGTCTCTTCCAGATATGCTTTCGCTTCTTCCAGTCCTTCATTGGACATATTTTTACGCTTTTCATTAAGCCCGGATAATTTTTCCGCACGTTCTTTCGCTTCCGCTTTATCATTACAAAGCAGGAGTTCTAATGCCTCATCTGCACTTGCGATTCGTCCAGCTGCATTAATACATGGTCCGATCACAAAACCCAAAGCATAGCTTCCGATTGATTTACCAGAAAGACCGACCGCTTCAATCAAAGCTTTCAGTCCAACATTGTCTGTATGATTCATCTGAGAGAGGCCTGCCTTCTCAATAATTCGGTTCTCATCCTTAAGAGGCATGACATCGCAGTTTGTTGCCAAGGCAGCAATCTCGATAAAGTCCATCGCTTCCTCAGGATTTACCCCACAGATCTCATAGAGAACCTGAATAAATTTCCAGGCAACAACCGCACCGCAGATTTCAGAGAAAGGATAGGAGTCATCTGCCCGCTTGGGATCCACCACTGCATCCGCAGGTGGAAGCTGGTAGACCTTCTTCCCCTCTACCAAATCATAGGGAACCTCGTGGTGGTCTGTGACCAGAATCGTCATTCCCAGTTCTTTTCCATACTGTATCTGCTTGTAAGCTGCGATACCGTTATCGCAGGTGATAATGGTGTCAATCCCATCCTGGCTTGCCTCTGCCACCAGGCGTTCATTTAAGCCATATCCATCACGAATTCTGTGCGGGATACGATAATCTACTTTTGCTCCTACCCTCTCGAATCCCTTCATCAAAATGTAGTTGGAGCAGACTCCGTCACAATCATAGTCCGAGATAATGCGGATTGACTTACCTTCTTCAATCTTCTTCTTCGCGATTGCTGCCGCCTTCTCAATATCTTGCAAGCCATGCGGATCATAGAGATTCTTAAGATCTGGGTGCAGATAAGAATCCATCTGATCGTAAGTTACAAGATCTCGATTTCTGAGCAGTCTCGCCGTCACAGGATCTATATCATAATGTTTGGCAATTCCATAAAAATCTGCTTTCTTTGCAGTGATATACCATTTCTCGTCCATATCTCCTCCAAGCAAAAAACAGGTACCACCTCTCTTAGGCTGACTGCTCCCACGGGCAAGCCCGTGGGGTTCTGATTGCCAAGTGTAGCTTGTAATCGTACACCATTTCCAGGCTTTGGAGTTACAAGTGTAAATCTG
>JAXJRI010000046.1:0-8668 GCA_036310685.1 Lachnospiraceae bacterium | reverse complement strand
TGACATGATTTCTACCACCTTTCCTGATACTTCTATTATATCAGAAAAGAGGCAGAAAAAGGGTTTTATATGAATTTTTCAAGGTACTATTAACAGGGTTTTGACCCCAACATCATATATTATTAGGCAATATAAGCATAGGGATCGTTCCAAGAATATGTTCTTATTTGGAGTGACAATGCAGAATCATGGTGGTTACAAAAAAAAGATGAAGGAAGAAACCATTAAGCTAGAAGGTTATCATGGTACATACCCTAAGGCAGAGCAGTATCTTACGATGCTTCATCATTCGGATGATGCTTTGAGATATCTATTGGAATATTTTAAGAAGCAGGACGATAAAGTAATTGTAGTTTTCTTTGGTGACCATCAGCCAGCAGTAGAACCAGAGTTCTTAGAGGAAGTGCATGGAAAGTCTTTTGATACTTTAGATGAACTGGAACTTCAGTATAAAGTGCCTTTTATGGTATGGGCCAATTATGATATTCCTGAGAAACAGGTTAAAGACTCTAGTATTAATTATCTCTCTAACCATGTCTACCAGGCAGCGGGAATTCCGATGCCTGCGTATAACCGATTCCTTCAGGATATGCAGCAATATATTCCAGCAATTAACAGCATGGGATATTATTCCAAGGAAGAGAAGAGGTTTAAAGGATTTGATGAAGATAAGATTGGAATTGAACAGAAGTATCTAGATGAATACCGTATTTTGGAGTATTATGATATCTTTCAAAAATAATAGACACTTTGCATTCATTAGATAAGAATAATCTTCACATTTTTTTTACAAAGCATGATATAGTATATGCAAGCTGAATATTATGTCACGGGAGGAAGATAAATATGGGTATTTTTGATCATATCACAGAGCGTGTTTCTAAGGGGAGCAAGCAGGCGCTTCAGAAGACGAAGGATGTAGCAGCGATTATGTCACTGAACAGTGATATCAATACATCAAAGCGCAAGATCGCAGATTGTCAGAGGGAGATTGGTAAGACGATCTATAAAGAGACATTTGCTAAGATGGAGTCTTACGATATTGAAGAGACGATCGAGTTTACTAACGATGAGACCATGGATTTTACAATCCATAACTGGAAGAATATCTATGAGATGGCTGGTATCATCCATGATGAGCAGAAGCTGATTGAGGAGAAACAGAGACAGATCGCGGAGATCAAGAATGTTGTAATCTGCCCAGAGTGTGGGGAAGAAGTGGAGAAAGATACCTCTTTCTGTCCAAACTGTGGACATAATTTTGATGACCAGGCTCCAGAGGTTAAGGAAGCGGAAGTGACAGATGATATCGTGGATGCTGAGGCAGATGATGTCAGTGATTACACAGAGGAAGACTGAGATATTGTTACGGAATCTGGAGGTATAATGTATGGCTGATATACAGACAACAGGCGGTGTTCTGACGGATGAGATAAGAGAACATATCTTGGAGAATATTACACGTGTGTTCTATTGCCAGGAAGTGGATATTAATGATTTGGAGCCTGTTCAGGCTGGCCTTACCAATATCGTGCTTTCCTTCCGCTATAATGGAGGCAAGTACATCTACCGTCATCCGGGTCTTGGATCAGATGCCCTAGTTGATCGTGGGAGAGAGACGATCATGCAGAAGGTTGTGGAAGATATCGGAATCGATACGACATTGGTAGCCATGGATGTCGACGAGGGTTGGAAGATCTCAAGGTTTATTGAACACAGGGATTTTGATTACCATAACCTGAATGATATGGTTCGTGCTATTATGCTACTTCGCAAACTTCATGAGGCTCCAGCACGTGTGAGATGGAACTTTGATGTTATTAAAAAGGCGGAAGAGATCAAGGCACAGATTCCGGAAGAAGATTATGGTAATTTTGATGATTTTGACCAGATTAGGGATAACTGCTATAAACTCTATCAATTAGCCAAGCATGATGGGATTCGTCATTGTAATGTTCATGGAGATGCCAGGGATGTGAACTTCTTAATCAATAAAGAAGAGATTTATCTGATTGATTGGGAGTACGGTGGATATGGGGATCCAGGATTTGATCTTGGCTCTTATATCTGTGGAGGAAGGCATTCCCTAGAGGAGATAGACCGTATACTTTTTACCTACTATCGCCGCAAACCAACTCCGGTTCAAAAGAGACATTTTTATGCGTATATTGCGCTGACTGGTTGGTTCTATCTTCATTGGGTGATGCTGAAGGAGTCGAAGGGTCAGAAGATTGGTTATCTGAAAGATAACTGGTATCATTACGCGAAAGTGATTGGAGAACTTGCACTTAAGATGTACAAGGATCAGGGAGTGAAGGAGGATTAATGATATGACATATATTATTCTTGCAGCTGGAAAGGGAACTACTTTACAGCCGCTGACATTGAACTTTCCTAAGACCTCTTATAAGCTAGACGATCGGACGACAGTCTTACAGCGTATGGTTCGGGGAATTCGCCGATATGATAAAGATGCGGAGATTATAGTAGTGGTTGGTTATCTTGCGGATACGATTAAGGAAGAACTCTTAGAAGATAATGTCAAGTTTGTCTTCAATCCGTTCTATGAGGTTACCAATAGTATCTCCTCTGTATGGTTCGCTCGCGATTATCTTGAAAGAGAAAATGTAGCAGTAATCCATGGTGATGTCGTTTTCGATGATGAGATTATGGAAACGTATCTCTGTAAGGATACAGCTTATCCTTATGTCTTGGCGGATAGTTCCAGAGAACAGCCGGGAGCCTATAACATTGCAGCCAGAGATGGACAGGTTCTGGTGATGAGTAAAAAGCTTGAGAATTATAATGCCAGATATTCATGTATGACCAAGTTAGATGCGGTTTCTGCAAGACTTGTCAAACAGGAAGTGGATCAGATGATCCAGTCCAATATGTATAACTTGTATTTTGAGGATTCACTCGTGGAGATGATAATGTTCCGTGATTTCCAGCTAAGTTATGTGGATATCAAGGATCATACCTGGAGTGAGGTTAACAGTGTAGATGATCTTTTAGAAGCACAGAAGATTCAGAACATGACTAAGAATAAGAGATAAAGGCATATAATAAGAAGAGAGTTCCCGACCAGCTTCGGGAGCTCTCTTGATTTAAACACATCCCCACTTGTAAGCAAGCTTACGTGGGATAATGAGTTTTGACACTGTAGTCATATGGTGAATTGCTCCAACATCATTGTACGAGATTCAGTACATTTACCAATATCTTTTTTGTCCAATAATGTTAGAATAAATATAGAGAAGGATATAGTTCGATGAGGAACCTCGAGAGAAAGTTGGGGCGATTGATATGATGAAAAGTAATGGAACAGTAACACTTCGAAGCGTAGGGATTTTTCTTGCGGGATTGATCGTCTTTATCGCATGCATGATGTTGATTGTCAATCCATTGTTTGAGTTGATGTGAGAGGTTTCTGATTCGAATATAGAAGAAGCAAAGAAGCGGAGCGCGAGCTCCGCTTCTTTGCTTCTGTATTATTATGGCATTATTCTCATTGTTTAAAGATGGTATATAACATATACATGATATCTTCGACAGTAGTCTCTACAGGAGCCATCTGACGAATTGGGTCATGGTATATTCTTTCTGCCATATCAAGATTGACCTTCTTCAAATCTGGATGGTAGGAACTGATTGGGCGTAAGCCTACCGTATCGTCACGGAAGATCTTATAAGCCCTGGCTGTTCTGGAAGCAATCCCAGCTTCGGATTCATCACCCTGGAAGGTGGCACCTAACAGTTCTCCGACATACCTGATCTTCTCTGGACAGGCAGGAACGATATGCTTTACCATGGCTGGGAAAGCATAGGACACTGCTGCACCATGTGGGATTCCAAAGGTTCCCCCAATCTCATGACCAATACAGTGGCCGATTTCTACCAGATTATCCACCATGACATATCCGCCGTAGCTGGCGGCAACCATCATCCGCTTTCTCGCTTCCATATCATGACCGTCCTTGACTGCTCTTGGAAGGTACCGGACTACGGTCTCCATAATCTTCTCGCAGATTGGATCGGAATCAAAGTTAGCACAAATGCTGGTGTAGGCTTCAAAAGCATGGGAGAAGACATCAAAGCCAGTGGCAGTGGTAATCTGAGCGGGAAGATCCAATACTAATTCTGGATCGAGAATTGCATAAGCTGCCATAGCGTTAAGTACATTGATTGGATGCTTCTCGTGGTTCTCATCCGAGATGACAGACCAGTTAGAAAGTTCGCTTCCAGTTCCAGATGTTGTCGGAATGCAGATTAAAGCACCAGATTCTGTGATCTTCTCTTCTTGTCCTGGGTAATCTAAGATTTTGCCCCCATTATGACAGACTACATTGATTCCTTTTGCTGCATCCATAGCACTTCCGCCGCCAATCGCGATGATGCAGTCACAATTAGAAACTTGGAACAGCTCCACCCCATGGTCGACCTGTGTAGCCTTAGGGTCAGGTGTGATGTCATGGTAAGGGATATAGGAGATTCTAGCCTCCTCTAAGATTCCAAGAATGTTTGGAATAATTGGTGTTTTTGCAAGTCCTTTATCGTAAACCACAAACGGTTTGTGGTAGTTATTCTTCTGAAGTAATTCTGGAAGGTCTCCCACTGCGCCAGGCTTGGCGATGACTCGAACCTTCTGCAGCATTCTTTCTATGATCATGTATCCATACCTTCTTTCTTGCTTCTCCCCATGTAACCCGATCTGGGAGAGCCCTGTAATATTCTTAAGATATTAGTCATATATAGGTATTATAGCACAAAAAATATCGCCAATACCGATAGGATATTGGCGATAAGTAGGAACTATCTGTCCATTGTTATTAAAGGTTATACACTGAATTGGTAACCATTGCCTTGTCGTCACTGATTGATTTTAACGTATCTTCCAGTGGCGTATTGAGGAGGTTATCGACGTTTATCTCCCTGCCATCAAGAAAATGAATCGTACCATCTAGTTTGGCATAGCCAATCTGAACATTCTCAGTAATCATGGAATTGAAGAAGCAGTTGTCTCCTGTAAATTCCATCGGAATCACTGGATAGTGTGGTTTGTTACGCTCTGCTAAGATCTGGGCGTAAACCTTCTTTTGAGTCTCTTCTCTGACATCTGTCCCTTGACGGAATATGATACTGCATGGGTGGAACTCAATCAGATCACTTGTGATATCTCCATCCACAATAGAATCGTACTCATCTTCAGAATAGACGTAACAGAAACCATAGATTAGCTGACGAGTTCGCATCTGCTGACAGACTCTGTGTAGCTGGTCACTGTCAAAATTCTCATCAGTTACGATGGCAATCGCAAGCTGATAATGATTCGCTGCGAATTCCAGTACTTCTTCCGTAATCTGATCCGGTGTGCAGTAAATCAGGAAAGCACAGTCATCGAATTCCTCCACCAGGGGAAGAACCTGAGCAATATCGGTATCTACCAGAATCTGGTACATAAAGATGCCAAGTTCTCTGCCTTCTAAGATCTTACGCTTATATCCATCATAGTTCTCTTCGAAGGTATTGCCGTCAATCTTATCAATTAAGGACCATGGGATATTGAATCCTTCTTTATGCTCAATCTTACGGATCCTTTCTGCTCCCTTGGTACAGGCATTATACCCGACATTCATACCATAACGTACCATTCGTTCTATACTTATATGATAAATCACGTCTTTGATGAGATCATAGTAGCGATTATCTTCATCAGATAACATCTGACGCATCATCTCGAAGAACATCTTCTGGAAACGACCACTGGTGAGCTTACAGCCCATGTCGACAAGTCTTCTTGTCGTTCTTTCTGGTGAACTTTTGATGTCTCTTAGTATATTGCGCACTGTTGTCTCTACGACGATTTTGCCTATTCGGTCTACCATAATTATGTTCAACCCTTCCTAAGTTCCGTTTATTCTATATCGATAGATATTGTTCGTTATACTCTATCGTAATCGTTCATTCTTATACTTTAATCGTATATTAGCATCGTTTATTTCTTATGTAAATACAATACTCAAATTTAAAAATGTGGCCGATTTTGGGACATTTTCTTGAATCCGTCCCAAAAGTGGACAAAGTTTTTGGAATGTCCCTTTTAATGATTTTAAAATTGCGTTAATAATAGGGTTAGCAATAGACAGATACACCAATTCTGCTATGGAAACACTATCAATATAGGAGATCAGTTCTTCGGGACTGAGAGATAGAGGGGGAGATAATTATGATTTCTGGAATTTCTGAGGCAATTAATAGCGCTTCCCACGCAGCCCAGCGTAAGGCAGTAAGCGTAGCACTTGATGGAATTTTAAAACATATTAACAAAGACAGAGAACAGGGTTTAAACGACGTCGTAGCATTTGCTAAGACATTCTTGGGTAAGGACGTAAAACCAGAGACTTGGGACAAGGTTGACGAGTTCCTTAACGATCCTGATAATAAATGGATGAAGTTAATCAACCGTACCTTAGATGAGGTTGATCCTCACGTTGCTAAGGTTACTCTGATGAACTTAGGATATGAGGCATTCCTTCGTGGAACACAGACTATCCGTAAGAATCGTGAGAAATACCACTGCAATATCCCATGGCTGATTCTTTTTGATCCTACTAGTGCATGCAACATGCATTGTAAGGGATGCTGGTCTGGTACTTATGGTCCAAAGTCCAGTCTTTCTTATGAGGATATGGATAAGATTGTCACACAGGGTAAGGAGCTCGGTGTATATCTTTATATGATGACTGGTGGAGAGCCAACTGTACGTATGAAAGATATCATGAAGCTTGCTGAGAAGCACAATGATTGTGAGTTCGCCCTGTATTCTAACTCTACTTTAATTGATGATGAGATGTGCAAGAAGCTTCAGAAGCTTGGAAACATCATCTTCATGCTTTCTATTGAGGGAACACCTGATACTAACGACGCGCGTCGTGGAACAGGACATTATGCAGCAGTTATGAATGCGATGGATCTCTTAAAGAAGTATGGTCTGATCTTTGGTACATCTATCTGCTACACATCTGCTAACGTAGAGGCTGTAACAAGTGATGACTTCTTCAATCTGATTACTGAGAAGGGTGCAAGATTTGGATTCTACTTCCACTACATGCCAGTTGGTAATAATGCAGTTCCTGCGTTACTTCCATCTGTTGAACAGAGAAAGTACATGATCGATCGTATCCGTTACGTACGTTCCCAGGCTTGTCCAATCCCATTCTTCCCAATGGACTTCCAGAATGATGGAGAGGCTGTTGGAGGATGTATCGCTGGTGGACGTAACTACTTCCACATCAACTCTAACGGAGACGCAGAGCCATGTGTATTCATCCACTTCTCTAACACGAATATTCATGAGAATTCTATTCTCGAGATGTTACAGAGCCCTCTGTTCATGGCATATCATCATGGCCAGCCATTCAACGAGAATCACTTAAGACCATGTCCAATGCTTGAGAATCCACAGCTCTTACGTCAGATGGTTGAGGAGACTGGAGCTCACGGTACCAACGAGGAGTCCGAGGAGTCTGTAGAGCATCTGTGTGCTAAGTGCGATGATTACGCAGCAACATGGGGACCAGCTGCTGATGAGATTTGGGCATCTGAGACTCATCACCAGAGAAAATATGAGAACTATGCTCCTGAGCATCGTCATAATACAGCAGCAGAGGCACCTAAGAGAAAGGGCCTTGCAATTAAGACACCGTTCCGTAAACAGAATCGTGGCTAATTAATCATTAGAATTATTCGCCGTCAATATCCACCGGGTATTGGCGGCATTCTTTATGCCTGGGAATGTTGCTTTCTACAAGCTGAAGTGCCACTGGCACTTCAATTGCATGCTTTCACTTGCAAGCTTGGCAATTAAAAATAGGCCTTTGCATCATACAAAATTTTCGTATGATACAGAGACCTTAATTAATATCGGAATCCTGTGAAATTAAGATGCAGGCGCGGATGCCCTCGACAAAGTCTTCCGGAGAGATGGGGTCAGTGTTCTTGAGCCATCGTTCAATGGCGCAGGTAAAACCATCGACATAGAAGTCTATCTGGAACTGTCGTAACTTCTTTCCATGGAAGGCATCTTTGAGATAAGCCTCCAGGACAGGCTCCAGAAAGTCCTTAAAGTGCTCTGAGAAGGAATTCTGACCTTCGATGTCCAAAGCAACTTGGTAGAAAGCCCGGTTATCGGAAAAATAGCGACAGATATCGACGAAGAATTCCCAGCTGCTGTGATAGTCCTTATTGGAAACGGCTTCGATAAACTCCGTATCATAAATCCAGTTAACCAGGTCGTATTTATCTTTAAAATGATAGTAGAAACTCTTGCGGTTCATCTGACATTTCTTACAGATGTCAGTAATAGTGATCTTGGAGAAGGGCTCTTCTCTCATCAGATCCTTTAATGCCATCGCAAGTGCATTCTTGGTTAGATATGATTCTGCCATATTTTAAGCTCCTCTCTTAAGTTTATGGCATTGCCAATTAGAGTCATGATAGCAGAGATAAGAGAAATATGCAAGTGGGGGCGAATTTGAATACATTGTGAACAGCAATCATGTCTGTTCATGCATTATATCTCTCAATGCTAAATAAACTATTTTGATAGCTGACCTTCCACCTGAGCCGTCTTGTCCTGCTGCTCCTTACCTAGATTCTAAATAAGATA
>JAXJRI010000045.1:0-5899 GCA_036310685.1 Lachnospiraceae bacterium | reverse complement strand
ACTCACATCCCCACTTGTAAGCAAGCTTACGTGGGATGATGAGTTTTGACACTGTAGTCATTCAAATGATTCCTTATAAAAAGTACTATAGTAATGAAGAAAGAAAAAGAAAGAGAGAAACTATGGAAAGAGAGAAATTGGGAAGCCGTCTCGGATTCATTCTGATCTCAGCAGGATGTGCGATCGGCATCGGTAATGTTTGGAAATTCCCTTATATCACTGGACAGAATGGAGGAGGTATGTTCGTTCTGATCTACCTGTTCTTCCTGATTGTCATGGGGATCCCAGTAATGACTATGGAGTTCTCCATGGGCCGTGCAGCCAGAAAGAGTCCGGTTAAGCTTTATTATGAGCTGGAGCCTAAGGGAAGTAAGTGGCATATTCACGGGTACGTCGCTATGATTGGTAATTATCTTCTGATGATGTATTACACGACCGTCGCAGGATGGATGCTGCAGTACTTCATCAAGACTGCAAAGGGTGATTTCACAGGAGCTTCTGCAGATAAGATTGGGACGATGTTCTCTGCAGATCTTGGAGATCCAGTTCAGCAGGTTGCTGCGATGGCAGTCGTTGTTGTTGCAGGATTCTTTATCAATGCTCAGGGCCTTCAGAATGGACTGGAGCGTGTCACTAAGGTGATGATGCTGCTTCTTCTTATTATCATGGTGATCTTAGCCATCAACAGTGTGACAACAGATGGTGGACAGGCAGGGCTTGAGTTCTATTTAAAACCAGATCTTGGCCGTATGAAAGAGGCTGGAATCTTTAATGTGGTCGTAGCTGCCATGAATCAGTCCTTCTTCACATTAAGTCTTGGTATTGGAGCGATGGCGATCTTCGGTTCCTACATTAATAAAGATAGAAGGTTGATGGGTGAGTCTGTGAATGTCGCAGTCTTAGATACTTTCGTAGCAATCACAGCTGGACTGATCATCTTCCCAGCATGCTTTGCTTATGGGGTACAGCCAGATGCAGGTCCTAGTCTGATTTTTATCACTCTGCCTAACATTTTCAACCATATGCCAATGGGAAGACTTTGGGGAAGTTTATTCTTCGTTTTCATGAGTTTTGCATCATTTTCTACTGTATTGGCCGTATTTGAGAATATCATGGCATGTACGATGGATCTTTTTGGCTGGACCAGGAAGAGATCTGCCTGGATTAACATGGTGCTGATGTTCTTGCTTTCTCTGCCATGTGCTCTTGGATATAATGTATGGTCATCATTTGCTCCGTTCGGACAGGGAACGACCGTACTTGACTTAGAAGATTTCTTAGTCAGCAATATTCTCCTCCCAGCTGGCTCTGTCATCTTTGTAGTCTTCTGCGTGAGCAGATATGGATGGGGTTGGAAGAACTTTATGGCGGAAGCCAATGAGGGTAAAGGTCTTAAGGTTGCAAAGTGGATGCGTCCTTATATGACTTATGTTCTTCCAGTTTTGGTAGCAGCAATCTTAGTAGTTGGTCTGGTACAGTTTTTTCACTAGAAATCTTTAACGAATAGAAGGAGGGTCTGTCTTCAAAATTGAGGACAGGAGATTAATTATGGAACGAGAAAAACTTGGAAGTCGTCTCGGATTTATCTTAGTCAGTGCGGGATGTGCGATTGGAATAGGCAATGTCTGGAAATTCCCATATATCTGTGGACAATATGGTGGAGGAATGTTCGTTCTGATCTATCTGTTTTTCCTAGCAGTACTGGGAGTTCCTGTTATGACAATGGAGTTTTCAACAGGAAGAGCAGCTAAGAGAAGTCCTATCTTGCTTTATCAGCGGCTGGAGCCTGAGGGAACCAAATGGCATCTTCATGGTATTCTTTGCTTTCTCGGTAACTTCTTACTGATGATGTACTACACAGTAGTTGCCGGCTGGATGGTTCAGTATTTCTTTATGGAAGCGAAGGGGACCTTCGTTGGTTTAGATGCAAAGGGTGTTGAAGCAGTTCACAATGCTTCTCTTGCAAATCCATGGCTGCAGGTCGGTGCGATGGCAGCTGTTGTTATTGCAGGATTTGTGATCAATGCTCAGGGTCTTGAGAATGGACTGGAGCGTGTGAGTAAGGTTATGATGATACTTCTACTTATTATCATGGTAGTCTTAGCAGTGAACAGTATCTTCTTAAAAGGATCTGGAACAGGCTTGGAGTTCTACTTAAAGCCAGATGTTGAACGTATGAAGGAAGCAGGAATTATCAATGTCATCGTTGCCGCGATGAATCAGGCCTTCTTTACCTTATCGATTGGACAGGGTTCCATGGCAATCTTTGGATCCTATATTGATAAGAACCGAAGCCTGATGGGAGAGTCTGTGACAGTTGCTGTCTTAGATACTTTCGTAGCAATCACAGCTGGACTGATCATCTTCCCAGCATGTTTCGCTTATGGAGTACATCCAGATGCCGGCCCTAGCCTGATTTTTATTACTCTGCCAAACATCTTTAACCATATGCCAATGGGAAGACTCTGGGGAAGCTTATTCTTTGTATTTATGACATTTGCTTCTTTCTCCACAGTACTTGCCATCTTTGAGAATATCATGGCTTGCATGATGGACATCGTACCATCCTGGTCCAGAAAGAAATCAGCCATCATCGGATGTATCGCAATTCTTGTGGCATCGGTACCTTGTGCTTTAGGATTTAATGTTCTCTCCGGTTTCCATCCTCTAGGAGCGGGCACCGTAGTTCTTGACCTTGAGGACTTTATCGTAAGTAACTTGCTGCTTCCATTTGGCTCTATCATCTTCATCCTTTTCTGTACTAGAAACATCGGATGGGGATGGGATAACTTCTTTGAGGAAGCTAATGAAGGTAAGGGCATTAAAGTTCAGAGATGGATGAGAGGGTATATGACCTATATTCTTCCAATTTTAGTAGCCTTTATCCTGGTTGCAGGAATTGTCAATATGTTCTAAAAAGCAAGTCAGTGAAAAATAGTTTGAACTGACTGTATTGATATAGTGCATGACTTTTAACAAAAACTATGCTGCAAAAAATGTGGCATAGTTTTTTTGTTGGCATATATCGACATTTCATGTATAATAAAAAGTTGAAGGTATTAAGCTGGGCGTGTAACAAATACGCTAACTGAAATGGAAAAGAGGAGAATTATGGAAACAGAAGAGAAAGTGATTCGAGATGCCAGAGAGCTGGGCATTCCTAAGATGCTTATTCTAGGCCTTCAGCATATGTTTGCCATGTTTGGTGCTACAATCTTAGTGCCAATCCTGGTTAACAGCTATTTTGAGGGTCAGGGAATCAGTATTCAGGTAACTTTGATGGCCGCAGGATTTGGTACATTATTCTTTCATTTTTGCACGAAGTTAAAAGTGCCTGCATTTCTTGGTTCATCTTTCGCATTCCTGGGAGGATTTGCGACAGTCGCAAAACTGCATACGGGAATTTACAAAGATATGACCATGGGAGAGAAGGTCCCATATGCTTGTGGCGGTATTGTGGTAGCTGGTCTCTTATATCTTATCTTAGCAGCAATTATTAAGATTGTCGGAGTTCGGAGAGCAATGCATTTCCTGCCGCCGATTGTCACTGGACCGATCATCATCTGTATCGGACTGAGCCTGGCACCAAGTGCGATTACCAATGCATCTACTAACTGGCCGTTGGCACTCATTGCGATTGCGGTTGTTGTCTTCTTTAATATCTGGGGAAAGGGTATGCTTAAGATTATCCCTATCCTGTTAGGTGTTATCATCTCTTATCTTTGTGCCGTGCTCATGAACGCTGCAGGACTTCACAATGCAGATGGATCTGCAATCCTGAATTTTGCTGGAGCAGCCAAGGCTAGTATGGTTGGCCTTCCACCATTCCAGCTTGCAAAATTTGATCTTACCGCCATTCTCGTTATGGCTCCAATTGCTATCGCGTCTATGATGGAGCATATTGGAGATATCAGTGCGATTTCAGCCACTGTTGGACGTAACTTTATTGAGGATCCGGGCCTTCACAGAACCTTAATCGGTGATGGACTTGCCACAGCAATTGCAGGTCTCTTTGGCGGACCTGCCAATACAACTTACGGTGAGAACACAGGAGTCCTTGAGCTTTCTCATGTTTATGACCCTCGTGTTATTCGTCTGGCAGCATGCTACGCTATCATCTTAAGTTTCTTCCCGAAGGTAGCTCAGCTGATCGGTTCTATGCCATCCGCAATTATCGGAGGAATCAGCTTCATCCTTTATGGTATGATATCAGCAATCGGAGTAAGGAATGTCGTTGAGAATCAGGTGGATCTTACAAAGTCTAGAAACCTGATCATTGCTGCTGTTATCTTAGTCAGCGGACTTGGATTCAATGAGGGACTGACCTTTAAGATTGGCAGTGCAAGCATTACACTCACAAGTCTTGCCATCGCAGCAATCGCAGGAATCGTGCTTAATGCGATTCTTCCAGGTAATGATTATGTCTTCGGTGAGAATGAGGTTGGAGATATCAGCCGAGGTGTTGGTGTGAATCCACAGAACTCAGACTTAGATAAGAAGAACAAAGAAGAGAAATAATATAATGGATTGTGTAGGTCGCAAGGCGACGGAACAATCCATAGTCACATATGATACCCACATCATAAATTAATTCACAGGGAGGATTAATATCATGGAAAAGCTTGACAATGTTTATATTATGGACCATCCGCTGATTCAGCATAAGATTACAATGTTAAGAGACAAGAATACTGGAACCAATGAGTTCCGTAAGATTGTAGAAGAGATCGCTATGCTCATGGGTTACGATGCCCTTCATGATCTTCCACTCGAGGATATTGATATCGAGACACCAATCGAAAAATGCAAATCCCCTGTCATCGCAGGAAGAAAGTTCGCAGTCGTTCCAATTCTTCGTGCAGGACTTGGTATGGTAAGCGGTATCTTAAGCCTGGTACCGGCTGCTAAGGTTGGCCATATTGGTATGTATCGTGATGAAGAGACTCATGAACCACATGAGTACTACTGCAAGCTTCCTAGTCCAATTGAGGAGCGTCTTATTGTTGTCACAGATCCTATGCTCGCAACTGGCGGATCTGCAGTAGATGCTGTTAACATGATCAAGCAGCATGGCGGAAAGAAGATCAAATTCCTCTGCATCATCGCTGCTCCAGAGGGAATCCGTAAGTTCCACGAGGCTCACCCTGATGTACAGCTTTATGTTGGACATGTTGACCGTGAGTTAAATAAGGACGCTTATATCTGCCCAGGACTTGGAGACGCCGGAGACAGAATCTTCGGAACAAAATAGTCGAAGATTTAAGCGTAGCGATTGAATAAGATCGAATAATATAAAATAATCTCAGAAGAGGATTCTGAGAATAGAAGAGGAGGACTGTCAGCAATGGCAGTTCTTTTTTTGCCTTAGCATTCAAAATGAACCGCCAGTGGCTGTTCATTTTGTTTGGTGCGCTCGCCGGGCGCACGTTCTAACGGGTGAAAGTCCCCAATCCGCCCGACAGTGGCTGTTCAGCTTGTTCAGGACATGGAAAAGGGCCATCTAGCTTTCTCGTCACTAGATGACCCTACATCTGAAATTCTAGAAGTCTCACTATATAACCTCCTTTATGAAAGTTCCCCTTCTACTTTAGATCTAAAACCCTTGTGAATCGTAATTCCTGTACATCAAACTTCCTGTACCATGTATATAATTACTGTTTCTATTCACCCTCCGACCTAGTTGGAAGAAGACTATCAATTTCTTTTGACACTTTATTTATATCATACATTTCATATTATGTCAACTAATTAATAGAAAAAATTATAAAAATATATAAATTATCAGATAATGATGTGACTACACGGGCGTTTGACAGTTTTAAAGTAACACACATCTCAGAGAGGCGCTACACGCCTTCTTTTTTTTGTCAATTTTTGAATTTATACTTGCACGTTACTT
>JAXJRI010000044.1:0-3536 GCA_036310685.1 Lachnospiraceae bacterium | reverse complement strand
GATATTCAATTGACACTTTGCCTCACGCAAAATGCTTATTTATATTAACAAACTTATATCTTGTTGTCAACACTTTTTTTATTTTCTTTCTACTTTTATTTTCTCTACTTTTCTCATATTTTGACGTGGATGTAAAAAGTGACTACGGAATGTTACGTCGCTTTGCGTCTCATTAGGTCCTGCATGATATTTTTTACATAAATAGCCATTTCGGTTTCTAGTTTTCCATCAGAACCGTCGCTTGGGCTCAGACAAGAATCAGCGCGAAATGGCTATCTATCATATCTATTCTATTGATAATTATTAATCGTTCTTGTTCTTCCATTCATCCGCTGCTGTCTCGTAGAGATTATTGCCATCTTTATCAATAACTACGATAACTGGAAGTTTTTCAATCTTAAGTCTCCGGATTGCTTCGGTACCAAGATCCTCATAAGCAATCACTTCCGCCTCTTTGATACATTTACTTAAGAGAGCTCCTGCTCCCCCAACTGCTGCAAAATAGACAGCATGATTCTTCTTAATCGACTCAATGACCGCTTCACCACGTCTTCCTTTTCCAACCATACCCTTCAAACCAGCATCTAACATATCTGGTGTATACTTATCCATACGGTAGCTTGAAGTAGGACCTGCAGATCCGATAACCTGTCCATCTCTGGCTGGACTCGGTCCCAGATAATAAAGGATATTGCCCTCAAGAGCAATCGGAAGTTTTTCTCCTTTATGCATGGAATCATATAATCTCTTGTGAGCGGCATCTCTTGCTGTGTAAATTGTACCAGTAAGATAGACATAGTCTCCCGCTTTTAATTGTTCAATATCTTCTTTCTGAAGTGGTACCTGAATCTCCTGTCTCATAATCGATATCCTCCTATAATACACGGGTCGCATGTCTATTCACATGACAACACATATTGACTGCCACGGGAAGTCCTGCGATATGAGTTGGATAGGTGTTAATGTTGACTGCCAGTGCAGTCACCGTTCCTCCAAGTCCTGCCGGTCCGATTCCAAGGGCATTGATACGATGAAGCATCTCTTCCTCCATCTCCTTGATATAAGAAAGCTCTGAATGTTCTCCCGCTTTTCTTGTGAGAGCCTTCTTTGCCATCAGGGCTGCTTTCTCAAAGGTTCCACCAATTCCCACGCCAATGACAAATGGAGGACAGGCATTAGGCCCTGCATCCTTTACTGCCTCTAAGATGGCTTCCTTAGCACCTTCCATACCATCAGCTGGCTTTAACATAAAAATTCTGCTCATGTTCTCACTTCCAAAGCCTTTTGGTGCAACCGTGAGCTCTAACTTGTCACCAGGAACCATCTCATAGTGAATAATCGCTGGGGTATTATCCTTGGTATTCTCCCTGAGGAAAGGATCTTTGACCACGGACTTTCTGAGGTATCCCTCAACATAACCCTGCCTTACTCCCTCATTAATCGCATCACCAATGAATCCGCCTTCAATGTGAACATCCTGACCAATTTTGGCAAATACCACGGCCATTCCGGTATCCTGACAGATTGGAATCTTCTCCTGACCTGCAATCTTCAGATTCTCCTCAAGCTGATCTAATATCTGCTTTCCCAGTGGGTTCTTCTCCTGATTCTGTGCACCCTTTAAGGCTTTCTTCATATCATCTGCCAGATAATAATTGGCCTCCATGCACATTTCCTTGAGATTCTTGATAATCTCCGTCGTCTGAATTACTCTCATGATCCTATCTCCTTATAAAGTAATACCTAGAACCTATCATCACATAAGGGACAGAAAAGCATACTATATGCATCCCTGTCCCCCAATAAACTTCACTTATTTATTCTTCTTTTTCTGTCTGGGAAGATACTTCCTCTTCTGACTGCTCTATCTCTTCTGTATTCTCAGATTCCTCTTCCAGAACCTTAGTGATACTTGCAACAGTAACGTCATGATCAAGATCCATGTCAATCAGCTTCACTCCAGAAGTATTCCTTCCTAAAGTGGAGATCGTATCAGTGTTGATACGAATCACAATACCTTCTGAGTTGATCAGCATAATCTCATCTCCAGGATTGATTGCCATAGCTCCCTTAATGAGTCCTGTCTTCTCAGTAATCTTGTGACACTTAAGTCCCTTCCCTCCACGATGCTGCACGCCAAACTCATCGATAGGTGTCTTCTTTCCCATACCATTCTCAGAAATGGTAAGAAGGTCAGCACCGTCAGAACTTAACTGCATAGAAACTACCTCATCATCTTCATCCATCTTCATACCGACAACTCCCATAGAGACGCGTCCCGTCTCTCTAATATCAGAAAGGTGGAATCGGATACTCTGTCCCTTCTTGGAAATCAGAAGGACATCATCAGTCTCCACTGCCTGTCTCACATCAATCAGCTGGTCGTCTTCTCGTAAGACAATCGCATTCAGTCCGTTCTTTCGAATATTTGCGTACTCCTCAAATCTGGTCTTCTTGATGATACCATTCTTGGTAGCCATCACCAGATAGTGGGTCTCAGAAGACAAATCCACTGGAACGATAGCAGAAATCTTCTCATCCGGCTGAATCATCAGAAGATTGACAATATTCACTCCTCTGGCAGTTCTGCTTGCCTCAGGAATCTGGTATCCTTTCAGACGATATACTCTTCCTCTGTCAGTAAAGAAGGAAATGTAATTATGAGTACTTGTGGTGAACATGGTATCAATATCATCATTGTCGATTGTATTCATACCACGGATACCCTTACCTCCACGATTCTGGCTATGGAAGTTATCTAAGGTCATCCTCTTGATATATCCCATGGAAGAATATGTGATAACAACATCCTGTCTAGGGATGAGTTCCTCATCATCCATGTCATCGTCATCCATCACGATAGCAGTTCTTCTGTCATCGCCGTATTTATCACGAATCTCTGTGATCTCGTCACGGATTACAGAAAGAAGCACCTTATCATCTGCTAAGATTGCCTCGTATTCCTTGATTCTTGCCTGTAGTTCGTCAAATTCAGCCTGAAGCTTCTCTCGTTCCAAACCTGTCAGAGTACGAAGTCTCATATCGACAATCGCCTGTGCCTGCTTCTCGGAGAACTGGAATCTCTCAATCAGGTTGGCTCTCGCCTCCGCTACATTACTGGAAGCACGGATAATATGAATAACTTCGTCGATGACATCAAGAGCTTTTAAGAGTCCCTCTAAAATATGGGCTCTCTCTTTTGCTTTATTTAACTCATACTTCGTTCTTCTGGTGACAACATCTTTCTGATGCTCCAGATAGTATGTCAGCATCTCTTTTAAATTCAGGACCTTCGGCTGTCCATCTACTAAGGCCAGCATAATCACACCAAAAGTATCCTGAAGCTGAGTATGCTTAAATAACTGTTTTAATAAGACATTCGCATTGACATCCTTTCTAGTCTCAATGCAGATTCTCATACCAGAACGGTCAGACTCATCTCTTAATTCCGTAATACCTGAAATCTTCTTATCACGAACCAACTCCGCAATCTTCTCAATCAGACGTGCCTTATTGACCATGTACGGAAGTTCCGT
>JAXJRI010000043.1:0-14765 GCA_036310685.1 Lachnospiraceae bacterium | reverse complement strand
GTCTTAAGACCAGATATGACCCCTTCTATCGCAAGAAGCGTGGCCAAGTATTACAGTGACTCTACCATGCCGCTTCGTCTCTGCTACAAGGGCAATACTTTCGTTAACAACTTAAGCTATCAAGGTAAGCTCACAGAGAAGACAGAGCTCGGTGTGGAGCATATCAATGATGTGTCACCAGAAGCGGATGCCGAGGGCATCATCATGATGATTGACTGTTTCCTGGCAGCGGGACTTACAGAGTTCCGAATTGCAATCGGTGAGACCGATTTCTATCGAGGACTGATGGATGCCTTAGAGGCTTCCGATCAGGTCAAGAGCCAGATTCAGGAGTACATCGAGAATAAGAATACTCTGGGTATGGAGATGCTTTTAGAAGATCTCAATATCGGAGAGATCTATAAGAAGATTCTGATAGAGTACAACGAACTTTATGGTGATGTGTCGATGCTGGAGAAAGCGAAAAAGCTTACGGTCAACCAGAGATGTCAGAGGGCCATCGACCGCTTAGAGCAGGTTTACGAAGTCGTCTGCCAGTATGGATATGAGAAGTATGTCAGCTTTGACCTTGGTATGGTTACTCATCATGAATATTATACAGGAATCATCTTCCGTGGATATACTTACGGATCTGGAGATGCCATCGGAAAGGGCGGCCGCTATGATCATCTGATTGAACAGTTTGGCAAGAAGGCACCGGCGATTGGTTTCACAATCATTGTAGATGAGATGCTCTCAGCTCTGGATCGTCAGCAGATTCCGATTGACATCAGTGAGTATGATTATACATCCCTACTTTATGATAAGAGTAACTATGGTCAAGCTGTGGCTCTTGCGACACGCTTAAGAAAATGTGGTGTCAAGACAGAGCTTCTCTGTAAAGCAGAAGATCATAGCTTAGAAGATTACATTTCCTATGCTAAGGAGCAGGGAGCAGAGAAGTTGATTTATCTGAAGGAAGAGCATGTCACAGTTTATCGTCCAGACCGCGAGCAGGTATTAGACCAGGATGAGAAGGACATTCCACTTTCTGTTTATACTGGAATGCTTAAGACAGCTGCCCGCACCAATCATGTCGCTGGTAAGGTGACAAGCGAGGTAAAGAAGGCTATGGATTCTAAAGAGGCTCTCTGTGCCAGACATGCCTTTGATGACATTCTGCATCAGTTCTTAGGAATGGCAGAAGATGAGAATAAAGATGGCTCTGATGACAAGAGCGGGGAGGATAAATAGATGAGATATTTAACATTTGCTCTTGCTAAGGGACGTCTGGCAAGAACAGCGATGGATCTTTTTGAGCAGCTTGGAATCAACTGCGAGGAGATGCGAGATAAGAATACTAGAAAGCTCATTTTTGTAGATGAGAAGAATAAGATGAAGTTCTTCCTTGCCAAGGCGAGCGATGTTCCTACTTATGTAGAGTACGGTGCAGCGGATATCGGTATTGTTGGGGAGGACACCATCTTAGAGGAAGGCCGACATCTCTATGAGATGATGGATTTAGGCTTTGGAAAATGTAAGATGTGTGTCGCTGGACCAGCTTCCGCTAAGGAGAAACTTCAGCATGGCGAGCTGATTCGTGTCGCTTCGAAATATCCAAATATCGCCAAAGATTATTTCTATAATAAGAAGTTCCAGACCGTAGAGATTATCAAACTGAACGGTTCTGTTGAACTGGCTCCGATTGTGGGACTTTCCGAAGTGATTGTAGATATTGTGGAGACAGGCAATACCTTAAGAGCGAACGGTCTGACCGTTCTTGAGGAGGTTTGTGATCTGTCTGCTCGTATGGTAGTCAACCAGGTAAGTCTTAAGATGGAGCAGGAGAGGATCAAGAAGTTGATCTATGATTTAAGAAAAATTACGTCAGGAGGAAAAGACTGATGAGACAGTTGAAAGTAACAAAAGAGAATACTAAAAATATTTTAAGTGATCTGTTAAAGAGAAGTCCAAACAACTACAGCGAGTACGATGCAAGTGTCCGTGCCATTCTTGATGATGTCAAGGAGCGTGGGGACCAGGCTCTCTTTGAGTACACAGAGAAGTTCGATCAATGTCACCTGACTGCAGATACGGTAGAAGTGACAGAGGAGGAGATTGAGGAGGCTTATCGTTTGGTTGATGACAGCCTTGTCGATGTAATTCGCAAGGCCCTTGTCAATATCCGTAAGTATCATGAGGAACAGAAACGCAACAGCTGGTTTGATGCGAAGCCAGACGGTACCATTCTTGGACAGAAGATCACCCCATTACAGAGAGTTGGTGTATACGTTCCTGGCGGAAAAGCTGCTTATCCATCCTCAGTTTTGATGAATATCGTTCCTGCTAAGGTTGCCGGAGTTGATGAGATCATCATGATGACTCCTCCAAGCAAAGATGGAAAAGTAACCCCTACAACATTAGTTGCCGCTCATGAGGCAGGTGCCGACAAGGTGTTTAAGATTGGCGGTGCACAGGCAATCGGAGCTTTAGCATATGGAACAGAGTCTATCCCAAAGGTAGATAAGATCGTGGGACCTGGTAACATTTACGTTGCTCTTGCAAAGAAAGCAGTATACGGTTTCGTCAGCATTGATTCCATCGCTGGTCCTAGTGAGGTCCTAGTTCTCGCAGATGGCACTTCCAACGCTCATTATGTAGCAGCAGACTTACTCTCTCAGGCAGAGCATGACGAGTTAGCAAGTGCGATTCTTGTGACAACCTCCAAAGAGCTTGCAGATCAGGTTTCCGTAGAGATTGAGGGATACTTAAAGACTCTGTCACGTGCTGATATTATCCGCAAGTCCTTAGACAACTTTGGATATCAGCTGATTGCTGAAAATATCGATGAGGCAGTAGATGTGGTCAATAACATTGCTCCTGAGCACTTGGAGATTCAGACAGAGAATCCTTGGGAAGTTATGACAAAGGTAAGAAATGCTGGAGCAATTTTCATCGGTGAGTACAGCTCAGAACCTCTGGGAGATTACTTTGCTGGACCTAACCATGTACTTCCAACCAACGGAACTGCTAAGTTCTTCTCCCCACTGAATGTAGATGACTTTATCAAGAAATCAAGTATCATTTATTATGGAAGAGATGCCTTAAAGAATGTTCACAAAGATGTTGAGACATTTGCTAAGGCAGAGCATCTGACTGCACATGCTAATTCTATCGCAGTACGTTTTGAGGAGGATCAGGACTGATGACAGAGAGAAGGGCTCACAAGGAACGTGTGACTGGGGAGACCCAGATTGTCGTTGACTTCAATTTAGACGGAAGCGGCGAGACAGATATTGATACAGGTATCGGCTTTTTTGACCATATGTTAAATAGCTTTGCCCGCCATGGTTTTTTTGATCTTAGCTGTCAAGTGAAGGGAGACATTGAGGTGGACTGCCACCATACGATTGAGGACACAGGAATCGTGCTGGGGCAGGCAATCGCCCAGGCAGCGGGGGACAAGAAGGGCATCCGCCGTTTTGGAAATTTCCTTCTGCCAATGGATGAGACTCTGGTGCTTTCCGCAGTGGATCTTTCTGGAAGACCTTACTGTGTGTGTGATATGACCTTCACGACAGACCACGTAGGAGGGTTTGATACAGAGATGGTTCATGAATTTTTCTATGCGGTATCCTACAGTGCCATGATGAACCTTCACATAAAGCAGGTTTATGGATTCAACAATCATCATCTGATTGAGGCAGCATTTAAGGCGTTTGCCAAGGCTCTTGACCAGGCAACACAGTATGATCCGAGAATCACAGATGTGCTCTCAACCAAAGGTTCCCTTTAAATAACAGCTGACCTTAGGGAGGAAAAAGATGGCAGAAAAAGTTAATGATATTTTCACAGAAGTGATTGATACCGATATTCCATTTGAAGAATTCAAGCTGAATCAGGACGGATTAATCCCTGCAATTGTTCAGGATTATGAGACAGGGGAAGTTCTGATGCTTGCCTATATGAATCAAGAATCTTATCAGAAGACCGTAGAGACTGGAAGAATGACCTACTTTAGTCGAAGCAGACAAAAGCTCTGGGTCAAGGGTGAGACCAGCGGGCATTTCCAATTTGTCAAAGAACTTCGCATCGACTGCGATAACGATACCATTTTAGCAAAGGTTGACCAGATTGGGGCAGCCTGCCATACTGGACATCGTACCTGCTTCTACAAACGCCAGGGCGCTGACGGAGCAGCTCTTTAGAATGATTCGCAATTTCAAAGTAAATGTGATATAATCGATTAGTTAATATGCTGATTTTGTGAGATTTGGAATCTGATGAGACATTTCTTGTAAGAGAAGCCAATATTTTGAATGCAAAAGGGAGCAGGATGTGGTGTAAGATGCCATCCTGCATCTCTTTGTAGTATAGGAGGATGAAGTTTTGAAGAAGTATGGAGTGAATGAGCTCCGAAGAATGTACCTGAAGTTCTTCGAGAGTAAGGGACACCTGATCATGCCAAGTTTTTCACTGGTACCGCACAATGATAACAGTCTGCTGTTAATCAATGCTGGTATGGCTCCACTGAAGCCATATTTTACTGGTGAGGAGATTCCACCAAGAAGAAGAGTAACTACATGTCAGAAATGTATTCGTACTGGTGATATCGAGAATGTCGGAAAGACAGCCAGACATGGTACATTCTTTGAGATGCTTGGTAACTTCTCCTTTGGAGATTATTTTAAGAGGGAAGCTATCCACTGGTCTTGGGAATTCCTGACAGAAGTAATCGGTCTGGATAAAGATCGTCTCTATCCATCCGTTTATCAGGATGATGATGAGGCATTCGCAATCTGGAGAGATGAGATCGGCGTTCCTGCAGAGCGTATCTACAAGTTTGGTAAGGAAGATAACTTCTGGGAGCATGGTGCAGGACCTTGCGGACCATGTTCTGAGATCTACTATGATCGTGGAGTAAAATACGGCTGTGAGGGCTGTGGAACAAGAGATACCTGTCATGTTGGATGTGACTGCGACCGTTTCATGGAGATCTGGAACAACGTATTTACCCAGTTCGAGAATGATGGCCATAACAACTATACAACACTGAAACAGAAGAACATCGATACTGGTATGGGTCTTGAGAGACTTGCAGTTGTTGTTCAGGATGTAGACTCCATCTTCGATGTTGATACCATTCGTGATCTTCGTGATAAAGTATGTGAGATCGCTGGAAAGCGATATAAAGAGCATCATCTCGATGATGTTTCTATCCGTCTGATTACAGACCATATTCGTTCTGCTACATTCATGATTTCCGATGGTATCATGCCAAGTAATGAGGGACGTGGATATGTTCTTCGCCGTATCATTCGTCGTGCTGCAAGACATGGACGTCTCTTAGGTATCGAGGGCAAGTTCTTAAGCGAGCTCGCTAAGACTGTCATCGAGGGATCTAAGGATGGTTATCCAGAACTTGAGGAGAAGAGAGACTTCATCATCAATGTCTTAACTCAGGAAGAGAACAACTTCGCTAAGACGATTGATCAGGGCTTAGCAATTCTTGCTGACTTAGAGGAGAGCCTTCAGAAAGAGGGTAAGAAGGAAGTTTCCGGAGAGGATGCTTTCCGTCTCTATGATACTTACGGATTCCCACTGGATCTTACCAAAGAGATCTTAGAGGAGAAGGGTTATACTATCGATGAGAAGGGCTTCGAGGAGCGTATGGAAGAGCAGCGTCAGAAGGCAAGAGCTGCCAGAAAGACTACAAACTACATGGGCGCTGATGCTACGGTTTATGATTCCATCGATCCAAGTATCACTTCTAATTTTGTCGGATATGATCAGACAGAGTGCCAGTCCAAGATTTCTGTTATGACTACTGAGACTGAGATCACAGAAGCTTTAACAGATGGTCAGGTTGGAACTATTATCACAGATGAGACTCCATTCTATGCAACCAGCGGTGGACAGCATGCAGATGCTGGTGTCATCACATGCAAAGATGGTGAGTTTACAGTAGAGGATGTTATCCCACTTCTTGGCGGAAAGATCGGCCATGTTGGACGTGTCACAAAGGGTATGTTCAAAGAGGGAGACACGGTAACACTTAAGATTGATGCCAGCCAGAGAGACGCGACTAGAAAGAACCACAGTGCAACTCATCTTCTTCAGAAGGCATTAAGAGATGTATTAGGAACTCATGTTGAGCAGTCCGGTGCATATTATGATAAAGACAGATTACGTTTTGACTTCTCACACTTCAAGGCTATGACTCCAGAGGAGATCAAGGAAGTTGAGAATCAGGTTAACGCAGAGATCGCAGCAGCACTTCCAGTTGACACTCAGGTTATGACACTTGAGGAAGCTAAGAAGACAGGCGCTATGTCCTTATTCAATGAGAAATATGGCGAGAAGGTACGTGTCGTATCCATGGGAGATTACTCCAAAGAGTTCTGTGGTGGTACTCATGTAGGCAACACTGCAGAGATTGGAGAGTTCAAGATTCTTTCTGAGTCTGGTATTTCCGCTGGTGTAAGACGTATCGAGGCTTTAACTGGAGAAAATGTCATCAAGTATTATGAAGATCTTGAGGAGACTCTGAACCAGGCAGCAGCTGCAGCTAAGACAGAGCCACATAAACTGACAGAGCGTATCAAAGCCCTCTTAGATGAGGTAAAGACTCTGACAAGTGAGAATGAGAAATTAAAAGACCAGATCGCAAAGAGCGAGGTCAGCGGAGTTCTCGACGATGCAATTGCAGTTGGAGACTTCAAGGTACTTCCTGTTTCCCTTAAGGACGTCGATATGAACGCTATGCGTACTTTATCTGATGACTTAAAAGAGAAGATCGGAAGCGGCGTTGTTGTACTTGCATCTGATCAAGGAGCAAAGGTTAATCTCATTGTTGCAGCAACAGACGATGCAGTAAAAGCTGGCGCACATGCTGGAAAGATCGTCAAAGAGGCAGCAGCTCTCGTTGGTGGTGGCGGCGGCGGACGTCCAAACATGGCTCAGGCTGGTGGAAAGAATCCAGCCGGAATCAAGGATGCTTTGGATAAGGCCGTAGAGATTGCAAAGACACAGTTAGCTTAAGGTTCATGCATTAATTTAATACAGGTAGTTCAAACTATTTTTCACTGACTTCCATCTGAGCCTACGCTCCGACCTGTCTATGTTTGCTCCTTATCTTATTTAGAATCTAGGTAAGGAGCAGCAGGACAATACGGTACAGGTGGAAGGTCAGCTATCAAAATAGCTTATGTAACACTGAGATATAATGCATGCAGTAACCTTAAGTAAAGTGCTCAGATAGAAAATGAAAAAAGTACTTGACAAGACAATAGCAGAGGGTATAGTATAATACAGTGCAAAAATACCCAAACAGTTGTATTAGGCACAATTTACAACTGGAGGGAGGTTAGGTGAGAACATGTCAAGTATTATCGTTAAAGAAAACGAGTCTTTAGACAGTGCTCTTCGTCGTTTTAAGAGAAGCTGTGCTAAGGCTGGTATTCAGCAGGAGATTCGTAAGAGAGAACATTACGAAAAACCAAGTGTCAGACGTAAAAAGAAGTCTGAGGCTGCTCGTAAGAGAAAATATAAATAATCGTGCGTTGAACAGAGGGACGAGTTACCTTTAGAGGTATATCGGCCCTCTTTCTTCTTCCTTTTTATCGCCATTCATCGAATATCAACAATATGATCATAATTATTGTATATTAATCACTGATATATTTATTTATTACCAAAACATCACCGTTCCTATCAAAAACAACTTGAACAGTTTACACAAAAGTGTTAATATAACCTTGTAGGTAAATGTGATTTTTCACAACCATAGCGTAAAAGTAATTTCGAAGGAGGAGATTATTGTGAAGAAGATTATCAATGCAGTTGATCAGGTCGAGAATCAGATGGTCCAGGGTTTAGTTAAGGCTTATCCAGATAAGCTGAAAAAACTTGAGGGTGGTAATGTTGTAGTTCGTGCCAATAAGAAAGAGGGCAAGGTTGCCTTAGTATCTGGTGGTGGAAGCGGACATGAGCCAGCGCATGCAGGATTTGTTGGAGAAGGTATGCTTGATGCTGCAGTTCCAGGAGCTGTATTCACATCCCCTACACCTGACCAGGTTTACGAGGCTATCAAGGCTGTTGACGCTGGTGAGGGTGTCCTGATGGTTGTTAAGAACTATACAGGTGATGTCATGAACTTTGAGATGGCTGCAGAGATGGCAGAAGATGATGATATCGAAGTTAAAGAAGTAGTTGTAAACGATGATGTAGCTGTTGAGAATTCTACATTCACAACAGGACGTCGTGGTATTGCAGGAACTATTTTTGTTCATAAATGCGCTGGTGCTGCTGCTGAGGCAGGCAAGAGCCTCGATGAAGTTCAGGCAGTTGCACAGAAGGTTGTTGATAATGTTAGATCAATGTCTATGGCTATCACACCTTGTACAGTACCTGCAGCTGGAGAGCCAGGATTTGAGCTTGGTGAGAACGAGATGGAGATCGGTATTGGTATCCATGGTGAGCCAGGTGTTGAGAAGAAAGAGCTTGAGCCAGCAGATCAGATTGTTGATACACTCTTAGGCAAGATTCTTGCAGACGATGTTGATTACAGTGGATCTGAGGTTGCTGTCATGGTGAACGGATGCGGAGCTACTCCTCTGATGGAGCTTTACATCGTTAATAATCATGTACAGGATGTTTTAGCTGAGAAAGGCATCAAAGTTTATAAGACATTCGTTGGTGAGTATATGACATCTCTTGAGATGCAGGGATTCTCACTTTCCCTCTTAAAGCTTGATGATGAGCTGAAGGGATACTTAGATGCTCATGCAGATACACCTGCAGTTAAGGAATTCTAAGGTTATTATTTTTGATATGAAAAATTGATCCTGCGATTTTTCCGGGAGGATTTAAATCCGGGATCCCTTGCAGGAAGGCCGGCGGATATTACGCCGGCCTTCACTTGACATCGCAGAAGTTGAGACAGAAAAGAAAGAGAGGCAAAAGATATGATTGATACAAAGAAGCTGATTGAGATCATTGATAAGATCGCAGATGAGATTCATACAAACGAGCAGTTCCTGACAGACCTTGATAATGTCATCGGTGATGGTGACCATGGCATTAACATGGACCGTGGATTTAAGGCAGTCAAAGAGCAGCTTCCTACCTATGCCGACAAGGACATGGGAGCAATCTTAAAGGACGTTGGTATGAAGTTACTCTCCACAGTAGGTGGAGCATCTGGTCCATTATACGGAACATTCTTCATGAAAGCTGGCAAGGCATTAAAGGGTAAGACTGAGGCAGATTTAAATGATTTTATCACAGTTCTTACAGATGGCATTGCTGGTATTCAGAAGAGAGGTAAAGCAGTCAGAGGCGAGAAGACTATGCTGGATGCTATGATGCCTGCACTGGATGCTATCAAGGCATCCTTCGAGGCAGATGGAGATGCTAAGAAGGCCTTAGACGCTGGTGTGAAAGCTGCGGAAGAAGGTATCGAGTTCACAAAGACGATTCGTGCAACTAAGGGTCGTGCAAGCTACTTAGGAGATAGAAGTATCGGACATCAGGATCCAGGAGCTACTTCTTTCACTATCATGCTGAAGGTAGTTGACGAGCTCGCTGCTTAATGGAGAATGGATGTATATCATTTGGAAGGTCAGCTCTCAAAATAGCTTATTTAGCTCTGAGAGATATCATGCATGAATATTAACTAGAAGAGACTATTGTCCAGGAGACTGGGCAGTGGTCTCTTTGCGTTTTCTAAGATGTGTGGTATGATAAGATGCGGATATACAGAACATTTATCCAGTAATGTAAAAAGACTATGATGAGCAGGCTATCAGCCGCTTTATTGAGTGAAGAGGTAATTGAATGGCAGAGGATAACGTAAGTACGAATATTATATCAGAGCAGGTGTATGATTTTCCATCAGAACATGCTGTGAACGTGTTTGGTCAGTTCGATGCGAATATGAAAAAGATTGAGAGAACCCTGTCGGTCACAATCATTTTCCGAGATGACAAGCTGAAGATCATTGGTGCAGGTCCTTCCGTAGACAAGGCTTACCAGGTGATCAGGGAGCTCACAGAACTTTCAGAGCGCGGCAACACAATCACGGAGCAGGATGTTAATTATGCACTTTCTCTGTCAATGACTGATCAGGTGGAAGTGATGACTAAGCTTGACAGCGATGTCATCTGTCACACCGTGATGGGCAAACCGATTAAGCCGAAAACAGCTGGACAGAAGAGATATGTCGATGCGATCACGAATAAGATGATTGTCTTTGGAGTTGGTCCTGCCGGAACTGGTAAGACTTATCTTGCCATGGCAAAAGCTATCACGGCTTTCAAGAATAATGAGGTGAACCGTATCATCTTGACGAGACCAGCCATTGAGGCAGGCGAAAAGCTCGGATTCCTTCCGGGAGATTTGCAGAGTAAGGTTGATCCTTATCTGAGACCGCTCTATGATGCACTCTACGAGATTATGGGGGCTGATACTTTTGCAAAAAATATGGAGAAGGGTCTGATTGAGGTAGCACCGCTTGCCTATATGCGTGGTAGAACGTTAGATAATGCTTATGTCATATTAGATGAGGCACAGAATACGACCCCAGCTCAGATGAAGATGTTTCTGACTCGTATTGGATTCGGAAGTAAGGCAATCATCACAGGTGATCAGACACAGAAAGACTTGCCGGAGAATGCCAAATCTGGTTTGGACGATGCCCTGCGTGTCTTAAAGAATATCGACGAGATTGGGGTCTGCCATCTGACAGCGGAAGACGTTGTAAGACATCCTCTGGTTCAGAAGATTGTAGCGGCATACGAGAATGCTGATAAGCAGCGTAAGATGAAGCAGAAGGCAAAAGAGAAGAAGGCTGCTCACCGTGAGGCAAGAAAGAGATATTATGAAGAACACCACAGAGATGATGAGGACAAGTAGAGGGAGATAAGTATGACTTTTGAGATTGAGAATGAGTATACCGGAGAAGTGGTTGAAGATTATCAGGAGATTATTAAGACCGTGATCCAGGCTGCTCTTGACTATGAGAAATGTCCCTATGAAGTACAGGTGGATGTTCTTCTGACAGACAATGATACGATTCATGGAATTAATAAAGAATACCGACAGGTCGACCGTCCGACGGATGTGCTCTCCTTCCCAATGTTAAATTACCAGACACCAGGGGATTTTTCTCATGCGGAAGATGACATGGATGCCTTCCATCCAGAGACTGGAGAGCTGATCTTAGGTAATATCATTCTTTCTGTTGATAAGATTAAAGAACAGGCGACAGCTTATGGTCATTCAGAGCGAAGAGAGCTTGCCTTCCTTGTTGCGCACAGTATGCTCCATCTGATGGGATATGATCATATGGTAGACGATGAGCGACTTGAGATGGAAAGAAGACAGAGAGAGATCTTAAATCATTGCGGTTACGCTAGAGATATGGCTTAGGCGGATGCGGAGGATGATATGCATTATGATACAGTGATCGTCGGAGGCGGATCTTCCGGTATGGCGGCTGCCCTGGCTGCGGCAGGTTGGTTGGACCAGAAGGATGGGAACCTCACGGCGGAAAAAGCACAGAAAGTTCTGCTGATTGATCACTTAGATAAGATTGGCAGGAAGATTCTTGTGACTGGCAATGGCCGATGCAATCTCACCAATCTCTCTCAAAAAGAAGAAGATTACCGAGGAGAGAATCCTCAATATGCCCAGGAGATTTTTGCCCAGTTTGGCCTGGAAGATACTCTTTCTATGTTCTCTAAGCTGGGAATCTACACAAGATCTAAGGATGGGTATCTTTATCCTTATAATGAACAGGCGGCTTCCGTGCGAGAGCTTTTCCAGCATGCGATCGATTGCTGCCCGGAGATTTCCGTTATGACAGACAGTGATGTCCAAAAGATTAAGAATAACAGATCGGGAGGATATCTTCTTACTGTTTTAAGAGAGGGAGAAAATGGGAAGAGGATCAGTTGCCAGAGTCTGATTTTGGCGACGGGAGGTCTTGCCGGGGTAAAGCTTGGCAATGATGGCAGCGGATATACCTTTGCTAAAAGCATGGGACATCGAATTATTCCACCCCTTCCATCTCTGACAGCCTTAAAGTCGGGAGCTCCTTTTTTAAAGAAGCTTTCCGGAGTTCGTAATCAGGCTAAGATTACTCTGAAGGTTGATGGTAGAGAAGCTGCCAGTGAGACAGGGGAACTTCAGTGGACGAATTATGGAATCAGTGGAGTGGCTGTCTTTCAGCTTTCCCGTTTTGCAATTATCGCATTGGAAGAGGGCAAGAAGGTCGAAGTCAGCATAGACTGCCTTCCTGATATGACGGAAGAAGAAGTGATAAGACAGTTTAAGACATTTGCTTGCAGAAAGAATATCTACGAACTATTGATTGGTTTCTTTCCAGAAAAGTTGGCAAAGGTTCTTGCCAGAGAGACTAGACTTCCGGAAGAAGCTGATGTCGGAAGTTTTTCCGAAGAACAGATTAAGAAAGCAGCCGATACTGTAAAACATTTCCTTCTGAAAATTTCAGGATATGTAGGGTATGAGAAGGCACAGACGACCCGGGGAGGTGTAGATACCGAGGAACTCACTACCCATTTGGAGTCCAAGTTAGTGCCGGGACTCTTCTTTGCCGGGGAACTTGTCGATATTGATGGAACCTGCGGGGGATACAATCTTCAGTGGGCTTTCTCAAGTGGAGCTGTAGCGGGAAGAAGTGCCAGAGTAAGGAGTAGAGCAAAAGATAAGGGTAAGGAATAATAACATGATTCGAATCTCTCAGTTAAAATTAGAGATAAACCACAGTATAGAAGATTTGGAGCGGGAGCTTAAGAAGAAAGCTTATGGTCAGAAGCCCTCTTCTTATGAGATTATCCGACGTTCCATCGATGCCAGAAAGAAACCGCTCATTTATTATAATTATACAATTGATGCCACCTTCCCAATGGAAGATAAGATTTTAAAAAAACGGGGCAATAGATGGGGAGAATCTGCCCCGGTTATTTTTGACTTCCCTAACCTATCCGGACAGAAGGTGGAAGGAGGCCAGCGTCCAGTCGTCGTGGGAACAGGCCCTGCTGGTCTTTTTGCGGGACTTCTGTTAGCAAGAGCCGGATGCCGCCCGATCCTTTTTGAGAGAGGGGATTCCGTTGACCGACGACAGGAGAAAGTAGACCGCTTTTTTAAGACAGGACAGCTTGACACAAACTCCAATGTTCAGTTTGGGGAAGGCGGGGCAGGAACCTTCTCCGATGGAAAACTTAACACCATGGTTAAGGACAAGTATGGAAGAAACCGTTATGTTTTGAAGGAATTTGTCAGTCATGGAGCACCCGAAGAGATTCTCTATGATGCCAAGCCTCATATCGGTACGGACATCCTAAAAAATGTTGTGGTAAGTATTCGTCAGGAGATCATCGAGCTTGGGGGCGAAGTGCATTTTAACAGCAGAGTCAGTCAGCTGATGATGAAGGAAGATGTTCTAGGCAAAAGAAAGATTATCGGTCTTAAGGTGGTTTCCACTCAGGGTGACAGTGAAGCAATGCAGGAATATGCCTGTAACAATGTGATTTTGGCTATTGGACATAGTTCCAGGGATACCTTGAGAAGTCTTTATGACGAGGGGGTTCCAATGCAGGCGAGACCGTTTGCGGTTGGAGTCAGAGTGGAGCATCCAGCAGAGATGATCAATGAGAGCCAGTATGGACATGAGGCAGCCAAACTTTTAGGTCCCGCAACCTACAAACTGACACATCAGTGCGCTAATGGAAGAGGGATCTACTCTTTTTGCATGTGTCCAGGAGGATATGTTGTGAATTCCTCTTCTGAAGAAGGCAGGCTCTGTGTCAACGGTATGAGTTATCATAACCGCGATAGTGCTAACTCTAACAGCGCCTTGATTACGACGGTGACGCCAGAAGATTATCCGTCCGACCATCCACTGGCAGGGTTACAGTTCCAGGAGAAATATGAAGCACTGGCTTACCAGGCAGGAGGTTCTAATTATCACATCCCAATTCAGCTTTATGGGGACTTCCAGGAGAATCGTGTGTCAACAGGTTTTGGAGCCTTCCATAATGTCACAGAAGGCAAGAGTACCTTTGCAAACTTGCGAGAGATCCTTCCAGAATATGTGACGGAATCTCTCTTAGAAGGCATGCAGGCATTTGGAAGAAAAATTAAGGGCTTTGACCGGGAAGATGCTATTTTTTCTGGAATTGAGGCGAGAACATCATCACCCGTTCGAATCTTAAGGGAGAAGAGCCTGGAGAGCAGCATCGAGGGACTTTATCCGTGCGGTGAAGGTGCCGGTTATGCGGGAGGGATCACTTCTGCAGCCATGGATGGACTCAAATGCGGGCAGGCAGTTCTTGAGAAAATGATTGACAAGGAACGATAATAGAGATAGAATAATTCACTAAAATGATAGAACTCGCTTTGAGATAAGAAGATAAGTAAGAAAGAATCTACAAGAAAGAAAGGAAACCATGGATCAGAAAGATATCGCGCGTATCAACGAACTTTACCATAAATCAAAAGCAGAGGGACTGACAGAGGCGGAGAAGGAAGAGCAGAAGAAGCTCCGTATGGCATACATTGCCTCAATTCGTAAGAATCTGAGGGGATCCCTCAATAACATCGATGTCAAGGAGAAAGACGGATCCATCGTCAATCTAGGACAGAAATACGGACACAAATTCAAGAGCAATTAGTTTAAATACTGAATTAGTTTAAGTGCTAACATGTCACAGTTCATGCATGATATTAATACAGGTAGTTCAAACTATTTTTCACTGACTTCC
>JAXJRI010000042.1:0-27863 GCA_036310685.1 Lachnospiraceae bacterium | reverse complement strand
TTTACAATTGTTTCGAATCTTTATCTTTACAATTGTTTTGGATCTTTATCTTTACAATTGTTTTGGATCTTTATCTTTACAATTGTTTTGGATCTTTACCATCGTTTATATAAGAATCCTGAATCCTTTATTAGAATTTGAATACACTGAATTTAGAATTACGTACAACGAACTCTAATGTCTTAGGATCAATCATGTAGGTATCGATATAGCTGTATGTCTCGCCCTTCTTAGCTGGCTCATCGTCGTGGAATCTGTTCTTAGTATCTACCTTAACTGTCAGGTAGAAGGCTGGTGTTACGACTCCTCTAGCACGATAGTAGAGGTCGAAGTAGATCTCTCCTAAGCCCTCACGCTCTTCCTTATGTGTGAATGAAGGCTCTGCTGGTCCCTCCAGACCATTCATACGGCACATTGCGATGAAGTTCAAGATTGCCTTCTTATTAGCTTCTGTAAGCTTAATAAATGTTTTTCCCATTTCATTTCTCCTTCTTCTATTTTTTCCCCATGTATATACGGAACAATCTGTGGTCATATTATACCATCTAACAGTGCAAAGTTCCATCTTATCCATGTACGGATATGTTCCCATCGGAACCGTATTGTCCTGCTAGTCCGTAATACACATAAAGAGTCCACTCATACCAGATGAATGGACTCTCTTTTCGGTCTTTTTGTAAATCAACCTTGTCTGTCTAATTATTTGCGTAAAGTCTCGACAATTGATGGATGTGGACGAGGAATGATTGCTGTGGAGGTAACCTCTCCGCTGATGCCTAACTTAGCTAAGCATGCATTGATAGCCTGTCTTACAGATGCTACTTCACCAGTAATTACAAGATATCCTTTTCCACCTAAACCTCTTGCGATTCTTAAATCTACGATCTCTACTTTGGCTGCCTTTACTGCTACATCGGCTGCGACAATACATGTCAGGGCTGAAATAGTCTCAATAGAACCAACTGCCTGGATCTTAGCAGGAGCACTGAATCCGGATACTGCCGGAAGTACTTCCTCGCGGATATTATCAAGAAGGTGTGTTCCAATCAGATAGATGCCGCTTACGAGCTCAGCTTTGCTCATTGCAGCTTTGACAGGTCCTACTTGTCCTCCGATGATAATAATATATTTACCAGGGCACATTGGAGTAGACAGTAATAATTCTACATTACCTGCTTTTACCATTGCATCAGCTGTCTGGATGCCAACAGGAATGCTTTTAATTTCTACAAATCCAACTGCTTTTCTCACTGTATATACACCATCCTTTATTTCTCGATTGCAACACAACCGTCAGCGATCTCCTTTACGGTACCACTGATACTAGCATGAATACAAGCACCTAATTTACCTTCTGCTGGCTTAGCGATGAGGTCGCCCTTCTCAACTTTAGCGCCAACCTCAACACATGGAACAGCAGGTGCTCCGATGTGCTGTCCGAGAGGGATTGATACATGATCAACTTCTCCTGTGAACTCAGTAAGAGGAGCTGGTACATTGTACTGGGAGAGTCCTAACATAGGGATTAACCTTGTGATAGGGAATCTCTTATACTCTCTATATGGATGCACTTCTTCTGGCTGGTTATGCAATGTATTCTTGATACCCTGCTGTCTCATGATTCCCTTTAACTCATGGTTAACTTTCCATGGCTGCAGATTCATGATACAACCGTACTGACACAGACGACACTCTGAACATAACCATGCGATCATAGGTGTGTCTGATCCATCACATAAGCTTCCATAACTAGCGAATCTAATCGTCTTGTTTGGTGCAATACTATGTCCAATCAGATGACGTGGACAAACTTCTGTACAGATACTGCAATGGCAGCAAGCTGCTTTTGCGATGTGAAGCATTGTAGGTACGTCCATCTCAACGTCTTTGATCAGCTGATGCTCTTTGGAGAGTACGATCAGACCCTTTGTGGTCTTTGTGATCTTGGAGTCGAGGGATACATGTTTACCCATCATAGGTCCACCGTTGATGACCTGATAAGGCTCATCAATAGCTACTCCTCCAGCAGCCTCTAATGCTTCAGCTACTGTCATACCGATCGGCAGCTTCAATGTTACATGATTCTTAACTTCTCCAGCAAATGTTACATAAGTATCCGTTACCGGCTTATCCTCATAGTAAGCATTGTAGATGTTAAGCATAGTCTCTACGTTAGATACGATAACACCGCACATCAGTGGGATTCCACCTTCTGGCACGATTCTTCCTGTTACCTCATATACTAAGATCTGCTCATCACCTGCTGGGTAGAAGTTAGGAAGGATATGAAGGCTGACACCCTCATAATTTCCGATAAGCTTATTTAAACTGTCAATTGCTGCTGTATAATGTCCCTTTAATCCAATGACACCCTTTTTAGCTCCAACCTGTTCCATGACAAGTTTTAATGCCTCAAGGATCTCCTTTGCCTTAACGTCCATCAGCTGCTGATCAACTCTTAAAAGCGGCTCACACTCTGCACCATTGATGATGACGTATTCAGCCTCAGCATTCATCTTAACATGAGTAGGAAAACCTGCACCACCGGCACCTACGATACCGGATTTTGCGATGACATCAATAAGGTTTTTTTCCATTTAACTCACCTCTTAATTACTTGACTTAAATGTCAGAACTCAGTATCCCAAGTTACTTAGGGACTTAAGTTTATGACATACTCAAATTTATCATTATATGGTTGTGATGTCCATCAATAATGATGTCATTGAGTAGGATTGCGGCCGCTGCTAAGCGGCTGCAATCCTCAGTCATTTATGACACTTAATCTTATTTGAATCTGATACTAAAACCGTCTTTTAATACGCATCTTCTCTTACGGCAGAAGGATTTAGCACTTGTTAAACCTTCTCCTGTAGGTCCAGCGATTGTGAATGTAGCATAGCCCATTCCGCCTGCACCGATACCAGCATAAGATGGAGCGTTCTTTACGAAGATTGTAGCCTCGATCTCTTTAGCCATTCTGCTAAGCTTGTCTACGTTCTTAGAATGCATGATTCCTGTATGTCTGTTACCATGCTCTACCTCAACTGCGAAGTCGATAGCTTCATCAACGTTAGGTACACGAACGATAGGAAGGATAGGCATCATTAACTCTACCTGTACACAAGGCTGATCCTTTGCAGCCTCGAAGATGATAGTCTTAACTTCTGGTCCAACCTGGATTCCAAGTTTACCAAGAATGTACTGAGCACTCTTACCTACGAAATCTTTGTTAGGGCTCTTGTGGTCGTTAACTGTAACCATATCAGTTAACTTATCAATGACATCCTGATCTTTGAGCTCATATGCACCGTTGTTCTTCATGTTGAAGATTAAGTAGTCAGCGATCTGATCTACTGCGATACACTCTTTCTCAGATGTACATGGAAGGTTGTTATCGAAGGAGTTACCATTGATGATATCAATAGCAGCCTTCTCAATATCAGCTGTCTCGTCAACAACTACTGGTGGGTTACCAGCGCCGGCACCGATAGCTTTCTTTCCAGATGAAAGAACAGCTTTAACGATTCCAGGACCACCTGTAGCAACCAGCATACGAACATCTGGATGGGACATCATCTTGTTTGTATTATCAATGGATGGCTCCTGAACTGTTACGATTAAGTTCTTTGGAGCACCAGCCTCAACGAGTACCTGGTTGAATTTCTTGATTAACCAGATAGAGATGTGCTTTGCACGTGGATGTGGGCTGAATACTACAGAGTTACCACCTGCTAACATAGAGATGGAGTTGTTGATGATTGTCTCTGTAGGGTTTGTAGTTGGGCAGATAGATCCAATTACACCGAATGGGCAATACTCAACTAATGTAAGTCCGTCATCACCAGACAGAGCCTCTGTAGTAAGATCCTCGATACCAGGTGTCTTCTCTGCAGCGAGTTTATTCTTAACAAGCTTGTACTCATAAGCACCCATTCCACTCTCTTCTACAGCGGATTTAGCCATATACTCAAGGTTCTCTTTTCTTAAAGCGAACTCTCTTAAAGCATTGATAAATCTTTCTCTGTCAGCCATTGAGCAATGTGAATACTCTTTCTGAGCCTGCTTAGCTGCTGCTACTGCATCATCCATGCTCTCGAAGATTCCCCAGTTACAATCTTCTGCAGTGCTTGTTCCGTTGTCAACATCGTTTAAAACTTTTTTGACAACCTTTTCGATTAATTCAACATCAATATTCATTATGCTTTTCCTCCTTGCATTTTTTCCAATGCATACGTTGCTACTGCCATATCCTCTTCAGCAGTACCACCGCTAACGCCGATTGCTCCAATAATCTTACCATCGACTTTAATTGGATATCCTCCTCCGAAAGCTATGATTCGACCATCTGCGGAATTGGTTAAACTCCATAAGTCTTCTCCTGGTTTTGTGATATCAGCAAGATCACATGTCGGACACTTGAGAGCTGCTGCCGTGTATGCCTTATCCTGTGATACTTTTGTGCTGATAAGCAGTGTATCAGGCATACGCTGGAAGTAGATGAGATTTCCGCCGGCGTCTACTGCTGCGAAGCAGGTAGGTACTCCGATCTCTCTGGATTTCTCTTCTGCATAGTCAGCCATCTTCTTTAAAGTTGGTAATGACATATCCATCTTGCATTCTCCTTTATCTTCGTTTCCAAGAGTTTCTCTAACAATCTTGCGGACTGTATCCTTCAGTTCCGCTACTTCCTGATCCTGTGCTCTTGCTTCCTCAAGTCTTGCAAGTGCATAAATCGCATCAGAAAGACGATTAATATATTTTCTCAGTTCTTCACGAACTGGGGCATTTTTGGCCAATGTCGTTATCTTCCGTTCTGCTCTTCTTACGACTGTTCTTGCCACATGAAGAGCGGCAGAGGAAGGATTTAGGCCAGGCACGACGAACTGTGTCATTCGTCCGTTGACTTCGGTGGACTCGTCGACAATCTTCTCGAGATACTTGATATCTGCCTCGGAAATCTTGTCTTTCAGCATTTCCATGCCTCTCTCGTCACTTGCGAACTCAGCTCCTGCCTGGAACATTCTTTTCTGAATATGATTAATATATTCTTTGATTTCTGATGAATCAGTTAGGGCATAAGCAACTCCCAATGAAGAAATTGCCTCATCTATTGTGCCATACACATCAACGTTGAGACTGTCCTTGTCGACTCTGGAACCACCATATAATCCCGTGGTACCCTTATCACCTGTTTTTGTATAAATATTAGCCATATCTATCTCCTTAAACCTGTGATACTTCCACAGTATCTACGATTCCAATAACTGAAGCATCGACTGGTAAAGACTTATCACCTGCAGCATATCGTGCAGAACTTCCCTTTACGATGATTACAGTCTCACCATCTCCGGCTCCGACAGTATCAGCGCAAACTTCTGTCTGCTTCTTTGCAGTCAAGTCCTGATTGATCTTTTCGATAATCAGAAACTTTGTGCCAGTCAAGCTTGGGACTTTGATAGTGGAAACTACCGTTCCTATTACTTTACCTAAATACATGTCTTCACCTACTTATTCTTTAACTAATGCAATACCTCTATAATGAGCCTCATCTTTTGCCAGTCCTGTCACTAATGCGTCAGAACGTAAGATGATAGTTTTATATCTGGCATTCTTGGCAATATCAACGCGTCCGATAACTTTTTTATCAAGTTTGACGCTTGTGGCGCCTGCTGCCGCCTTAGCTTCTGTTGCTGCCTGAGCAGTTTCTACTGCAGAAACCTTAGTAGTAAGCATACGATTTGGCTTTGCAGAAGTTGTCTTCGGAGCGCTTCGCATTTCCGATTTGTTATCTGCCACGGAGAATTCAAAATTGTTTTTGAATACTTCCTCAACCTTCTCGCATAAACTTGCATCAGTTGTGAGCTTGATGCCATAAGACTGAACATCAAGTAAGTTCTGTCTCATACGATTCTTGTAAGCATCTGTTACTTTGAATCCCATCTTAGCTCTCACTTCGTTGTCTGGACAACAGCCATCGATCGCAGCTACGATCGGTTTCCCGGTAGACATCGCACGAAAGATCATATTAGTCACAAGGTTATCTGTGATACAGTTTGCAACCTTCGCGGCTGTATTGATCGTAAGTGTCGGGATGATAACAAACTGAGAATCATCTACAATCTGTCGTCCGTTTACCGGAGCGCCCTCAACATAGATGGCATCCGGATCAATGTCGTCTTTGATACGCTTCTCTGTGAGAACAGATCCTGCTGAATGTGAGAGAACTGCGGTGAATTTCCAGCCTTTCTCTTTTAATGCATTCAAGGATGTCACAGCATCTGCATATCCAATTAATGCTCCTGTAAAAAGAACGGTAGCCTTCTTACATGCCTGCATATATCTCATGACAACTTGATCTGAAATATATTCCACAATGGTTGACATAAGCGCGTTTTCAAATTCTACTTTATTCATTATGTCACCTATTGTCTTTACAGTTCATGGCAATTCCTAGCGGCGTTACCAGAAGAGGTTCTTTCGGCTTAATCGTCTTAACACCAATCTCTTTCTCGAATACTGACTCGAACTTCTTAAAGCTGCAGGCACCGCCTACAACATAGATGGTATCGACGTCGTATCCCTCTATGAATCGTTTGACGATTGCAGCCATCTTCTCGATTACTGGCTTCACCACTGGAAATACAAGCATTTCCTGCCTTGGATCTTTCTTAATTCTCTCGGCCTCATCGAATGAACATCCCAAGCTTCCCGCAAGTACCAGAGTCATATGAGTACCTCCGGTCGGCTCGTCTGCTGTAAAGATTACTTTTCCATCTTTCAGAATACTGATACCGGTTGTTCCACCACCGACATCAACTACAGCTCCATCTGTGATACCAAGTACCGATGCTGCTGCGGTTGGCTCGTCAATGACATTAACTACATCAAGTCCTACTGATTCCACAACATTACTGATAACTTTAACATTACCTTCAATGATTCCTGGAGGAATCGCCGTTGCAGCTTCATAGAACTCAACACCGATCATATTCTGCAGCTGGTCCTTCATATTTCTCACAGCACGTGAGGCACCGAGGAAATCAACCACGATACCATCACGAACTACTGTGGAAGGATATGACATTCCAGCGATCGGGGTGTTGTTCGCATCGACTACGGAGACTACGATATTGGCAGTTCCGAGGTCTACGCCAAGCCTTAAATCACCCTCATATGGACGATATTCTTTATTCTTAATCAGCTCTGAAAATCCGACTAAAATGTTATTATAATCGTTCATCTGATCCCTTTCATGAATGTTTATTACCGTTACTGAATATTGTGATCGTTTGGATCATTCTTCCGACTTACTTTTTCGGTTTGTCAGAATTCTTTCTCCTACTTGATCTTCTTTTTCCTGTTGATGTTGTCTTTCTTGGAGTCCTTGCTGTTTTTGGAGCACTCTCTTCGGCAGGTTCCTCTGCTTTAGGGCTCTCAACAGGAGTTGTCTCTACAGGCTTCTCTGCCTTTGGAGCTTCTTCTTTTACAGTTTCCTCTGCTTTTGCAGGTTCTACTGTCTTTGAAGCTTCCTCTTCGACGGGCTCTTCTGCCTTTGGAGCTTCCTCTTTGACTGGCTCTTCTGCTTTTGGAGCCTCTGGTTTCGGAGTTTCCTCAACTATAGGCTCAACCTTTGGAGCTTCCTCTTTGACTGGCTCTTCTGCTTTTGGAGCCTCTGGTTTCGGATGTTCCTCAACTACAGGCTCAGCCTTTGGAGCTTCCTCCACTGCCTCAGGTTTTTCTGCCTTTGGCTCTTCTACAACATTTTCTTCCTTAAGATCTTCAACGACAGGAGTTTCAGGTGCTTTTGCACTGGCTTTATCTTCTTTTGGCTTCCAATGGGATACCAGCACTGGCATACGACTCTCACCTTTCGGTCTGATACCGGTTCTAAGAGCAATCTCACCACCAACGTTATTCGCATTGTCAATAAGAACGTCTTTGATCTGATCAGAAGGTCTTGGCATAAGGAGAACACTCTTTGTTCCGGAGTGGGAACCCTTGACCGCCTCTGCTGCTCTCTTGCCAGCCTTGATTGCTGCCTTAACAGCACCTACGTTGCCTCTGACCTTAACGGTACAAAGTCCGCCTCCTTTGGCATATTCATAACCAAGAAGCTCGACATTACCGGTCTTTACAGCCGCATCAGCTGCTACAACACATGAGGTAAGTCCGTATGTCTCGATATAGCCAACAGCGTTATTAGCCACCTTTACACCTCCTTACATCTCCGATTACATAGGATCAGTCAATTGGAACGAATGGAACACGCTTCACAAGACGTGCAGCGTTAGTGCCCATCGCACGGAACTGATCTCTCTGATAATACTTAATCTTAAAAAGAGGAGTAGTCTCTTCTAGTTTCTCGTATTGAAGGGCTATCCCTTCTTTACTAACTCCAATGCCTACCCCTAATCTTGAATCCAGGCTAGCTTTGTGAGCGAGTCCTAAGATATCGCTCTCATGAAAGCCCTGTGTCTCATAAGGGAGCCCTTCTTCTTCGATACCAAGGAGAACATCCAGAAAATCTCTCTCTTTAAGATTGTCACAGTCGTAATATACTTTGATAGTACGTTTTACGACTTTGCCTCTGCCTTCTCCCATATCAATCTCCCTGTTGTGTGTCTACACAAGACATTGCTAAACCTGTTGCTACTGCATTACGAGGACCTTCGCAACCACGAATGTTACCTCGTCCTGCTACTATATTATATTGTGATAATGCGTCGGTTACTAACGTCGGTACCTCAAAGTCTAAGGCACTTCCGCCAACTAACACTACGAATGGGATGTCTCTTGCATTACCCGTAGGGCTAACCTGGGTAAGTGCTCGAATCGCATTCGTCACAAATACTCTTTGCTTTGCTCTTGATCTCACCAGCTTGACTTTCTCTACTGAGTCCTGTCCTTCAAGTGGGACCAAAATTCCGTCATCCTTTACCATAACTACTTTTGCGTAGATGCCAGGATCGAGCGGTTTATCGAAGAATTGAACTGTGCCATCTTCGTGTCGGATATTGAAGAAACTCTCTACTTTTGCAAGCGGATATCTCTTCACCTGTTCTGCCGTGTCAAAATCATCTAATCCTAACTCAGACTGAATCAATAAGGTTACCATATTGCCAGCTCCAGCAAGATGAACTAACTTAACATCGCCCTCGCTATTCATGATAGAGGCATCAGTAGAACCGGCACCCATGTCTACAATTGCAAGCGGTACGTTGGTTCCAGGAGTTGTAAGTGCTCCTTTGATCGCCATGTCCGCCTCAACTCCACCGACATAGACCGGGAGTTTTAATCTTTCTGAAAGTTCATCGGCAATCATCTCCATCTGGAGCTTATCTGCCTTCACCATCGCCGCGATACCTACGGCACTCTCTAAGGAGTACTCGTTTGCGATACCACCCTTAATCTGCTGCGGATTATACGTGTCAACTGCAAGTAAATCCTGGATCTGAATGTCTTTGGCTCTCTGGTTTGTCAGGTTACTCATAACCTGTCTTACTTTTTCAAGCATACCACCGACATTGGTTCCTGGCTCTCCTTTTACGTCTATGATTTCTGGAACACTGTTGACAGCTTCCATCATCTTCTCTGCACCCTCATCAACACCAACAGTAACTTTCTTGTTCTTACCGATGATCTCAATGGATCCTGCAGGAATTCGACGTTCTTTTACATCACCCTCAGGTGTCTTGATGACTACTGCAGATCTGTTACCGATCAATGCTCTGGCAATCGGAACTACCTGTTTGGTCTCATCTGGGGATAATTTAAATAATGTTGCGATACCATAAGGATTCGAAAGGACTTCGACAACACCACCAACTGGTGCTACCTCAACGGCACACAACATTCCAAGAGGCACTTTGTCAATCATCTTCACTTCGTCGACAATCGGAATCTTCTCCTCAAGTCGATTATTAATTAAAACGCCATCATCTTTTTGGACAATGGCACCTTTTATGTTGACGACTGTATTATACTGATTGATAATCTGCGCAGCGGCATCAAAGGAAATCTCTGACGGTACCACTACTATCACATCACTACCGTGCTCAACACTATCCAATTTATGTATCATTTGAGTGATTCCGACACCAATCCCAATACCGCCTGGTGTATTGGGATTGTGTCCAATCATTGTAGATTCTGTGATAATAGTTTCGGTGATAGTCTCCATAGCAACATCGCCAATAACAGGAGCAGCCTCATTGATACGAACCTCATCGAGGTCTTCGATCTCAAGATCAACTTTGTCAAGTGCGTCCTTTAATGAACGAAATACTCCATGGATATTCTGCTTTGTACCCTTGATACCAGTGGTACCTGTGATACCACTGGATAAGAAGGTTACATGATTTCCATCGATTCTGGCAATTGCACTCTCTGTAGATGCATTACCAATATCGACGCCCGCAACTAATTTCACTTTCTATACCTCCGTTGATTTCAAATCAACTTCGTCGATTAGTCCTGTCTTAAACGATTACGTTTCTCATAGATATCTGCAGCTTCTTTTACGAAGTTACCAGATACTGTAGCACCGTATTTCTCAATCAGCTCATCGCCGATTGCATAAAGCTCAGCTTTTGTTGAACGATATGGTCTAAGAGCGTTGTAAATCTCAAGAAGACGAGCATCTGGAACTGCGATAAGCTCTTTTGCTCTTCTTAAGTTAGTAGCGAAGAATCCACGTCCTGCGGACTCAGCTACCTGTGCCTGTAACTCAAGAGTCTCCGGTCTGATACGGAAATCCTTGGCATCGAGGTCACCGTTAACAACTCCCTCGAATGTTAACTCGTCATATCTCTTTCCAGAGTTACTATAGATTAACTCAGGTCTCTTCTCACCGATAGGATAATCTGCAACTGTAACCTTGTCGGTATTTTCAACAGCTGCCTGAGATCCCTTCATGTTCTTGAGAACTTCCTGCATGATCTGTCTTACTAATAATTCCTGATCCACTATTGCCACCTCCGATTAATCTAATTCAACTTTAAGAGCAACAGGCTTCTTAGCACGATCTGCATGCTCTGTCTCTTTGATATGGAGTACAGCAGATAAAGCCTGGTATGTTGGTCTAGCCATCTGATCGTTCCTTACAGGAACAGGTGCAGGTGACTCACCCTTAGCGTACTGAGCTGCATTCTTTCCAATGTGTCTGTATGTCTCAAGGTCGATCAGTGGGCACTGCGGGAAGAGCTCAAGGTTAGACAGCGGCGGAAGGTCCTTCTGATGGATAACGGTAGTACCCTTGGACTGGATACCGATACCGATTCCGGATCCGGATAACTCAGCAGCGTCATGAGCGATGAAGGAAACGTCAGATGTACGGAACACCTTAACGATTCTGCACTTAACGCCTTCCTCCTCGAGTCCAGCTAAGATCTCTTTTACGATCTTGCCATGAGGAATACCAATGATATTTGTTGTCTGATACTCACCGAAAGCAGGAGCTAATCCTAATACAACCTCGTTAGGATCTGTGCCTTTTTCAGCCTCACCGATCTCTGTGATCTTCATACCTTCGGATTCATATGACTTACCTGCCTCAGCTGCAGCAGATGATGTGTCCATCTCTTTGAGAACTTCAGCGATTACACTTTTTAATAATCTTTCATCAATTGCCATTCTAGTTCACCTTCCAATCTAACTTAATCAAAGCTTATCCGGGTCAACAGCGGTACGGATATCAGACATCTTCTTCCAGTGCTCTGGGCTGATCTGGTAACCTGTCATAGGTCCCTCGTATCCGTTCGGATAGTTAACAGCACTCATTACGTGGAAGTTGCTGTCGAACATGGAAGCTGTGTGGAGGAAGTCTCCTGCAACCTTGTTCTTCTGAATCATGAAGATCGCACGAGATACATCTTCGAATCCAGCTTTGTAAAGAGCCTTAACCCAATCGATACCAGTGATGCCTCTCTTAAGCATATCCTGTGCAGCCTTAAGGTCGGCTACAACGTCACGATCCGGCATATCCTGTGATCCACGAGCGTAGGTAGCAGCCTCTACCTCTTCGTCTGTGATCTCAGGAAGGCCTAACTCACGGAAGATACCCTGAATAGCTTTTGCAGCCTTATTACGTGCCTCAACAACCTCTTCCTCTCTTGCCGGAACAAGTCCTGCATCGACACGGAGGTCACGCTGAATTACGCACCAGTCATCATAATCGTCTGCATCCCAGTTGGATCCAGCGAACATGTTATCATAGTTAGGAGTTGCAGAATAACCGGAGCAGATGTAATCTGTACCAGCCATGAACTGCGGAATAGAACGAGCAACACGACGAAGATCAGAATGTGTGAATGTCTGGTCATTCGAAGATGCGTTCTCAAGGTCAAGCATAGCGGCAATTAAGTTCTCACATGCAACGGCGCGGATACCACCAGGTACAGCGGCAGGAACACCGATACAAGATACGGAACCGTTCTGTGTACCCTGAACACCACCGCCACGGGTGATTGCCAGGCAACGAGCCTCGAGGTAAAGCATGGACTTCTGCTCAGCCATACCCATCTGAACCTCAGAACCGGTACCTGATGTATATCTCATCTTAACACCACGGGAAGCGTAGCAGGAAGCAAGGAATGCCTTGGACCATGGAGTATCATCACCATCCATGAATACATCCTCAGTTCCGTATACGGAAATTGTCTCGGCATAACCGGTATAACCTCTCATACCGAAATCAAGCTCTGTGGCCTCCTCAAGTGCGCACTGTGTAAGGATACCAGGACGACCTGTGTTCGCGCCAACGATGATACCCATAGCGTTAAACGGAGCGTAACGTACGATACCTACGGTTGTCTCCATCTCAGCGAATCCACGAACAGCTGCCTCTGCGGCATCTGCTGCGATCTGAATCATGTTATCTTTTACGTTTGTAACGTGGCACTGGTTAGCTGGCATCAGACGACATCTCATCTTTGTGATACCCATCATAGCTTCCAGTGTGGAAAGGTTACCAACTACCTCAACCAGCTTAGCCGGTGTGATAGCTGTTGTATACTTTAAGCACTCTGCTCTTGTTACGTTGATATCAACGAGCATACGAGCGATCTCAAGTGATGGTTTAGCCATAGCTTCTTCAGCGAAGTCAAGGTTGATCGCATAACGTGCAACGAATGCATCGATCATATCGAACTCGTCGATTGTCTTACCGTCCATCTCTACTACAACGCCATTCTCAATCTTGATGGATGGAGTTGGATCGTATGGACTGTTCATAGCGATAAAACCAACTTCTGGCCACTCATTAGCATAGCCGTCCTGATTAACAGGTCTTGCATCTAATACTTCAAAACGTTTACTTTTCACGGTCTCAACACCTCTCTATTAAATTAACTTTCCAATCATTATGACTTATCATAACAACCGATATCGCTCACGTTTCCGTTCGTCTATTCGTGAGGATATCTAATCAAGCAGCACTGACACTCTCACACGTCAAGCTGCCAGTTTCGAATTCAAAAGTGTTTTTAGATATATGGGCAAGTTGTGGACTCGAGCGGTAAGTCTGGCTCTAATGCCTTAAGTAACTGCTTACCAACTTCACGAGCTCCGATGATTGCCTGTCTAACAGCTCCTGAATCTCCTGTGAAGAAGAAGTTAACCTCGTTAGAGAAGGATGTTCCACCATTACCAGGTGTTGCGATTGCGATAGGATCAATTGTAGCTGTCTTAGCAGCTGTATCTGCTAATACTACACCGATACCAGCAGGAGCACCTACAGTGATTCCGAATGCCTTACCAACTACAGCGCCGAAAGCTTTCTCTAAGCAGTAGCTTGCACGTGCGGAGTACTGGAACTCAAGATGTCCTGCAGGAGAACCATATACATCACCCATGTGCTTCGGTACGAAACTTAATGCAACCTCAACAGCTCTACGAGCATCGGATACGTCCTCAGCACCAAAGATGATTAAGCAACCATGTCCAGCGCCACCCTCTGTATCACGAGGGCACTCGCAAAGTACAACCTCTGTATTTGTAGCCTTAACAGCCTCATCAGATGCGAAGATCTGAGGACCAGCACCAGTACGGTCAGAGATGATACCGATTGAACGATACTTAGGATCGATTTTTAATAATTCATGAACACTGTAGTCAAGGTTAGCGATTACTAAACCAATTGTGTGACCAAGAGATGTTCCAACATACTCAGTTAATCCGCAAAGGTCTTCATTGATTCCTAAGCCAGTTGGGCACTCTGCAGCTGCGTTATCTGTAGATGCTTCAGATCCACCCATCTTTTTCATAACTTCGTCCATGATTTTAGCCATCATTTCATCTTTCATTGAATTATACCTCCATTAATAATAAATCAGACCAGGCCTTCCTTATTGTGGTAAGATTTTCTCGACGTCTGTATGTGGTCTTGGGATCACATGGCTGGAAACAACTGTTCCGACTTTATCAGCTGCGACTGTACCAGCGTCTACAGATGCTTTAACAGCTCCTACGTCTCCTCTAACCATTACTGTTACGAAACCGGAACCGATCTTCTCGTATCCAACTAAGGTTACGTTTGCTGATTTAACCATAGAATCGGCTGCTTCAATTGCGCCAACTAAGCCTTTGGTCTCAATCATTCCTAAAGCTTCTTTCTGCATAATTGACCTCCTTATGAAAATTATTGTCTCTCTTTTCAATTAGACAGACTACCTTTGGTTGATTTACAGGATAGATTCATTATAGAGCATTTTTCACAAAATTACTTGGCTTCCGCATATAATTTTTAGTTTTTAAATGCATATAATTACTTTTTGCAAAATTTCCGCATGATACTTTGTTGACATATTTACCCTGTATTTATGCGCCTGTCGTCAATTTTTATTTGGCAATCTTATCAAGGATTGCGCTGACATCTTCACGAGTCGCTAATCTTGGATTAGTCGTCGTGCATCGGTCAGCAAGAGCACGGTCGATGATCTCTTCCCTGTGCTTTTCAAACTCTTCCAGACTGACACCGCACTCTGTGATGCACATTGGACGATCCATGTACTTGAGCAGGCGGTTAATCTCTGCAATCAGGTTGGTCACAGCTACCCTTGTAGTCGGTGACGGCAGTCCAACGATACGCGCCAGTTTCTGATATCTCTTAGCTGCGTCATTGCTGTGTTTCGCATCGACACGATTATTGTCAGCGTTAAACTCGATGACATGTGGAAGCACCAGTGCATTCGCTCTGCCATGCGGAATGTGGAAGATTGCTCCTAATGCATGTGCGATACCATGATTCAGTCCCAGATTAACCTGGCTGAATGCCATACCTGCTAAGCAGGAAGCTCTGTGCATCTTGTCTCTTGCTGTGATGTCATAACCATTACGGTATGCTCTCGGCAGATATTCAAATGCCAGCTCTACTGCCTTCTCAGCAAGAGAGTCGGAGCAGTCACTTGCTTCTTCTGAAACATATGCCTCGATACCGTGGGTGATAACATCCATTCCTGTATCTGCGGTAATAAAAGGCGGGGCTGATTTTACAAGCTCCGGATCCAAGATCGCAAGGTCCGGACGAAGACCCTCATCAATAATAGGTATCTTAGTACCTGTCTTAGTGTCCGTGATGACAGCGAACTGAGTAACTTCAGATCCTGTTCCACTGGTAGTTGGGATGGCAACAAGCTTGATCTTCTTGTTCTCTTTCTCCCCATCCTCTGCAATCAGCTTTCTTGTCATGTAGACAACGGATTTGGCAGCATCAATGGAAGAACCTCCTCCAAGAGCAACTACAAGATCACAGTCTTTGTCATCCAGGAATGCAACGCCCTTTTCGATCAGCTCCATTGGCGGATCTGGAATAACCTCACTGAAAACAGAAACATTGGAACAGTTTCTGAGCTTTCTCACGATCATGTCTGCCATGCCGGAGTCCACCATAAACTTATCAGTGATTATTACTGCATTGAGATCCTTAAATTCCAACAGAGCATCAATGGCATCCTCACTGAAAAGTACTTCAGTGTTGATATTAAAACGCTTCATTCTCATCCTCCTTTCTTACTCGATATTTTTCTCTATACTCAGACGGCGTATATCCAGTCTTCTTCTTGAAGGCCTTACTGAAGTAATTCGCTTCATTGTACGCCAAATCTAAGGCAATATTAAGGACCGGAATATCTGTGTTCACTAACATCTCTTTGGCCATATCCATCTTCCGGTCGGTGGCATATGTGATAAAGTTCACACCCATCTCTTTCTTGAAAATCTTGCTGAGATAGTAGGTGCTGATATTCACATGGTTGGCCACATCTTCCAGGCTGATGCCCTTCTTTAAGTTTCTCTCGATATAATCGATGACAGACTTCATGCCATCACCGCCGAGCTTACCGCTCTGGTTCATCTTATCGAAAAGGATATCGATCATCTTCACAATCTCACCATAGACATCATGCTTATTGTTGTAAAGAAGATACTTGATCTTCAATTTCTCCATTTGCACGATCAGCTCACTCGTATCGTCGACATTGAGCTCCTCAGCAATTTTCACAATCATCTTCGCAAGTTCCTGGAGTCGTTTGGAGACTATGTTGACATCCTTATGCTCTAAGTATAACTGGTCGATATACTCACGCAAAAGGTCAACAGACGCTTTATATGAGCATTTTTTTAATTCGATTTCCAGCCTGGACAGCAATTTATTACTCTTGTCCGTGTTGCCTCCGTCACCCAGCTTCCCAGCAAATGATTTGACAGATTCCAGGAGAGTCTCCTTACGAATCGGCTTCAAAAGAAAATCATCTACTTTCAGTTTGATCGCCTTGTGGGCAATCTCAAAATCATCATAGGCTGTTGTGATAATAATCACGGCATTCGGGAACTTCTTCCGAGCATTCTTAATAATCTCAAGACCATCGATCCCCGGAACATTGATATCAACCAGGAACAGGTTAATATCGTACTTATCAATCATATCGAGAGCCTCATATCCGCTCTTTGCTTCTCCGACAATCTCTACTTCCTGGAGATTCTCCTCCAGAAAAATCTTAATCGAGGTTCTCTCGAGTTCTTCATCCTCTACAATCAGTATCTTATACAAAGCTTTCCGCCTTTCTAGTTAAAATTATGATGATGTTGGGTGTCAACAACTCACATCCTCACTTGTAAGCAAGCTTACGTGGGATGATGAGTTTTGACACTGAAGTCATATCACTAGTTTCTGTCTATCTTATTATCACTCTTAAGCGGTATTTTAATCGTAACCTTAGTCCCCATCGATGGCTGATTATCCGACTCGATAATCAGGGCATACTCCGGTCCAAAGTACTGAATCAGTCTGGTATTGACATTATAGATGCCCACTGCACCATTCTTATTATTCTGGTAGTCCTCTCCCCGAAGGATACTCAGGATTTTGGACTTCGGAATACCATCTCCGTTATCCTCGATATAGAGATAGAGATCTCCATCCTTCTCCTCACAGCTGATGTCGATAATACCTCCCGAGGTCTTATTCTCCACTGCATGCTTAATCGAATTCTCCGCAATAGTGGTCACTGCAAGAAATGGCAGTCTCACGGCATAATATTTCTCTGGAATATTAATATTGTACTGAAGTCTGCTTCCCAGACGAATCTTCTGAATCTTCAGATAATTTAAGACATGTGTGATCTCATCTCCGAGCGGAGAGAGTGGATCTGAACTTTTACGCAGGATATAACGCATCATATCCGCAAAAGCATAGACGACATCCTCCGTCATCTTGGCATTCTCAAAGAAGGCCAGCCGCCCGATCGTGTTCAGTACATTGAAAAGAAAATGCGGACTGATCTGATAGTGTAAGGCCTTCAGCTCGATATCACGAAGAGACTTCTCCATCTCAATTCGGAGCTTCTCCTCCTTGATGAGCTTAATGTCCTTCTCACGCAATTCCGCATCAATCTTGCTGGCATACTCTTTCTCTATCGTATAATTAAAACTGTCATAGATAATTTGTGCGACCGCACGAATCTTCTCTACAGAAGCGACAGGCACCTCTTCCCAAAGCTTGGCATTCTCCGGTGTCTTCATCCACTCCCTGTCCTGAGGCATGATAGGTTTTAAATCCTCAAAATCTTCCGTCGCAACCTGACCAGAAAGGATATTGGCGACATGCTGTCCCTTAATATTAATAGGAATAGCAAAGTCGATAAGGCCAGCATGACAAATATAGACATGTGGACCGCTGGACCTTAAGGCCTTCCTTCCGCCACACGCATCACAGAAGAAACATTTCTCTCGAAAATCTTTATTGTTTCGCATCCTGTCACAAAAAGGAGTGAAGTTACTGTACTCAGTGATAGGATTACCATTACAGTCTACGGTAATAAAAGCTAAGTCTGTCGCTTTCGCCCAGTTATCCTGCAGCTGCTGCATCTCATCTACATCAATAACATCTTCAAATGCTATCTTATTAAGATTCGTTCCTTTATTCCCCTTATTCTCTGTCAACTTGAACCTCCATATTCTATCGACACTGTAAGAGTATCACACTCTGCCAATCAGACTTTCTTCCTTTTCCCTTTTCGTCTCTTTATCAGATACTGATAGGCTGTTTTGGCACAGCTTCCTGCGTCTTCTGTGTAACAATCTGCTCCTATCTCCTGGGCCAGTTCCTGATTCAGGTGATATCCTCCTACCATAATAAACACTTGATCACGGACATCACGTTCTCTAAAAAGATCGATAACCTTCTCCATATCCTGAGCGGATGTCTCCAAGATTCCGCTCAGAATAAGAACCTTAGCCTTGGCTGAAACCACGGCATCCAGAAATCTATTGGGGGTAACATCCTCCCCAAGATCGATTACCTGAATATTCATGCTCTCCATCATCATCTTAACCAGATTCTTACCGATGTCATGAAGATCTCCGTTCACGGTCCCAAGCACTGCTGTCCCGACTTCCTTCATTCCGACATCTCCGGAATAGTTCTTTAATGCATTGACTCCTCGGTTCATCGCTCTCGTGATGCTCAAAATCTCCGGCACTCCGACTTCTTCCCGTCGAAACTTCTCTGTGATCTGTTCCATGCCAGCAAGAAGGCCCTTCTCTAGAATATCCTTGCTAGGCACGCCCTCCTCGAGGGCCAATTTTACAAGATTCTCCACTCTTTTACCCTGTCCGTTCTTTAAGGAATAGACAATCTCATCAATTGTAGTCTCCATTTTCCCCTCCATATATAGAAACTCACATGTTGTTTTTTATTTTATACTTTTTTGCGCAAAAAAGCAAATAATTATCTCTCATCGTCATAGTTTTCACAAATATGCCCAGCAAATCTTATATTTTTTTTGAAATTTTATTATAAAAGTTGTAAACACAAACAAAATCAATTTTCTTTCAATGCAAAAAAAGGCCATCCCGAAGGATAGCCTTTTTCCGATATTAATCTTTACAACGTATTTATCTGACGATTATGTATTTAAAGTTTAAAGCACGCTTCAAAACTTACACTATTTGCTCAGATCAACTTTCTGTAAGTGCCAGATATCACGGACATAGTCTTCAATGGTACGATCGGATGAGAACTTGCCGCTGCATGCAGTGTTCATCATAGCCATGCGAGCCCATAATTTCTGGTCTTTATATGCTTCTCTTACTCTCTTATGAGCATCTTTATAAGAATCGAAGTCCTTTAAGATAAAGTATGCATCTTTATCTAATAAGGAATCATAGAGACCACGGAATAACTCTGGATCCTCTGGAGAGTAGAATCCGTTGACAAGCTGTGTGAGAACTTCTCTGATATCCTGATTTGAATTATACATATCACGTGGACTATAGTCATGATTCTTCTCATGAGCCATAACCTCTTCTGCAGACATACCGAAGATAAATGCGTTCTCCTCGCCGACTTCCTCAACGATCTCAACATTAGCACCATCCATAGTTCCAAGAGTAGGTGCACCGTTTAACATGAACTTCATGTTACCAGTACCGGATGCCTCACGGGAAGCTGTGGAAATCTGCTCACTGACATCTGCTGCCGCAAAAATCCACTCTGCGTTAGATACACGGTAGTCCTCAATGAAGACAACCTTGATCTTGCCCTTGATGGAAGGATCGTTATTAATCTTATCTGCAACTGAGTTGATCAGCTTGATGGTAAGTTTTGCTGTATAGTATCCAGCGGCTGCCTTTGCTCCGAAGATGAAAGTTGTTGGAGTAAAGTCCATATCTGGATGTCTCTTAATCTCATTGTATAAGTACATAACATGAAGGATGTTCATGAGCTGTCTCTTATACTCGTGAAGTCTCTTAACCTGGCAGTCGAACATAGATCTTGGATCTACATCGATACCGTTATGTTCTTTGATATATTTTGCAAGACGCACTTTGTTCTGATACTTGATGTTCATGAACTCATGCTGATACTTCTCATCATCAACGTAGAGCTTAAGTTCTTTGATCTTGGAAAGGTCTGTGATCCAGTCATCTCCGATCTTCTCATTGAGCCACTTAGCAAGAAGCTGATTTCCGTGAAGAAGGAAACGTCTCTGAGTAATACCGTTCGTCTTATTGTTGAACTTATAAGGCATCATCTCATAGAATTCTTTCAGCTCACGTTTCTTTAAGATCTCTGTGTGGAGTCTTGCAACACCGTTTACAGAGAAGCTGCCTGCGATAGCAAGACGAGCCATGTGAACCTGTCCATCATAGAGAATAGACATAGCTTTCACCTTCTCCTGATCTCCAGGATAGTTTGCATTGATCTCTAAGACGAAACGACGGTTGATCTCCTCGATAATCTGGTATACACGTGGAAGCAGACGAGAGAAGAGCTCGATTGGCCATTTCTCAAGTGCCTCTGCCATGATGGTATGGTTAGTGTATGCACAAGTCTTTGTTGTGATCTCCCAAGCCTCATTCCACTCAAGACCTTCCTCATCGACAAGGATTCTCATCAGCTCAGCAACTGCTACCGTTGGATGAGTATCATTTAACTGGAAACATACCTTCTCATAGAAATGATGGATATCTCCATTGTGAGTCTCTTTATACTTCTTGATTGCTCTCTGAACAGAAGCAGAGATGAAGAAATACTGCTGTTTGAGTCGTAACTCTTTACCAGACATATGGTTATCATTAGGGTAGAGGACCTCAGTCAGTGTTCTTGCAAGGTTCTCCTGCTCAACAGCTTTCTCATACTGTCCCTTATCAAAGTCTCCAAGGTTGAATCTCTCAACAGCCTCTGCATCCCAGATTCTTAAAGTGTTAACCATATGGTTGCCATATCCAACGATTGGAATATCATAAGGAATAGCGCGGACGCTCTGGTATCCCTTCTGGACAAACTTTGGATTACCATTCGCTCCCTGCTCAACATCAACGTAACCGCCGAACTTAACCTCAAGCTCGTACTCGTCACGCTTGACCTCAAATGGGTTGCCATACTTCAGCCAGTCATCTGGCTCCTCAATCTGATAACCATTCTCAATCTTCTGCCTGAACATACCGTAGTGGTAGCGGATTCCACATCCATATGCAGGATAGTTAAGAGTAGCCAGAGAATCAAGGAAACATGCGGCAAGACGTCCAAGGCCACCATTACCTAAAGCGGCATCTGGCTCCTGATCCTCAATCAAGTTAAGGTCAAGTCCCATCTCTTCCAGCGTCTCTCTTACTTCGTCATAGCAGGTAAGATTGATCATATTGTTACCAAGGGCACGTCCCATTAAGAACTCCATGGACATATAGTATACAATCTTTACGTCCTGTTTCTCATAAGCTTTGTGCGTCTCAATCCAGTTATCAATGATGTCATCTTTTACAGAATAAGCGACAGCCTGATAGATCTGCTGTGGAGTGGCGTCAGCGATATGACGACGGAATAACATTCGGCAGTTAGATTCCAGTTCCTGTTTGAACTTCGCTTTGTCAAATTTCTCTTTAATAATCACTCGGTTCCTCCTTAAAGGCTAGTGTGTGTGTAATATCGCATCAACCCCGAAGAAAGAAGTCTTCTCCGGGGCTGTTACTTTTTCCTCTCAATCATCTTAAATGATTTGATTAGATTTTTCAACAAAAATTTTTGCTGATTTTGTATACATTTCCTAAGTTTTACATTTATAAGACATAAAGCTTTACAAACGTTGTATATCTCACCTGTTTTAGGTGAAAACGATTACAGATTTCGATTATCGTTTCTCAACAGAAAGCTTGACAGACTCCCCATTAATCTTCCAATCTTTGGAGTAACCCTTCTCCTCGTCATAGCAGATCTCATCAGCTAATACGTCGCCCTTGATGACATCCTCTGCCTTCTGCATGATCTTTTTCAGCTTAGTATTGCCAGTCTCACAAAGAGTGATATGGTCAGTTACCTCATATCCAGCTTCTTTTCTCATAGTCTGGACTTTCGAGATGATTTCTCTCACGAATCCTTCCTCGAGAAGTTCTGGTGTTAAGTTTGTATCAAGAACAACTGTGATACCATGGTCAGCCTGCTCTACGAAGCCTTCCTTCTGAGTCATGTCGATCAGTAATTCTTCTGGTGCAAGCTGTAAAGTCTCGTCTCCGAGATCTAATGTCATGAATCCCTTCTCGTCTAGCTCGTCTTTCGCTGCGTTGCCATCTACTTTCTGAAGAGCGCCGCGGATCGCACCAAGCTTCTTACCATACTTTGGTCCTAAGATTCTCATCTGAGGTTTGAAAGTGTAAGTTGTGAATGCACGAACATCATCAGCAAATGTCACACTCTTGACATTTAACTCTTCGCGGATGATCTCCTCGTAAAGAGGTCCGACAGTCTCCTCAGCCTTGACATACATCTGGCCGATTGGCTGACGATTCTTGATTCCGCTCTCATTTCTTGCGGCACGTCCTAATACGACAATCTGAAGAACCTCATCCATGTCTTTCTCAAGTTTCTCATCGATCATGGACTCGTCTACTGCAGGGAAGTCGCAAAGGTGGATACTCTCTGGAGCACTTGGATCTACGGTGCGGACTAAGTTCTGATAGATATCCTCTGTCATGAATGGAATCATTGGAGCCGCTGCCTTAGCGATGGTTACCAGTGCTGTGTAGAGTGTCATGTATGCGTTGATCTTATCCTGCTCCATGCCCTTAGCCCAAAAACGCTTTCTGGAACGACGAACATACCAGTTACTCATATCATCGACGAATTCCTGAAGGGCCTTTGTAGTCTCAGGGATGCGGTAGTTAGCTAAATTGTCATCAACTGCTTTGACGCAGGAGTTTAACTTGCTCAGTAACCATTTATCCATGACAGATAAGCTGTCTTTATCAATGGAGTACTTTGTAGGGTCGAACTGGTCGATGTCTGCGTAGAGTACGAAGAATGCGTAGGTGTTCCATAAGGTTCCCATGAACTTACGCTGTCCCTCGATAACAGCATTGCCATGGAATCTGTTTGGAAGCCATGGTGCGGAGTTGCTGTAGAAATACCAGCGGATCGCGTCAGCTCCGTACTTCTCAAGAGCCTCCATAGGATCTACTGCGTTACCCTTGGACTTACTCATCTTCTGTCCATTCTCATCTTGAACATGTCCTAAAACGATAACGTTCTCATATGGTGCTTTATTAAAGAGCAGTGTAGACTCAGCAAGCAGTGAGTAGAACCATCCACGAGTCTGGTCAACGGCCTCGGAGATGAACTGTGCTGGGAACTGCTGTTCAAATACTTCCTGATTCTCGAATGGATAGTGATGCTGTGCGTATGGCATTGCTCCACTATCGAACCAGCAGTCGATAACCTCTGGTACACGATGCATGGTTCCGCCGCACTCCGGACACTTAACAGTGACTGCATCAATGTAAGGTCTGTGAAGCTCAATCTTCACTGCGTCTTTATTGCCGCTTCTCTCGGCAAGCTCCTGTCTGCTTCCGACCGCATCCTGATGTCCGCAGTCACTACACTCCCATACATTGAGTGGAGTTCCCCAATAACGGTTACGGGAGATACCCCAATCCTGAACGTTCTTTAACCAATCGCCGAAACGTCCCTCACCGATTCCCTTAGGAATCCAGTTGATGGTGTTGTTATTCTTAATCAGGTCATCCTTAACTGCTGTCATCTTGATGAACCATGACTCTCTAGCATAGTAGATCAGCGGAGTATCACATCTCCAGCAGAATGGGTAATCATGCTCGAACTTAGGTGCATCATAGAGAAGTCCTCTGCTGTCTAAGTCCTTTAATACTTCTGGGTCTGCATCCTTAACGAACTTACCGGCAAATGGTGTATCATCTGTCATGTTACCCTTACCATCTACAAACTGGATGAATGGAAGGTTGTACTCACGTCCGACACGAGCATCATCCTCACCGAATGCAGGGGCGATATGTACGATACCAGTACCATCACTCATAGTAACGTAGTTATCACATGTTACAAAAAAAGCCTTCTTATGCTGTTTTTCAGCTTTCTTAGCTGCTCCCTCATATAAAGGCTCATACTCTTTGTGCTCAAGATCGCTGCCCTTGTATGTCTCAAGTACTTTGTATGCTGGCTTGTCATCTGTAGCAAGCTTGCCTAATACTGTGTCAAGCAGGGCAGATGCCATATAATAGGTATATCCATCCGCTGCCTCAACCTTTGCATACTTCTCATCTGGATTTACACAGAGTACAGTATTGGAAGGAAGTGTCCAAGGTGTTGTGGTCCATGCTAAGAAGTAAGCATCCTCTCCAACAACCTTGAATCTTACGATTGCGGAACGCTCCTTAACATTCTTATATCCCTGAGCAACCTCGTGGGATGAAAGCGGAGTACCACAACGAGGGCAGTAAGGAACAACCTTGAATCCTTTATAAAGAAGACCCTTCTTCCAGATCTCTTTTAACGCCCACCACTCGGACTCGATATAGTCATCGTGGTATGTGACATATGGGTTCTCCATGTCGGCCCAGAAACCAACCTTGTCGGAGAATCTCTCCCACATACCTTTGTATTTCCATACGGACTCTTTACATTTTTTAATGAAAGGCTCCATACCATACTCTTCGATCTGCTCTTTTCCATCTAAGCCGAGTTCTTTCTCAACCTCTAACTCTACTGGAAGTCCGTGAGTATCCCATCCTGCCTTTCTAGGAACCTCATATCCCTTCATAGTACGATAACGAGGAATCATATCTTTGATAACACGAGTAAGTACATGTCCGATATGTGGCTTACCATTGGCTGTTGGAGGTCCATCATAGAATGTATAATTCTGATGTCCCTCTCTCTCCTCCATACTCTTCTTGAAAATGTCATTCTCATTCCAGAATTTTAAGACCTCCTGCTCGCGGTCCACAAAATTCATATTGGTAGAAACTTTCTTGTACACTTCTTTACCTCCTGGTACATAGTTGTCAGTATGTAATAGGAACACAACAAGCCAAACTGCCACTGGCAGTTCACTTGCATGCTAGACAAAAAAAATCTCACCCTGTAACAGGATGAGACGAATAATCACACTTTAACCACCTTTACATACTATCATATGCTTCTCCAGTAACGGGGAGAACTTCCGGCGCAGCTTACTAACCCTTTCAGCTTTGCAACTCAGGAGTGATGTTCAGGTCCCGCTACCAGCGATGGGTTTCCACTATCTCCATCTCACTTAGAGCGTTCGCAAAGATCCTACTGTCTCCGTCTTCGTTTTTTAGCCTTTCCATCATATACTAGGATAGTATAAATGTCAATACATTAAAGAATTATCCCAATCTTATGTATGAAAGAATTATCCTATCTTTTGTTCAATATTTATGTATTATAAACCTACAAATGTGATATAATCTTAGTTATTGGTGAAAGCATCTATATTTATCTATCGACAACCAAAATTATAACGATATGGCGTAAGAAAGGGCGGCCTATGACAAAAAAGATTATCGTCTCCATCCTCTGTTCCATTGGGATCATCGGGATGGTCGGAATGTTTTTTCTTTTTCTGTATTTTACGGTTCCTAGTCAGAGTGCGGCGAATTCGATAGTTCTTCCATCGACGGTGGCAGACAAGAAGAGTTCTTCTGGCACTTCGGAATCTTCAGGAACTTCAGGACACTCAAGTATTTATGTGGCTGATGTTTATCAGTCGCTCACTCTCCGTAAGGCAGCGGATTCTGGCTCGGTTGAAATTACGAGTCTGGCACCGATGACTAAGATGAAGATTCTTCGTTTTGTGGAGAATACTGATTATGCTTATGTCAAAGTCCTGAATGGAGAACATAAGAATTTAAAGGGATACGTCAATAGTAATTACATCACCCAATTCGGTGACAATACTGTTCGCGTTGGAAATGAGGAGTAAGGATATGTTTGCAAGAAATTTAACTATGATGACAGACCTGTACGAGCTTACCATGATGCAGGGCTACTACTTAGAGGGGAACAGGAATGAAGTAATCTTCGACGCTTTCTACCGTGACAATCCAAGTGGAGGAGCTTATGCGATCTCCTGCGGACTGCAGCAAGTGATCGATTATGTAAAGAACCTGACATTTTCTTATGACGATATCGAATATTTAAGGAATCTCGGTATTTTCCGCGAGGAATTCTTAGACTACCTTGCAGGATATCATTTTACCGGAAGTATCTACGCTGTTCCAGAAGGAACCATCGTATTCCCTAGAGAGCCGTTGGTTAAAGTCATCGCTCCAATCATGGAGGCTCAGCTGATCGAGACTGCAGTGCTTAACATCATCAACCATCAGAGTCTGATTGCCACAAAGGCAAGCCGTGTAAATTGGGCTGCCAAGGGTGGCGTTATGGAGTTCGGTCTTCGTCGTGCTCAGGGTCCTGATGCCGGAACACTCGGTGCTCGTGCCGCTGTCATTGGTGGATGTACCGGAACAAGTAATGTTATCGCTGGTAAGATTTTCGGAGTCCCTGTTCAGGGAACTCACGCACACAGCTGGATTATGAGTTTCAAAGATGAGTACACAGCATTTAAAAAATACGCAGAGTACTATCCGGATGCCTGCATCCTTTTAGTTGACACCTATGACGTTCTTCATTCTGGTGTTCCGAATGCTATCAAGGTATTTAGCGAATTAAAAGATCAGGGTATCCATCCTAAGCTTTATGGTATCCGTATCGACAGCGGAGACCTTGCTTATCTCACTAAGAAAGCAAGAAAGATGTTAGATGACGCTGGATTTGAAGATGCCATCATCTCTGCTTCCAGTGACTTAGATGAGTATCTGATTCAGTCCTTAAAGAACCAGGGCGCATGTATTGATTCCTGGGGTGTTGGAACGAAGCTGATCACTTCCTCTGATAACCCTGCTTTCGGTGGTGTATACAAGCTTGCCGGAATTCGTTATCCAGAAGATGATGATTTCACTCCTAGGATCAAGATCTCTGAGAATCCAGAGAAGATCACAAACCCTGGAAACAAACAGGTTCTTCGTCTTTATGATAATGTCACTGGAAAGATTAAGGCTGACCTCATCACTTTAGTCGGTGAGACATATGATGAGTCCAAAGACTTAAAGATTTTTGACCCAATCTCCACATGGAAGAAGTCCACATTAAAGGGCGGCACTTATCATATCCGTGAGCTGCTTATCCCAGTCTTCCAGAACGGACAGTGCGTCTATGAATCTCCAAAGACTATGGAGATCAAGAAGATCTGTGAGAAAGAGCTTGATACTCTCTGGGATGAGAACAGACGTCTCGAGAACCCTCAGGATGTTCATGTCGACCTCTCCAGAAAGCTCTTCAACTTAAAGAACTCTCTGCTGGACAATCAGAAGACCGACGAGTAAAAATCGGAATCACAATTAGAGAATACAAGCTGAAGTGCCAGTGGCACTTCAGCTTGTATTCTTGATCGGATGGGCGGGTTATTAGCCCGCCCTCCACACCACCGTACGTACCGTTCGGTATACGGCGGTTCATAAGTTTTCACGCACTTCTAGAT
>JAXJRI010000041.1:0-4294 GCA_036310685.1 Lachnospiraceae bacterium | reverse complement strand
TGAATGACATGATTTCTACCACCTTTCCTGATACTTCTATTATATCAGAAAAGAGGCAGAAAAAGGGTTTTATATGAATTTTTCAAGGTACTATTAACAGGGTTTTGACCCCAACATCATATAATATATTGTATATTGCATTATATAATGTATTATACAATATGCGCTTTTCAAATTTCCAACTCCTTATCGATATACTTATGAACATACCTCCTGATGTTGTTCATCCTCCTTTTCGCCTCTTCCTTCTTTACAGGAATATTCATCAGCTGATCAAGGTATCCCTGTTTCCTGATTTGACGAAAACTCTCCTTGTAAGTCAGTCCGAAGACAAAAGCGATATGCCCTACCATGAAATCAATTCCTGTTCTCGAATGCTTTCTGTTTACATTCTGTCCTGACATCACTTCCTGGTAAATCTGATCGGTAATCTCTGTATTCAGAAATTCCTCCCGTGGAAGATCATAGATCTCCTCTACCGGTGTCTGACAGTTCACTCTTAGAATATCTATCTTATCTGCATCCCTTAAGACCGTTGCAAAAAGGTATTCTCTTTCCGTAAGCTCTGGGAGCTGATAAACATTATGAAGACGGATCACCTTCTCCAGCAATTTATCGTGATCGCTATCCTCTGTAAATAAACGTATTTTACCCTCTTTAAAGAGAATATCTGCACTTAGTGCAGCATGATTACAGGAATCTGCATCCACAAAGGTATGATAGCGTCTCAACTGCTCAAATCTTCCGATATCATGCATCATACCGGAAAGCCAGGCAATCTCCTTATCCACTGTATCCAGGGACAGGCTGTCTGATATCGCATCACATATCTGAGCTACACGATAAGTATGATCCACTTTCAATCTCACCTTCACGTCTGACAGATCATAATCTGAGACATAATTCATAAATTCACACTTTACTTGTTTCCGGTCAAGTATCATCCCTCTGCCTCCATTCCTAATTTTTCTCACATACTGCTTATGATCCGTTCTACCTTCTCCAGAAACATGTCGAGGCTGAAGTACAGCCCGCTCTTTTTCAGGATCTCTCTTCCTCGCCAATAAAGTACTACAGACGGTGCTGACATGATTTCATTCTGAGCGGCCAGTTCCAAGTACTGCTCGGCAGGAACATAGATCATCTTAACCTGTGGATTCTTTGCTCCCCAATGATCTAATCTGTCTCTGATGGCATAGCAGGGATTGCAGGTTGAAGAACCGAATTCAACCAGTACCAGTTGATCTTCACTTATCATTTTATTGAACTCTTCTCCTGATCTCAATATTTCCATCTTACTCTTTCACCTCTCCTCTGATTCCTATTCTAACACTGGAATACACAAAAGACAGTCATTATTGATCTCTTCCTCTGCGTACACAACCATCCCTTATATGTGAACTTCAAATTTCTTTCATCAAAAAAAGAGAAGGAAAATTGGAAATTTTTTTATCCTGTTACCACAGAATGTTAAAATCCGTATCCACCGCTTGTCCACAATTTTTGTAATCAATCGGATTTTAATGCATCTTTCTCTGCCTTTTTTACAATTACAGTATTTTACTTTTGTGGAGGCTTGATAAGACTAGATTCCAAAATAATGTGTACGAGGCTTCAAAAGTACACAGAATACCATGATTTTAGCCCACCGCGTACACATTTTATGTGTACGCGAAAATATTTGTGTACCTGATGTGTTACGTAAACTTAAAAATAGCCCAAAAATTATTATTTTTTATGCATATACCACTATATTTTAGTTTCCTATTTGTTTATTTTGACGTATTCTAATTTTTTACATATTTTACAATTATGATGTCTAAAAAAACCGCTCCCAATCGCTTGAGAACGGCTTATATACTAGCTTATCTTAAATTTGGATTATCTTAGAATTTTCCAGCTTTAGCTGCTTCTTCCACGCTAACTGCAACAGCTACAGTAGCTCCAACCATTGGGTTGTTACCCATTCCGATAAGTCCCATCATCTCTACATGAGCAGGTACAGATGAAGATCCAGCGAACTGTGCATCTGAATGCATACGTCCCATTGTATCTGTCATACCATAAGAAGCTGGGCCTGCTGCCATGTTATCTGGATGAAGTGTACGTCCTGTACCACCACCGGATGCTACAGAGAAGTATGGCTTACCAGCCTGGATACGCTCTTTCTTGTATGTTCCTGCTACTGGATGCTGGAAACGAGTTGGGTTTGTGGAGTTACCTGTGATGGAAACACCAACGTTCTCGTGCCACATGATCGCAACACCTTCCTGAACATCGTCAGCACCATAGCATTTAACTTTTGCACGTGGGCCATTAGAATATGGTGTCTCGCTGATTACGTTAAGTGCAGCGTTCTTGTAATCATACTGTGTCTCAACGAATGTGAATCCATTGATACGGGAGATGATCTGAGCGGCATCTTTTCCAAGTCCGTTAAGGATAACACGAAGTGGTTTCTGACGAACCTTGTTAGCGTTATTAGCGATACCGATTGCACCCTCAGCTGCTGCGAAAGACTCATGTCCTGCTAAGAAGCAGAAGCACTCTGTATCTTCCTCAAGAAGCATCTTACCAAGGTTACCATGTCCAAGACCTACCTGACGATGATCTGCTACAGATCCTGGGATACAGAAGCTCTGTAATCCTTCTCCGATTGCTGCAGCTGCATCAGAAGCCTTACGGCATCCCTTCTTGATAGCGATTGCTGCACCTACTGTGTAAGCCCATGCAGCATTCTCGAAGCAGATTGGCTGAATGCCTTTAACCTGATTGTAAACATCAAGTCCAGCATCCTTTGTAATCTTTTCAGCTTCCTCGATGGAGCTGATTCCATATTTATTTAAAACTGCGTTGATCTGATCGATACGACGCTCATATGATTCAAATAACTGTGCCATGATATTCGGTCTCCTTCCTTACTCTACACGTGGGTCAATGATCTTAACTGCATCGTCTACACGGCCATACTGACCTTTCGCTTTCTCCCATGCTGTGTTAGGATCGTCACCCTTCTTGATGAAGTCTGTCATCTTTCCAAGAGATACGAACTGATAGCCAATTACCTGATCGTTCTCATCGAGTGCGAGGCCTGTTACATAACCCTCTGTCATCTCAAGGTATCTGACACCTTTCTCTTTTGTTGCATACATTGTACCAATCTGAGAACGAAGTCCCTTTCCAAGGTCCTCAAGTCCAGCACCAACTGCAAGTCCGTCATCAGAGAATGCACTCTGAGTACGTCCATAAACGATCTGTAAGAAAAGCTCTCTCATAGCTGTGTTGATTGCATCGCAAACAAGGTCAGTGTTGAGTGCCTCAAGAATAGTCTTGCCCTGTAAAATCTCAGCTGCCATAGCTGCAGAATGAGTCATTCCTGAACATCCGATTGTCTCGATTAATGCTTCTTCAATGACACCATTCTTTACATTAAGAGTAAGCTTACAAGCTCCCTGCTGTGGTGCACACCAGCCAACACCATGTGTGAAACCGGAAATATCTGTGATCTGTTTTGCATGGACCCACTTGCCCTCTTCTGGGATTGGTGCAGGCTCATGTTTTGCGCCCTTTGCAATAGGACACATATTTTTAACTTCTGCTGTGTAAATCATAGATCTTTAATCCTCCTTTTAAGATTAGCATTACATACGCATATATTAATCCAGCCATAAATTTAGATACTTATAACCAGTTCATGCTATATTTTAAGATATCATTCCATTAACTATAAATCAAGAATTCTATACAATAGTTTGTTATGACTACCTTTACGAAAATCTTTCATATCTTATATGATAATACCCTCTAAATGGTCACATTCATGCTGAATAATCTGCGCGGTGAATCCGCTAATGGTCTGATTCCTCTTTTTCCAATGCTCATCATAGTACTCGATCTCAATCGTCTCATATCGAGTCGTTTGTCTTGTTCCAGATAATGAGAGGCATCCTTCTTTGGTATCATATGTTTTTTCTCTCTTTTTGATGACTGGATTGTACATAATGACATCAAAAGGACCAAAGTTAACAATAATAATCCTTTTATTTACCCCAATCATATTGGCGGCCATACGAACTCTATCCTAACAGGCCTTAGTCTAAACATATCTGTTAAGTTTTGTTGACTGCATTATCTCTATTATCTGAATTAGCTTAAATCCACAGGCTATCCATTTTTCTGTTGTCAAAGTGTTGTCACTTTTCCTTTGGCTTCCTGGTCGGCTTCTCGGCATCCACCGGACTGACCCAGATCCGGCTCATCATTTCAGCGCCTTTAATCCGGCCTTCCTTACAGA
>JAXJRI010000040.1:0-6087 GCA_036310685.1 Lachnospiraceae bacterium | reverse complement strand
TTCATAGAGAGTACCTTGGCACAGATTTTCAAACAGAAGAGTAGTGATGGACAGTGTTATGGTGGCCCTGCCTACTATATTGAGAAAGTTGTGAAAGGCAGATGGCTGCCTTGGATCTTCTGTTTCTTTTTGATTGCTACTTATGCTTTTGGATTTAATCTGCTTTGCTCCTATAATCTGCAGTCATCTTTTGCAATCTATCATTTTTATAATCATACATGGACACCTGTTATTGTGGGAGTTGTGTTAGCAGTTTTAACAGGTTGGAGTATTTTTGGCGGTGGCAATCGTGTACTTCATATGACTGAGAAATTAGTGCCATTTATGGGTGTGTTCTATGTAGGAATTTCTCTGGTTGTAATTCTCATTCATTTTACTAACATTCCAATGATGTTTGTGATGATTTTTAAGGATGCCATGAACTTCCGTGCAATTTTCGGAGGAATGAGTGGATCCTGTATGATTTATGGTATTAAACGTGGTCTGTATTCAAATGAGGCTGGTGTTGGTTCTGCACCAAATGCTGCAGCTTCTGCCATGATTACTCATCCAGTAAAACAGGGACTCGTTCAGACAGTATCTGTATATATTGATACGATGCTTTTATGTACAGCTACAGGACTTATGTGCTTAAGCTCAGGAGTGGCACGTTCTCAGGTTGTTTCTGGTGCACCTTATGTACAGAATGCTTTGGCAACTGTATTTGGACCAATTGGTCAGGTCTTTATCACTATAGCAATGTCAATGTTCGCATTTACTACTCTGATTGGAAATCTTTACTATACGAGAAATGCACTTGCCTATATGAATCATAAGAAAGAACCATCTAAGAGGTTTATGAATATCTTCCATGTCTTCTGTGTCATTGTAATTTTCGTCGGAGCTTTAATTCCGATGGATGCAGCTTGGGCATTAGCAGATATTGCGATGGGCTGTATGACCATCATTAACCTGCCTTGCTGTGTAGCTCTTTCCGGCCTTGCACTGAAAGCACTCAAGGATTATGAGAAGCAGAAGAAGCAGGGTAAAAATCCAGTCTTCAAGGCAGATACCATTGGACTTCCAAAAGAAGAGTGGAATTATTGGAGATAATGATTGAAAAATTGAATACTAAAAATCAAGGAATAATATTAGCCAACACTATTGACGAGTGCTAAAAATAGTATTATACTTGAATCAAGAAGAAGGGGATGCACATATGTGGATCCCTCTTTTGATAGAGTTTTATTTACCTTTTTTGGAGGTGCTTAAGTATGGCAACTAAAAGAGATTATTATGATGTACTTGGTGTTAGCAAGACAGCTTCTGACCAAGAGATAAAGAGAGCATATAGAAAACTTGCAAAGCAATATCATCCAGATATGAATCCAGATGATGCGAATGCGAAAAAGAAGTTTGAAGAAGTCGGAGAAGCTTACTCGATCCTGAGTGATCCTAAGAAACGTAAGATGTATGATCAGTTTGGTCATGCTGCTTTTGATGGTACGGGAGGACCGGGAGCAGGTGGATTTAATGGAGGCAATGGTTTCCATGAATTCCACTTTGACAGCAGCAACATGGGTGATATGGATGATATCCTGAAGCAGATGTTTGGCGGCGGAGGCTTTGGCGGCTTCGGAGGTTTCGGAGGCGGCGGTGGCCGTACTCATCAGACATTCCGTCAAAAGGGGCAGGATGTTACTCAGACCATCAATATAGATTTTGATGATGCTGTTTTTGGTGCGGATAAGACCATTCGTGTTTCTGGTGGATCCACCTTGAAGGTTCACATCCCAGCTGGTATCGATGAAGGACAAAGTATCCGCTTAAAGGGCAAGGGAGGTCCTGGTATCGGTGGAGGTCCTGATGGGGACTTGATGCTGAAGGTACATATCATGGAGAAGGTTGGCTTTGAGCGAAAAGGTCTGGATATCTACAAGACGACCACCATTCCTTTTACAACGGCAGTCTTTGGTGGAGAGGCTAAAGTAGCAACCTTAGATAAGCATGTTGTTGTTAAGATACCGGCAGGTATGCAGTCTGGTCAGAAGATCAGGTTACGTGGCAAGGGTATCGCTTCCATGCGTCAGTCAGGAGTACACGGAGACTTGTATCTAGTAATTCGAATTGATGTACCAACTCATCTGACAGCAGATGAAGAGAAGGCTCTAAAAGCATTTGAAAAGGCGCAGAAGAAAGCTAAAGAAGCATTATTTAAGTAAGATTTAAGGGATTCCGTATTGGAGTCCCTTTTACACTATGATATAATAAAAAAGGTCATCGCTTACGCGATGACCTGGAGTTGCCATTGATGGGATTGGTGGATCCCTTAATAATGGCGCTGGATTTTATGTCATTAATATATTAACTCAAGGCAAGTCTTTTGTCAACAAAAACTTGTGTTATTTCCGACAATAACACAAGTTTTCTTTTTTTCACATGGTTTAGGAGGGTGTTATTATCTGAGTGCATTCTATAGAATTCCATATGGCTCCTCGAGGAGAATCATTAAGCCAAATGGGTTAATGTGATGTTTGTCACGATTTCTCTATTGCGCATGTATACAGGTTATGATATATATAAAACATATCTGATAACTATGTATTAATAAAAGGAGATAATATGTTAAACATAAATCATGCGGATATCCCTTCTAGATCCTGGGCTGGAAGAGATGATCTTAATAAGAACGAATATTGGAAGCTTGAGAAGGACGGACTTGAGATCCTCTCAGATATTGATCGACTGGCACCGCTTCCCTTTGATCAGATTGATCCATCTGATGTGGAGAAACTTAAGTGGGCTGGCATCTATGCCCAGGTGCCTAAGGATGGACATTTTCTGATTCGCGTCAAGCTGCCGAGCGGACGACTGTCTGCTGAGCAGGCTCGCGTCATTGCTGATATTTCCAGAGATTACGGAGAACACACCATTCAGATTACCATTCGTCAGTGTATCCAGATTCATAACATTACGTTAAAAGATGTCAAGGATATCTTCCAGAGATTAGACGCGGCAGGACTTACTTCAGTGGAGGGCTGTGGCGATGTTCCGAGAAATATTCTGGGTAATCCACTGATGGGGATTGATCCAGAAGAACTGGTTGACACAGAGCCACTTGTAGACGCGATGGTTGCTGAATTTGTGGGTAATCCAGAATATTCTAATCTTCCTCGTAAATTTAAGATTTCTGTTTCTGCAAATCCTAGGGATTGTGGTTTTGCGGGAATCAATGATCTTGCCTTTGTTCCAGCTCGTCTGAATAAAGCGGATGATCATTCGGTCGGTTTTCATGTCTATGTCGGTGGAGGCTTATCTGCAGCACCACGGCTTGCTCATAAGCTTAGCTTCTTTGTCCATGAGGGTGAGGTGCTTCCGGTTGCTAAGGCAGTTGCTAAAATCTTCCGCGAAGATGGTTATCGACAGAAGAGAAATCATGCCCGCCTGAAGTTTTTGGTAGATGACTGGGGGGTAAAGAAGTTTGAGGATGAGGTAGAGAAGCTGACAGGCCCTCTGACCCGAGGAGGTCGCGAGGCAGTTCGCAAATGGAATCGAGGGGTTTATCACGGGATTCATACACAGAAGCAGGCTGGCCTCTATTATGTGGGAGCAAATGTACCTGCTGGTGCTATGACATCGGAAGATTTAGCTGAGTTTGCAAGAATTGCGGAAGTTTACGGTGATGGAAGTCTCAGAACAACAAATTCTCAGAATCTTATCATTGTAAATGTTCCTAAGGAGAAGACAAAAGAGCTGAGAGGGGAAGAACTCTTCCAGCGATTCAGTCTCAAGCCAGGATATATTGATGGTTATGCTGCTTCCTGTACAGGCAATCAGTACTGTAATTGGGCACCGGTTGAGACCAAACACCGCCTGCAGAATCTGATTGAGGAGATGGAAGACCGCTATGGGAAAGATCTTAAGACACCTCTTAGAATTAATCTGACAGGATGTGTTCATTCCTGCGCTCATCCACAGATTGCAGATATTGGTATTATGGGAGGTCTTGTCAAAGTAGATGGCAAGAAACAGCCGGTCTTCACTTTCCGACTGGGTGGATCTCTGGGCGGAGAAGCTCAGTTTGCTGACCGACTGAATGGCAAAGTTCATGCGAAGGATCTATCCAAAGTGGTTTCTGATATGATTCAATATTATGTTGATCACAGAGATAATGAACGACAGGTATTCTATCAGTTTGAGAGAGCAGTGGGAATACAGCCATTTCAGGACATCTTAGACCAGTACAAATTTTAAATGGTTTAACATAATATAATGTCTTGGTTCAGTATGTATTTCAAAACAGTATAATAATATAAAGCGACCAGTTAAGAACAAACTGAACAGCCATTGGCGGTTCATTTTGCATGCTTGGCAGCAAAAAATAATGACATTGGGATTCAAAAAATTCCAATGTCATTATTTATTGTTATTATTATCTTCATTCATCTGCTCCTGTTTACATTTGTCGCATAGGCCATACAGGATAGAGTTCTCACAGGAGAGGGTGAAGCTATGATCTTTCTCAATATGCTCCATCATCTCATGCATAAAGTGGCAGTCAAGATGAATCACTGCTCCGCACCGCATACATTTCAGATGAATGTGATGGTGGCAGTCGCTGTCATCTCCGACAAACTGATATACGGTTCCATTCTTGGAAGAGTACTTATTCAGCTGTTTTTCGGAGACAAGCTTGTTCAGGTAGCGGTAGATCGTGGAGTTGTTGATAGACTCACCTTTCTGTGTAAGATAGTCTGAGATCTGCGCTACAGTAAAGGTTCGATCTTGATTAGCCTTCAGAAGATTATAAATTGTGTTTCTATGTACTGTCTTGTAATTTCTCATATGTCTAATAATTGAAGTATTGATTCTTAAAATGTGATTCCGACAGCATCAATTATGACGCCCCAGAATACACCGATTGCAAAAAGCAGTCCGACGATAGCCAGGTGCTCTTTTAAATGACCACGTTTCTGGAAGAGGACAAGGATGCCCACACCAGCTGCCACAAGAAGTCCGCTCATCATAGATCCTGGGGAGATCATGCCCTTTAAATAGAACTGTGAAATCAGAACCGATGCAGCACAGTTAGGAATCAGGCCAACAACAGCAGCTACTACGCAGCCGATAATCGGTACGGAAGTAAACATACTGGAGATTGCAGCCTCACCAAAGAAATGTACCGCAATATTGAGGCACCATGTGATAAAGAAGATGAGCCCTGTAATCGTCAGAGTCTGCTTGGTGGCAGATGCGATGATACCGTAATGTCCTTCCTCGCAGTGCTCATGATGTTCATGATGGTGATGAGTCAGCTCCTCAGAATAGTTCTCAGGCAGCTTCTTCTTCTGATATAATAATTCTAATATAAGTCCGGAGAAGATTGCAATGGCGATTTTTGAGCCTAAAATCTTGACAATCGTCATCAATGGAGCATGGGAGGAGATGAAGATTGGAAGCATCTCATCCGATGTTGCCAGATAGACGGAAATCAGGGTTCCGATGTTAATCACTCTTCCTACATAAAGGGAAGAGGCTGCAGCGGAGAATCCACACTGTGGTACAATGCCGGTAATCCCTCCAATGATTGGGCCGAAACGGCCAGCCTTGCGAATCATCTGCTCGCTCTTCTCACCGGCAGTATGCTCAATCACTTCAATTGCTAAATATGTGATAAATAAAAATGGCAGCAGCTTTAAGCTGTCCACCAGAGCATCTATCATTAAATCCATAGTGTCACCTCAAGTGTCTTAAAATATATCTACAAAAATTGAGAGATTGTATTTATAAAAACACAATCTCAATGCATTTGCAATTCGTTTGCAAATTCATTATAGCAAATAGCAAAGAAAAGTCAACAAGAATTTTTCTTATTTTTTATACACATTAAAAAATGATTGACTTCCTTCTTTAATGTGAGTAAAATACCATCTAAGACTAGGTGGTAGAATTAATCAGTTTATGAAAATAGATGATATTTAGAAATAATTAGGAGGTTCGTTGATATGGAAAGATTCAAATATAGACCACGTGGAGTCTGTTCACAGGAGATTACTTTTGGGATTGAGGACGGCAAGATTCATGATCTTCAGTTTTACGGTGGATGCA
>JAXJRI010000039.1:0-4957 GCA_036310685.1 Lachnospiraceae bacterium | reverse complement strand
GGAATGTTCCGTCGCTTTGCGACTCCCACATTCCTGCCCTTCATTCGCATTTTCGTGGCGCTAATCACCACTTCATGCTCATGAAGGGGCGTGTCATTAACTCACATCTCCACTTGTAAGCAAGCTTACGTGGGATGATGAGTTCTGACACTGTAGTCACAGAATATTATAAAGTTCATCTGGACAGGATGTTATAAAATTGAAGGAATACAGCAATGATTATTTCATTTTTTATGATATATGATTCAAATGATAGCCAATTTTGAAATTCATATGAACATTTCTTTTGCAAATCATTCAAAAATTTGATAAAAAAACTTAAGAATATCTTGCATTTTTATGTATCAACAAGTATAATAAGTGGTATAGTTATACAAAGTTCAAGGAGGGAATAACGATGAAAAAGTTTATTTCAATTGCACTTGCCGCAGTGACAGCATTATCACTTGTTGCATGTGGCAGCGGAGCTAGCAAATCTTCCGACAGCACAGCTGCTGGTGACAAATCTGGAAAAGAGTATGTGATTGCAACAGATACTGCTTTTGCACCATTCGAGTTCACAGATAAGGACAACAAGTTCACAGGTATCGACGTGGATATTTTAGAAGCTATCGCTAAGGATCAGGGATTCAAGTACAAACTTCAGTCTCTTGGTTTCGATGCATCTGTAGCAGCTCTCGAGTCTAGCCAGTGTGACGGTGTTATCGCAGGTATGTCTATCACACCTGAGCGTCAGAAGAAGTATGATTTCTCCGAGAAATATTATGATTCTTACGTTTGCGTCGCTGCTAAAAAGGGCGGAGATGTGAAATCTTTAGATGACTTAAAGGGTAAGAAAGTTGCTGCTAAGACAGGTACTATGGGTGCTGAGGCTGCAGAGGACTTAAAGGGCAAATATGGATTCAGTATCACATATTTTGATGATTCTTCCTTAATGTATCAGGACGTTAAGACTGGAAACACATCAGCTTGCTTCGAGGATCAGCCAGTTATGGCATATGGTATCACTCAGGGCAATGGTCTTGAGATCATCGATGAGGAGAAAGATAATTACTCCACACCTTATGGTTTCGCTGTACTGAAAGGTCAGAACGCAGACCTTCTTAAGATGTTCAACGATGGTCTTGCAGATATCCAGAAGAATGGAACATATGACAAGATTGTTGAAAAATACACAGGACAGAAATAAAGCGCAAGTACAATTGGATTAATTGCTAATTATTAATTCAGGTTCCTCCCAGAGGGACGCGTGAATTGGAAGAGGATCGACAAAGACGCCGTTTACGCATTTCCTTATGAAGGGGCCTGAATTTTGCGTGTAAAGATTGTATTTATGTCAGGTTACTGTTCATGCATGATATCTCTCAGTGCAAAATAGTTTGAACTACCTGTATTAATATAATGCATGAACTGTAACTATGTCAGATTCCTCATGAACAATAATTGTGAGACATATTTACATCTCATGAATTATCGTGTAACATAAACAATTGGTAACTATCAGTATTATTAGATTGGAGTAGATTATGAATCTAATTGGAGTTTTAGGGGAATTCTTTCCCACATTAGTTAGCGGTCTTGGAACGACATTGAAGATTACCGTGATTGCACTGATCATCGCTGCTTTCCTTGGTATTCTGATTTGTCTTATGAACATCTCACATAACAAGGTCCTTAAGGTGATTGCAAAGTTCTATATCTGGATTATTCGTGGTACACCAATGCTGGTTCAGGGCTTTTATGTATACTTCGCCCTCCCACAGCTGATTCAGTCAATCACAGGAAGCCCATTCCGTATTGATGTGTTTACAGCCAGTTTACTGACTCTGACACTGAATGCAGGTGCTTATATGTCTGAGATCTTCCGTGGATCCATCGAATCTGTCAACAAGGGACAGATGGAGGCAGCTAGAAGTTTAGGATTAAGCTACAGAAAGTCCATGACCAAGATCATCATTCCGCAGGCAGTACGCATTTGTCTGCCATCCTTAGTAAACCAGTGTATTATTACTCTGAAGGATTCCACAATCCTCTATGCTATTGGTCTGACTGAGATTATGTATCAGGCTAAGATTTATGTAGGACGTACGATGGAGTCATTCGCTACTTATACTTGGGTAGCAGTAAGTTTCCTTATTATTGTTACAGTTCTTTCCTTCATTTCAAGAGCTGTTGAGAGGAGGTTGAACGGTTAATGTCAACAGTAGATACAAACGACGTTAAGATTAAAGTTACAGGGTTAAAGAAGAATTATGGACATCTTCAGGTATTAAAGGGCATCGACTGCGAGATCAAGCAGGGCGAGGTTATCTGTGTTATTGGACCATCTGGTTCTGGTAAGTCCACATTTATCCGCTGTTTAAATCGTTTGGAGGAGATTTCTGGAGGTTCTATTCTTGTCGACGGAAATGACATTTCCACAGCGAAGAATGCTGATCTTGATAAGATTAGACAGCATATCGGTATGGTGTTCCAGCAGTTCAATCTGTTCCCACACTACACCGTAAAAGAAAATATTATGTTAGCTCCTGTAGAGCTGAAACTTAAATCTAAGGCAGAGGCAGAGGAGACAGCGATGCGACTTCTCGCCAGAGTTGGCCTTGCAGATAAGGCAGATGCTTATCCACGTCAGCTTTCTGGTGGACAGCAGCAGCGTGTGGCAATTGCCAGAGCACTTGCCATGGAGCCAGATATCATGTTATTCGATGAGCCTACTTCAGCTTTAGACCCTGAGATGGTTAGTGAGGTTCTTGATGTTATGAAGGAGCTTGCGGCAGAAGGTATGACCATGGTTGTCGTAACTCATGAGATGGGATTCGCACATGATGTGGCAGACCGTGTCTTCTTTATTGACCAGGGTATTATCATGGAGCAGGGTTCTCCTTCTGACGTTATGGATCATCCTAAGAATGAGAGATGCCAGAGTTTCTTATCCAAGGTTTTATAATTACAGATTTATCATTATGATGTTTATTACACCTGAAGACGATTTTGTCTTCGGGTGTTTTTAACAAAGAACATATAGTCTGTGGATAAAAGGGAAGGAATCATGTATAATTAAAAAAATTTCATATTTTTATGAAAAGCGAGGAAATTAATTATGCGTATTGTAGTTAAAATTGGAACATCAACATTAACACACAGTACCGGAAGACTGAATATCCGGAGAGTAGAGCAGCTTTGTAAAGTCCTTGCAGATATCGCAAATGCAGGACATGACCTTATTGTGGTTTCTTCTGGCGCCATTGGACTCGGGGTCGGTAAGATGAACCTGAAAGATAAACCCAAGGATATGCCTACCAAGCAGGCCGCTGCCGCTGTAGGACAATGTGAGTTGATGTATCTTTATGATAAATTATTCTCACAATATAATCATTATGTAGCCCAGATTCTGATTACTGCCTATGACTTTGATAATGAGGAACATCTGCATAATTTTCAGCAGACCATAGACCGACTGGTTAACCTGGGCGTAATCCCGGTCATCAATGAAAATGATACGATTGTGACCGATGAGATTTCAGTTGGAGACAACGATACCCTGGGAGCTAAGGTCGCAAAGATTATTGCTGCGGATGAATTGATCATTCTCAGTGATATCGATGGAGTATATACTTCCAATCCGAAGACAGATTCTGACGCCAAGCTAATCAAGGTGATAACCGAGATTACTCCTGAGATTCAACAGCTTGCTGGAGATAAGGGAAGTGAACTGGGTACCGGAGGAATGATCACAAAGATTAATGCAGCAGAGATCGCTATGGCAGCAGGAATCGACGTGGTGATTGCTAATGGGGCCAATCCAGATAATCTTTACAAGATTGTCGATGGGGAGCGAATTGGAACTCGCTTTATCGGAAAGAAATCATACTTAGTGTAGATATTACGTGATTTCAATTTAGGTTACAAGATGGAAAAACGTTTTTGGTATTATGACAAAGACGAATGATCATAGAAAGAGTGAAATGCTTGTACATACATTATTCAATGTACTCAAAAAAAGACTTACATAATTAGTAACTATGTTGAAATTTCTAACAAAAGTAGGTATAATATCAAGCGCCTACGTATACATGATTATCTTATGAAGGGAAGGGATGTGGAAGTCGCAAAGCGACTGACATTCCGTGGTCACTTATGACACCCACATCATGATAGGTTATAGATGATACTGTGAAATTAACATTTGGGAAAAGGGGTTTATAGATGGATTTAGGATACGCTGATGTGCATTGTCATATGCTGCCGGGGGTGGATGATGGCTCTTCTAGTATGGAGATGACCATGTCGATGCTTCAGATGGCTTACCAGGACGGTGCCCGACGCATTTTTTTTACGCCGCATTTTATCAGTGGGGAGAATCGCTATCACACATCTGATTTAGATGACCTTTTTCATAAAGTTAAGGATGAGGCAAAACCACTTTATCAAGATTTAGAACTATATCTTGGCAATGAAGTTTATTATGAATCTGACACGTGTGACCATTTAAAGGCTGGTCATATTCATACCATGAATGGTACCAGGTATGTCTTGATAGAGTTTCCGGTTACAATCGGCCGGGTGGGTATCTTTCATGCAGTGGAGTCATTAGTCAGTCTTGGGTATTATCCAATCATTGCACATGTGGAGCGATATATGGATTTGATGAAACATGTGGAGGACATCCCGGGTCTGATCGATTCAGGAGCTTATCTGCAGATGAATACGAAGACCGTTGTCGGTAAACGATTTGATCGGTTCAGCAAGAAATGTCACAAACTGATTGTGGATGGGTATATCTCTTTCTTGGGGAGTGATGCTCATAATACAGAATACAGACAGCCTCGTTATGAGAAGGCAGCCAAGTGGGTAAAAAAACATATAGATTATCCGGAAGATATACTTTTTTCGAATTCAGATTATCTGATTAGTGGAGAAAGCTTCTGAGATTGACGGAAGATAAATTATTTAAAGG
>JAXJRI010000038.1:0-9598 GCA_036310685.1 Lachnospiraceae bacterium | reverse complement strand
GACAAAAGAACAACCGTCTCGACATGTACGGTTCCAGGGAACATATCAACCAGGCAACACCTCTTGACTTCATATCCATGTTCTTGGAAGATGGCAAGGTCACGCACTAGGCTGGTCGGCTTGCAGGAGACATAGACGATCTCTTCTACTCCAAAATTGATGATTTTGCCGATTGCCTTAGGGTGGATGCCGTCTCTCGGTGGGTCTAATATGATGATATCTGGCTTATCTTGAAGGTCATCTACCACTTTTAAGACATCTCCGGCGATAAAATCGCAGTTAGAGAGGCCATTATCCTGAGCATTGACCTTGGCAGCGTCGACCGCTTCCTCCACGATCTCCACACCCACTACTTTTTTAGCCACAGGTGCAACTATTTGTGCTATGGTTCCTGTTCCACTATACAGATCGAAGATGGTCTTATCTTTTGTCTCGCCAACGAACTCTCTTACCTTGTCATAAAGCACTTCTGCTCCTAAGGTGTTGGTCTGGAAGAAGGAGAATGGGGAGATTTTGAACCTCAGGTCGAAGAGATACTCATAGAAGTAATCCTGGCCATAGAGCAATCTGGTCTCGTCGGACTGCACGGTATCGGCTGGCTTATCATTAATCGTATGTAAGATTCCTGCGATTTTCCCGTCTAATGGGAGTTCCTTCAACATGGAAACATATGCTTCCTCATCCATGGTGTCCTGGGAGCTTGTCACAAGGTTGATCAGCAGGTCTCCTGTCTTTACGGATCTTCTTAAGACCAGATGTCTTAAAAATCCCTCATGTCTCATCCTGTGATAGAATGTCTTTCCTTCTTTTTTGAAGTATTCTAAAACATTGGAAAGAATGACTGTGAAGTCTGGGTCCACGATCTGGCACTGGTCGACGGTGATGATATCGTAGAAGCTGTTCTTCTTGTGCATCCCAAGGGACATGGGGCCATCTTTTTCCGTATCACCGAAGGTGTACTCCATCTTATTGCGGTAGCCGCTCTCGATTGGACTTCCCAGGATTTCTTCTATATTGATGTCAAGCCCTGCCTTAGAGATGAGCTCCTCCACTTGGGCTCTCTTTAACTCAAGCTGGTTCTGGTAGGACATAGACTGATAGGAGCAGCCTCCGCAAAGTCCAAAATGAGGACAGGTTACCTGTGCATCCTCAATCGAAGATTTCTCCAACACTTCTAAGAGACGACCCTCGAAGCGGTCCTTTCTCTTCTTATTGATAACGAACTGCACCTTCTGTCCCGGAAGTGCATTCTTTACAATCACTTTGTGATCCTCTACATATGCGATGCCCTTATTCGGGAACTCTCTCCTGGTCACAAGCGCCTCGTAAATCTCACCTTTTTTCATATCTGCTCCTTTACATAAAAATGGCAGGGGCGCTGCTGGCGCTCCTGCTGCCAAAGAATTCTTATTAGATCCGTAACTCACTGAACTTACTTAGGTAATATCACTAGATCCGCAACTCACTGAACTTACTTAGGTAATATCACTAGATCCGTAACTCACTGAACTTGCTTCGATAATATCCATGTCCGTATCTTGCATGACCGTCGTCATCAAGCTCCATCAGAAGAAATGTCGGCTTACGGTCTTTCTGTCTCGGATAAGAAAGACTTCCTGGATTAAGAATCGTCACATCGTCCCCAATCTCAATGTAAGGACGGTGGGTGTGACCGAACATGACAATGTCGATATGGTTCTCGAGCGCATACTCCCTTAATCTCCCGACTCCACGGTTGACATAGAAGGTATGTCCATGCACGACCATAGTCTTGTAATCTCCAATGTTGAAGATATCCTGTCTCGGGAGGTCCAAGTTATAGTCATTATTGCCACTCACCATATGGACCGGACAGTCGACGAGAGAACGGATATAATCATCACCACGCTCTACGTCGCCACAGTGAATCAACATATCAATATGTCCAACCTGGCGGATCACACCCGCCACATCATCATTACGTCCATGCGAATCACTGATTACTAAAATACGTTTCAAAATATAAGCCTTTCCTAAAATCTGTATCCCATCTGATTTTTATGATACTATCTTACATCTATAATAACTTACCATACCCCAAAAGGCCGAATTAGTAAAGTGTTTTCTTAATGAAATAGTGTGATTTAAAATTTTTGCATAGAGTAAAAAAGTTAAAACGCTAGGCAAACTATCCTATGTGGTATATCCTATCAATTGATGTTAATGGCTGTGTTAGCTAATTTTATGGATACCATAGTCTCTTGCTTGCTATCTCTTAAAGCAATTCTTTGATCATCCTTAAGGCTTTGCCTCGGTGGCTGATCTTATTCTTCTCTTCTGGTGAGATTTCTGCGGAAGTTTTTCCATATTCTGGAAGATAGAAGATAGGATCGTAGCCGAATCCGTTCTCGCCGGCGATCTCATGGCCGATTCTTCCTTCCATGGTCGCTCTTCTGGTCTCGATTCTGCCATCTGGCCATACGGCCGCGATGACGCAGACGAATCTTGCGGTGCGGACCAGGTCTGGAACTCCGTGAAGTCGGTCCAGAAGAATCTGGTTCTTAATCCGGTAGGATGTGTTCTCCCCCATATAGCGGGCGGAGTAGACGCCTGGCTCTCGGTTCAGATAATCGATCTCAAGTCCGGAATCGTCCGCTAAGGTGAGACACCCGCACGCCTCGGCAACCGTCTTCGCCTTGATGATCGCATTTTCTTCGAAAGTCTTGCCGTCCTCGATGATCTCCACATCGATTCCCGCCTCTTTCATGGAAAGGATCTCATAGCCGCAGTCACCTAAGATCTCACGGATCTCCTTCATCTTTCCCTCATTGCCTGTTGCAAATATCAATTTTTCCATAGGAATCACTCTTTCCCTTCCTGATTGCCCTGCGGCCTCTTCCGTCTCGGCGGCTTCGGACCCAGGAACGACAGGTAATAAGTCTTCATCATACCATTGTATATCTTGCGGCGCTTGTCCGCTTTCTTTCCAATATATTTCTCGGCATCCGGATAAGCTGTGATCACATACTCGGACCAGCTGTCAAGATGTGAGAATCCCTCTCCGATATCCTTGTAGAGATAAGGCAGGTCTTCCTTGTCCTCCAGACGCTCTCCGTAAGGAGGGTTGGTGATGACAAAGCCGTACTTCTTGTGGTGGCTCAGTCTGTGGACCGGTCTCTGCTGGAAATGAATCAGGTCCTCCACCCCGGCCCTGGCTGCATTCTCCCTTGCCGCTTTGACGATCTGTCCATCAATGTCGTAGCCCTGAATGTCCATGACAGCGTCAAGATCTACCAGGTCCTCCGCCTCATCGTAGGCATCGTCCCAGTATCTCTTCGGGATGATGTTGTCCCACTTGCATCCCTGGAAGTCTCGCTTCATTCCCGGTGCGATGTTGGCTCCGATCATGGCCGCCTCAATAGGAAATGTTCCGCTGCCGCAGAAGGGATCGACTAGGATTCTGTCCTTATTCCAAGGAGTCAGCTTGATGAGTCCCGCTGCCAGAGTCTCCTCAATCGGCGCCTTGGAAACCATCTTTCGGTAGCCGCGCTTATGGAGGCTCTCCCCGGAAGTATCTAGGCCGACCGTCACGGTATCCTTATAGATTGAGATTCTTACCGGGTAATCCTCCCCATCCTCAGGAAATCTCTCCAGATGGTAATGGCTCTTCATGGACTCAACCATGGCCTTCTTGGCGATACGTTGGATATCAGAGGTGGAGAAAAGCTTACTCTTAACGGAAGTCGCCTTGGTCACCCAGAATCTGGCATCGATGGGAAGGTAGTTCTCCCAGGGAATCGCCTTGACTCCCTGGAATAACTCTTCAAAAGAAAGCGCCTGAAACTCTCCGACTTTGAGGATGATCCTCTGCACCGTGCGGAGGAACATGTTGCTCCTGGCCATGGCGCCGATATCTCCTGCGAAGGTCACCTTACCGTCCTCCACACTGACAATCTCGTAGCCAAGATCCGTGATCTCACGCTTGGCTACGGACTCCAGTCCAAAATGACAAGGTGCAATGAATGTATATTTATCGCTCATATCTTCTCCGATCAGTCTGCGAGGATCTTCTTGAATTTCTTCTTGCCTCTCTTTAAGACCTTACCCTCGCCCTTAAAGTCATCTAAGGTGTAGGAAGCCTTAATGTCTGTGACCTTCTCACCGTCAACAGAAACACCGCCCTGCTGTACATTTCTTCTTGCCTCGGAACGTGTGGAAGCAAGCTCAGCCTTTACCAGGAGTCCCAGGATATCAATGCTGCCATCCTTTAAGTCATCCTCCGTCAGCTTAACCTCTGGCATGTTAACACTTCCGCCGCCAGCGAAGATCGCCTTTGCTCCAGCCTCAGCCTTCTTAGCCTCTTCCTCACCGTGAACAAGCTGCGTAAGCTCGAATGCAAGAATCTCTTTTGCCTTATTTAACTGGCTTCCTTCCCAGCTCTCCATCTTGTCGATCTCCTCCAGTGGAAGGAAGGTCAGCATACGCATACATTTTAATACGTCTGCATCAGCGACATTTCTCCAGTACTGGTAGAAGTCGAATGGACTCGTCTTATTCGGATCCAGCCATACCGCACCAGACTGTGTCTTACCCATCTTCTTACCCTCGGAGTTAAGAAGAAGGTTGATGGTCATAGCCTGAGCATCTTCTCCAAGTTTACGACGGATCAGCTCAGTTCCACCAAGCATGTTGGACCACTGGTCATTACCGCCGAACTCAAGGTTACAGCCGTATTTCTGGTATAACATTAAGAAGTCGTAGGACTGCATGAGCATGTAGTTAAACTCAAGGAAGTTAAGACCTCTCTCAAGACGCTGCTTGTAGCACTCTGCACGAAGCATGTTGTTAACGGAGAACTGAGATCCGATGTCACGGATGAACTCTACGTAATTAAGGTCTAAGAGCCAGTCTGCGTTATCTACTAATAAAGCTTTGTCATCAGAGAAATCGATAAAACGAGCCATCTGCTTTTTGAAGCATTCCACGTTGTGCTGAATGGTCTCTCTTGTCATCATCTGACGCATATCTGTTCTTCCGGATGGGTCACCGATCATAGCAGTACCGCCACCGATTAAGGCGATCGGCTTATTGCCAGCCATCTGCAGACGTTTCATCAGGCAAAGTGCCATAAAATGTCCAACATGAAGGCTGTCTGCTGTTGGGTCAAATCCGATATAGAAGGTTGCCTGTCCGTTGTTCACCAGATCACGGATCTGAGCCTCGTCAGTTACCTGTGCAATCAGGCCTCTTGCCTGAAGTTCTTCAAATACTCCCATTATAATATCCTCCTGAAAAATTACTGAACTGCCACTGGCAGCTGGCTTGCATGCTTAGCGACAAATTGAACAGCCAGTGGCGGTTCATTTGCAGCTAAGCTAAAAAAAGCCCATCCTCATAAAAGGACGAGCTTAAAGTCGTGGTACCACCTTTTTTCACGATCCGTTCTAGGGCATGTAAAACTTACCTTCGAAATGTAAAACCTATACTCCCTTAGAATACATGAATCGCCTTGAAACGGATAACGGACGCTGCCGTCACATCCTACTCGGTAACCCTTTCGGTGTGCTGCTCCAGAGTGTATTCAGACCTTCTCGTATGACAGCCTCGCACCAGCCGGCTGCTCTCTGAACAAGGGAAAGGACCTACTCGTCTCCTTCTTCGCATTTCGTCGATGTAGCTTATTATAAAGAATCTTAACCCACTTGTCAACTAGAGAATTTCTATTCGCTAGCATAGAATATCACGTCCATAGAAATCGCACACCACACGGGGTGGTAGTTCATATTATCTCGTTAAGTTCACTCTATCTCGTTAATTAAGAGATATCCGCCCGTATTCCTTCTCTTGCTGAAGTAGAGATGGCGGTCTCTGGTCGATTTTTGCGGGTACATATAGTTGATCAGCTCTTCCAAGCGGACTCTCTTCAGCCGCTGATGGCTGCCGGACCAGCTTCGAAAGGCGGAATCTGTCATGACCGCATATCCTTCCATGTCGATTCCTAAGAGAATCATGGTGTGGTAGGAGCCGGCATACTTCTTATCGAAGATGCTTGCCACGTGGCCATTCTTTCTCCGAACTCGACTGGTCTCGACCACCACCGGATGACAGTGGTAGAGGTGATTCTTAATCTCACGGACCGCCTCATCATCCTGGAAGTCCCTCACGTACTGGTTTGGGATGTGATAATGACTGAGAATCCTGGAAATCCCATACAGTGAGATTGGCATCTGTCTGGCGATGGACTTGCTGTAGTTCTTAATCCAGGCTTCCTCTCCCAGAATATCTGCCTCCACGAGGACAGTGTATCCTGGATTTAAGTCTTTGAAATGTCTCCGATATGCCGCAAGCAGTGTGGTGAGACTGCAGCAGGCACAGCCGTGCCTGGTCATGTAGTCGCTGTAATCATTGTACTGACCTGCACTCTGAGCAAAGACGGGATAGATCCTCTCCTGCCCATCAGGATAACGAATGCTCACATCCAATCTAGGTACATTCGTACTGTCGGGAAGCTGGTCTGCCATCAGGTAACTTCGACCACTCTGAACTTTTTCAAAATGGTACTTGGCTTCTACTCTCATGGTGTCCCTCCTTCCCTCAGGTACGTTTTATCTCATCTACTTTTTTATCAATGACTGCAGACTACCACGTCCATAGGAGTCTAGTACAGACTACCACGTCCGTAGGAGTCTAGTACAGAACACCACGTCCATAGCAATCACGAACCGCTCGGGCATGTCACTTCACCGCATCTCTTTAGCGAAATATCCCTTCTAGAAACGGAAGATTGCCACTCCGTATGGAGGCAGGTCGTAAGCGAAGGAGAATTCCTTTCCATCGCATTCCTGCTTGACCGGCTTGTAAACCTCTGGTCTCTCCTGTCCAGAACCGCCGAAATCTGCAGCATCGCTGTTTAAGAGCAGGGTATGTCTTCTTCTGCAGGTAGTTCCGACACGGTAGTCTGGTCTTGCCATCGGGGTAAAGTTGATGACGAAGAGCATGTTATTCCTTCCATTCTCAGAATGTCTCACGAAGGAGAAAATGCTTCTGCTAGCGTCGTTGGCGTTGATCCACTCGAAGCCCTCTGGATAGCAGTCATAATTCCAGAGGCATCTGTTTCTGCGATATACATGAAGCAGGGCACGTACCCAGTTCTGCAGGTCTCTGTGCTCCTTCTTCTCTAAGAGGAACCAGTCAAGCTCTCTGGCCTCGGACCACTCTCTGCGCTGACCGAAATCCTGTCCCATGAAGAGGAGCTTCTTGCCAGGATGTCCTACCATGAAGGCATATCCAGCCATCAGATTTCTAAACTTATCAATGCCTAAGCCAGGCATCTTCTCCAACATGGAGCACTTCAGATGGACGACCTCATCGTGTGAGAGAACCAGCATGTAGTTCTCTGCGTAAGCGTACATCATGGAGAATGTCATCTTGCCATGATTGTCTTTTCTGAAGTATGGATCCAGCTTCATGTACTCAAGGAAATCATGCATCCAACCCATGTTCCACTTTAAGCTGAACTCTAATCCGCCGTACTCAGCCTTGTCAGTAACCTTTGGCCAAGCGGTGGACTCCTCAGCAATCGTAACCACGCCAGGATTTCTCTTCTTGATAATACTGTTGCAGTGTTTGAAGAACTCGATGGCCTCTAAGTTCTCGTTGCCGCCGTACTTGTTGGCAACCCAGTGTCCATCCTCACGGCCATAGTCTAAGTAGAGCATGGAAGCAACCGCATCCACACGAAGACCATCGACATGGAACTTCTCGATCCAGAACAGGGCGTTGCAGATCAGGAAATTCTTAACCTCTGTCTTGCCATAGTCGAATACCTTGGTACCCCAGTCCGGATGCTCCCCCTTTCTAGGATCTGCGTACTCATAGAGGCAGGTTCCATCGAACTCTGCCAGACCATTCAGGTCTCTTGGGAAATGTGCTGGTACCCAGTCGAGGATGACTCCGATGTTTCTCTTGTGGAGATAGTCAACTAAATAAGCGAAATCCTCTGGGGATCCATGACGGGATGTCGGCGCAAAATAGCCAGTAACCTGATATCCCCAGGATCCATCAAATGGATGCTCTGCGATTCCCATCAGCTCGACATGGGTGTATCCCATATCTTTACAGTAGTCTGCCAGTTTCTCAGCAAACTCTCGGTAATTATAATATCCATCCCACTTTTCAGGGTCTTCACCCTCTGCCAGTGGATGTTTCATCCAGGAACCTGGATGAACCTCATAGACAAACATTGGAGACTTCTTATCATCAAATGTCTTACGTTTCTCCATCCATCTCTTATCGTGCCACTTGAGATCAGAGATATCTGCCACAATGGATGCGTTGTTGGGGCGCTTCTCCATCTGGTTGCCATATGGGTCAGATTTTAAGATCTTGTCGCCCTTCTGCGTCTCAACGCAATACTTGTAGACATCGCCAACGCCCAGTCCTGGGATAAAGAGCTCCCAGATTCCCATCGGCTCGAGCTTGGTCATGACATCGGCTCCGTCATTCCACTCGTTAAAGTTACCTACCACAGAAACGGATGCTGCATTCGGTGCCCAGACTGCAAAATATACGCCCTTCTTGCCGTCTTTCTCGCCCAGATGAGCTCCCAATTTCTCATATAGGTCATAATTAGTTCCCTGACCAAAAAGGTATTGGTCAAACTCGGTAATGTAACCGTTATCCTGCATAGTAGCCTCCCTTAATACGATACTTCTCTTCTTCGTCCGTTACGCATTTTCAATACTTTTATCTGTGATTAGCCTTCACAATCATTATTCTTATTTTAACACAGACACTCCTATCTTTCTATGTACAAATGTCTAAGAATGACTCGCTAATCGACATATCTTAGATGGATTATCTAGTTGGCATCTCTAGGAGAGTTTCTCTAATTTACATGATGTGGGTGCCAAAACATATCCTAGATGAACAATCTAATTGACATCTCTAGGAGAGTTTCTCTAATTTACATGATGTGGGTGCCAAAACATATCCTAGATGAACGATCTAATTGACATCTCTAGGAGAGTTTCTCTAATTTACATGATGTGGGTGCCAAAACATATCCTAGATGAACGATCTAATCCATCTGAATCTGAACTTTGCTTCCCTCGGAGGAGGTCTTGGTGACGATGATCTGGCGGTCAATCCGATCCTTTAATTCTGCTACATGGGAGATGATTCCGACCAATCGGTTGCCTCCTCCCAGATCAGTCAATGCCTTCATCGCCTGGGATAAGGTCTCTTCATCCAAGGTTCCGAAACCTTCATCGATAAACATCGAATCCAGTTGGATCCCGCCCGCATTATCTTGGATCTCATCAGACAAACCTAAAGCAAGTGACAATGATGCCATAAAGGATTCACCGCCGGAAAGCGTTCGGATATCCCGGGTATTATCCTTTCCGCTCCAATGGTCAACCACCACGAGCTCTAGGCCAGTCTGACTCCTCTTATCCAGGGCTTCCTTTCGCCTCCGAAGCTCAAACTTGCCCCCGCTCATCTTTAAGAAACGGATATTAGCCCTGGCGATGATACGGTCAAAGTAATGCATCTGAACATAAGTCTCCAATGTGATCCGGTCCTTGCCCGAGAGCTGACCGCGGAGGGTCTCGTTGAG
>JAXJRI010000037.1:0-6823 GCA_036310685.1 Lachnospiraceae bacterium | reverse complement strand
CGCTGTGTATTTAATTACTATTGCATCTTGATTTTCGAACAATTGTTTGTTATTATGTAACTACAGGGATGCTGGAGTAGTGAGTAGGATCATACGATGCAAATATACTAGATTCTTACCAAACAATTAAAATATGTAGTCTGAGTCATATCAGATAGTGGGTGATGGCTCACCCAGGCCGGCGAATTCCGGTCAAATGTTATAATATGCAATATTATTATATAACACAGCCATCTACTTTTAAGTATCGTTTTAAATAATGTCCTGTATAGGACTTCTCACACTTGGCAACCTCTTCCGGCGTTCCTGTGGTCACAACGGTTCCACCGCCTTCGCCGCCCTCTGGTCCCATGTCGATAATGTAGTCGGCGGACTTGATCACTTCCATGTTATGCTCGATGACAACAACGGTGTTGCCACCCTCTGCCAGTCTCTGCAGGATCTCAATCAGACGCTGTACATCTGCAAAATGAAGTCCTGTTGTCGGCTCATCGAGAACATAGATTGTCCGTCCAGTACTCTGTCTGGAAAGCTCTGTCGCCAATTTAACTCGCTGGGCTTCTCCTCCAGAAAGAGTGGTAGAAGGCTGTCCTAACTTGATATAGCCCAATCCGACATCGCGAAGGGTCTCTATCTTTCTCTTGATGGAAGGAACACTCTCGAAGAAAGTGCACGCCTCCTCCACGGTCATATCAAGAACTTCATAGATGTTCTTGCCCTTGTACTTGACCTCTAGGGTCTCACGATTGTAACGCTTCCCATGGCAGACTTCACAAGGCACATAAACATCTGGAAGGAAATGCATCTCGATTTTGATGATTCCGTCTCCTGCACATGCTTCGCATCGTCCGCCCTTCTTATTGAAGCTGAAACGTCCCTTATCGTAGCCTCTGGATTTGGCATCCTTGGTCATAGCAAAAATAGTACGAATCTGATCAAAGACACCGGTATAGGTTGCAGGATTGGATCTCGGTGTCCGTCCAATTGGGGACTGATCGATATCAATAATCTTATCTAACTGTTCCAAGCCCAGGATATCTTTGTGCTTTCCTGGCTTGATTCTGGCATGATTCAGTTCATTGGCTAATGATTTGTAAAGAATCTCATTAATCAGAGAGCTCTTGCCGGATCCGGAAACTCCAGTCACACAGGTGAAGACTCCTAATGGGAACTTGACATCAATTCCTTTTAAGTTATTCTCTGCAGCTCCCTCAACCGTAATCCAACCAGTCGGAGTTCTTCTTACTTCTGGAACTGGCACCTTTCTCTCGCCGCTTAGATACTGACCAGTGATAGACTCTTTATTGGCCATCAGCTCCTCGGCAGTCCCGGTTGCTACCACTTGTCCACCAAACTCTCCTGCTTCCGGTCCGATATCCACAATGTAATCCGCTGCCCGCATGGTATCCTCATCATGCTCCACGACAACCAAAGTATTGCCCAGATCTCTAAGCTTCTTCAGGGCAGCAATCAGCTTATCATTATCTCTCTGATGAAGACCGATACTCGGCTCATCTAAGATATAAGCAACTCCTACAAGACCTGACCCAATCTGGGTTGCCAGACGGATACGCTGGGCTTCTCCACCGGATAGAGTAGCAGTTGGCTGAGAAAGACTGAGATATCCCAGTCCTACCTCATAGAGGAAGGAGACTCTGGCACGAATCTCGCGGATAATCTGCTTACCGATCAGCATCTGACGGTCTGTAAATGGAAAATCCCTGATATATTCCTGAAGCCTGGTGATGGAAAGCTTGGTCATCTGACTGATGTTATAATCTCCAACCGTCACAGCCAAAGATTCCGGTTTCAGACGTTCCCCATGGCAGGCCTCACACGGAGTTACTGTCATGTAGGACTCATAATCCTGCTTCACTCGTTCCGAATGATTCTCCCGGTATCTCCGCTGAACATTCCTTATTAAGCCTTCGAAGTCAATATCATAGAAGCCCTCTCCGTGACGGCCAATATAGTGAACATTAACCTCATGGCCGTGAGTTCCATTGATGATGACATCCTTAGCCTGGTCACTTAAGTCTTTCCAAGGAGTGTTAAGATCAAAATCATACTCCTTAGCCAGTGCATCTAAGATCGCGTAGGTATAGCTCTTCTTATCATTGCAGGACTGCCATCCAGGAACAACAATCGCCCCATCCATAATAGACATCTTCTTATCCGGGATCATCAGATCCACATCAAACTCCATCGAGAATCCCAGTCCGTGGCAGACAGGGCAGGCTCCGAATGGGTTGTTAAAGGAGAAACTTCTCGGCTCAATCTCATCAATGCTGATGCCACAGTCTGGACAGGAGAAGCTCTGACTGAAGTTCATCGGCTCTCCTCCAATCACATCCACCATCATGAGACCATCAGACAGCTTCATAATGGTCTCAATGGAATCCGTCAGACGAGACTCTATGCCTTCTTTTATGATCAGTCGGTCTACCACGATCTCAATATAATGCTTCTTATTCTTCTCTAACTTGATCTCCTCAGAGAGGTCATACATGTTGCCGTCAATCCGCACACGAACATAACCGCTTCGGCGGGCCTGATTCAGTACCTTAACATGCTCTCCCTTGCGTCCTCTGACGATTGGTGCTAAAAGCTGAATCTTGGTCCTCTCTGGAAGCTTCATCAACTGGTCGACCATCTGGTCGACTGTCTGCTTGCTAATCTCTTTTCCGCAGTTAGGGCAATGTGGCACTCCAACTCTGGCATAGAGAAGTCGCAGGTAATCATAGACTTCCGTCACAGTTCCGACCGTAGAACGTGGGTTGCGGTTGGTCGACTTCTGATCGATAGAAATCGCTGGAGAAAGTCCCTGAATGTCATCCACGTCGGGCTTCTCCATCTGTCCTAAAAACTGTCTGGCGTAGGAAGACAGAGACTGCATATATCGTCTCTGTCCCTCTGCGTAGATCGTGTCAAATGCTAAGGAAGACTTACCGGATCCGGAAAGTCCCGTCAGTACGACAAATTCATTCCTTGGAATATCCACATCTATGTTCTTTAAATTATGTTCTCTCGCTCCGCGAATGCGGATGTACTCTCTGTCCTTCTTTGGCATATTCTCCCTATTCCTCAGTCAATCTTATCATTGGTATCTATCTTCGATCTACTGATCTACTCTCTATCGTAATCTCTTAATGCGATCTTATACTTCTTAAGTTCATCACGAAGAACGGCAGCCTCCTCAAAGTTAAGCTCTGCCGCTGCCTTATTCATCTTCTTTGTCAGCTTAGCTGCCTCTTCCTTAAGCTCCTTCCGATTCATGGACTCTATATCCTTCTTCGGATTGGCAACTTTATTCTCCTTCTCATCATCCGCAGTAATCTTAATCAGATCACGGACTGCCTTCTTGATGGTTGTCGGTGTGATACCATGCTCTTTGTTATACTCCATCTGAATCTTACGGCGTCGATTGGTCTCATAAATCGCATTATGCATAGACTCTGTCTCCGTGTCCGCATACATGATGACATGACCTTCCGAATTTCTGGCAGCTCGGCCAATGGTCTGAACCAGAGAAGTCTCGCTTCGAAGGAAGCCTTCCTTATCAGCATCTAAGATGGCAATCAGAGTAACCTCCGGGATATCCAGTCCCTCTCTTAAGAGGTTGATTCCGACTAAGACGTCGAAGACATCCATACGAAGGTCTCTCACAATCTCGATACGCTCTAGAGTATCGATATCAGAATGCAGATACTTCACTCGGATATCCAACTCTTTCATATAAGCCGTCAGATCTTCCGCCATACGCTTGGTCAGCGTGGTGACTAAAACCTTATGCTTCTTGGCAACTTCTTTATTAATCTCCCCGATCAAGTCATCCACCTGCCCGCCTACAGGACGTACCTCAATTGGAGGATCTAGCAGTCCAGTCGGACGGATAATCTGCTCTGCCCTCAAGAGTTCATGAGCCTTCTCGTAAGATCCCGGAGTGGCAGATACAAAAAGCATCTGGTCAATCCTCTGCTCGAATTCCTCAAAGTTCAATGGACGGTTATCCAGGGCACTTGGCAGACGGAAGCCATAGTCAACCAGCGTCTGCTTTCTCGCCCGGTCTCCTGCATACATTCCCCTGACCTGTGGAAGGGTAATATGAGACTCGTCAATCATCATGAGAAAGTCATCCCCAAAGAAGTCAATCAGGGTATTGGGCGGTTCTCCCGGTTTCTGACCCGTCAGATGGCGGGAATAGTTCTCAATACCAGAACAGAATCCAGTCTCCTTGAGCATCTCAATATCGAAATTGGTCCGTTCCGCAATCCTCTGTGCCTCCAAGAGCTGGTCATGCTCCTTAAACCAGGCAACCCTCTCCTCAAGTTCTTCACGAATCGTCTCCACGGCATGGTCAATCTGCTCCTGCGGAACAACGTAGTGGGAAGCAGGGAAAATGGCGGCAAACTTAAGCGTAGCCTTGATCTCTCCTGTCAGGACATCGACCTGCTTGATGGTGTCAATCTCATCCCCGAAAAACTCGATATGGATGGCATCCTCAAAAGTAGAGACCGGAACGACCTCCAGAACATCTCCTCTGACTCGGAAAGTTCCTCGTGTAAAGTCCAGTTCATTCCTGGTATACTGAATATCAATCAGCTTCTTGATGACCTCATCCCGGTCAATCTCCATGCCAGGGCGAAGAGAGATCATCATGTCAGCGTAGTCGTCCTTGCTACCAATGCCATAGATACAAGATACCGAGGACACCACAATAACGTCCTTCCTCTCAATCAGTGCCGCTGTCGCAGAGTGGCGCAGCTTATCAATCTCGTCATTGATAGAAGAATCCTTCTCGATATAAGTATCTGTCGAAGGGACATAAGCCTCTGGCTGATAGTAATCATAATAAGAGACAAAATATTCCACCGCATTGTGCGGAAAAAATGCTTTAAACTCACTGTAAAGCTGAGCTGCCAGCGTCTTATTGTGGGCTAAAATTAAGGTTGGCTTATTCATCTGAGCGATGACATTCGCCATGGTGAATGTCTTACCGGAACCAGTGACACCCAGAAGAGTCTGGAACTGATTGCCTTCCTTAAAACCCTGTACCAGCTGGTCAATCGCCTGCGGTTGGTCACCCGTCGGCTCAAACTCCGAAACTAATTCAAAATGATCCATTCATCTATCTCCATTCAAGTAATCAGACAGTTATCATCTTAGAAAATGTAAACACATGATATCATAGGCTACCCTCAAACGCAAGGATTTTTCGAACATATATTCCTATTTTTCTTAAGTTTACGTGGGGATGATGTGTTTTGACACTGTAGTCATCAAATTCTCTTCTTATATATCGTCCAAGCAGCGAGAGCCGTCAGAACTTCGCTTATCCAGAAGGAATACCAAACTCCGTCCGCTCCAAGGTAATGACTTAAGATCCAGGCAATCGGAATAATCAGAGCGGCATAGCGTAAGACAGAGATCACCAGAGATTCCGGTCCCATACCCAAGGCTTCCAAAGCACCGCAGGTGATAACCGAAATAGAACTTACCACAAAACCGAAGCTGACAATCTTAAGGGCAGCTGCACCGATTTCTACCGTCTCTTTATTCTGTGTAAAGAGATGGAATATCGCATCTGGAACAAGCAGACAGAGCGCCATTCCAAAAGCCATTATCGCCACAGAGAATAAGACAGAAACCCGATAAATCTTATGAACTCGCTTGAAATCTCCTGCTCCATAGTTAAAGGAGATCAGCGGTCTGATACCCTGAACAATACCATTCACCGTCAGATATAGGAAGTTTTGAAGCTTGTAGTAGACTCCCAGTACAAAAACATAGACGCCAGAAAATGCTGCGAGAATACCATTGAGTGCAGAGATTAATATAGAAGGAAGTGCCATGTTCAGTGTGGCAGGAATTCCAATCATATATAATTTCCTAATCAATCTCCCATCCCAATGCATGGCCTTAAAACTGATACGCACGGGAAGATCACTCCTATAATAAGCAAAAAGATATATGACAAGTGTTGTTGTCATTCCGAACGCTGTCGCAATAGCTGCTCCCTTCACACCCATAGCAGGGAAAGGTCCGATACCAAAAATCATCAACGGATCCAGGATGATATTGGTAATACATCCCACTGACATTCCAATCATAGTCGTCTTCATCCGACCAACTGACTGGAAAAGCTTCTCATAGAAGACCATGACTGTATTCACAATCGCATAGAGGAACACAATGTGTGAATACTGAAGTCCCATCTTAAGGACCTCTTTATCAGAAGTATACATTCTTAAGAAATGCGGAATCGCAAGCAGCAAAATAATGGTAAGTAGAATACCATGCACGGCACTCAGGATAAGTGAGAGTGAGGCAGCATCGTCTGCTTTATCCGGCTCCCTCGCCCCGAGATGGAAAGCAACCGTCGCATTCATTCCAATCGAGAAACCGACTGCCACCGAATTTACAATATTCTGCAGCGGAAAAACCAGCGAGAGGGCTGTCATGGCATCCTCACAAATCTTAGCAACAAAAAAACTATCGATGATATTATAAAGAGAATTCACCAACATCGACAAAGCCATCGGCAGCGACATCGAGATAATCAATCGACCAATTGGCGCCTTCCCCATTCTTTCCGTTGTATTTTCTTTCATACTATAACACCTCAAATTACAAGCCAAAAAAACGCAACTCTTACCAATATAGACAATAGCCCACTTTATGTCAATAGCTGTGTATTTTATTTATATTGAATATTTCCCTATTCTGTGATATCATGAAACTATTAGGAGGGTTTGGATATGCTGACACTTCAGGAGATCTTAACAGGCATTCGACAGCTGAATGAGAAAGAGAAAAACATCGT
>JAXJRI010000036.1:0-3763 GCA_036310685.1 Lachnospiraceae bacterium | reverse complement strand
GGCCTCAGTCCACTCATCATTCCAGCAACAATCTTAGACTTCTCGAACTTCTCATATCCTTTGGCAATCAGCAGGATAATCAGAAATGACGGCAGCACCACCCCCAGCGTAGCGCAGACAGCACCGGGAAAGCCTGCTGCTTGGGTCCCGACATATGTTGCAATATTGACCGCAAAAGGTCCTGGCGTCGATTCTGAGACGGCAATAAAATTGACCAGGTCCTGTCCGTCCATCCAGCCGTGAGCAACCACCTGCTGGGAGATCAGAGGAATCATGGCATAGCCGCCTCCAAAGGTAAAAAGTCCTACTTTAAAAAAGACCAAAAAAAGATTCCACAATACCATACCCTACTCACGCACCTTCCGATAAGTGATCACACCGATCAGCGCACAGAGTAGAATCACATAGATCGCATTCATACGGAATACCGCAATCCCAAGAAGCGCGAAAGCCATAATCAGATAGTCCATCGCTTTTTTAGGACAGGCACGGAACATAGAGACCAGTGCCAGAATGATGAGAGCCAGCACCCCGGCTCGAATCCCTGCGAAAGCGTACTGCACGACCTTTAAATGCGAGAATTGCTTTAGGACAAAGGAGATGACATAGATGATACCAAAAGAAGGTATGACCACACCAAAAGTCGCAGCAAGTGCTCCTGAGAACCCCGCCACCTTACTCCCGACAAAGGTAGCCGCATTAATGGCAATCGGCCCTGGAGTAGACTCAGCGATTGCTGTGACATCTAAGAGATCCTCCCTTCTCATCCAATGTTTATTCTTCACCACCTGTTCTTCAATTAACGGTATCATGGCATATCCACCACCAAAGGTAAAAAGCCCTATCTTAAAAAAGGTAAGAAATAACTCCATCGATTTTTTCATATTTCCTCCTGCCCTCTTCCTCCTTAAGGGCATTCATGTAACTTATAGTAATCCCAAAGACTTCAGCACGAAAATCCAGAAAGTCAGTGTAAAGGCACAGAGCATCGTCGTGAGCATAACGACAGAGCTCGTGAGTATCCCCTCATGATGCATATTTCTTGCCATTACATAAGAACTTACCGTAGTTGCCGAGCCTAACATGATCAGAATCGCAATCAGTTTCTCCTTGCGGAATCCCATGGCAACTGCAATCGGCAGAAAGATCGCTGCCCATCCGATCAATTTCATAAAGGCCGCAAACAGAGCCGGCTTTGCCTTGCCAAAGGCTTTCTTGATATCAAAAGAGGCTCCCATAGCCATTAAACCAAGCGGTGTGGAAGTCGAACCGATATTATCGACCGTCTTTTTCAGGATGACTGGAATTGGGATTCGAAGAAGGGACCAGACAAAACCGATGATAATTCCAATGATAATCGGATTGGTGATCACCCCTTTCAGGGTCTTCTTCATGACTGTCTTATCAAGACTGCTATTACCCGGCGCCGTGATCGTGAGAACCACGACTGCCATAATGTTATAGAGCGGCACTGCTCCGATGATCATCAGAGATGCCATCGTTGCCTTGCCGTAAATATTCTGAATATAGGCGATTCCCAAAAGAGCGGCAGAGCTTCGATAAGAGGCCTGAACCATCTCTCCCTTAAGAGATCCATCTTTTAAAAAATGTGCAATAAAAAAGGCGATGGCAATACTGAGCAGAGTTGCCATAAAACAGAAGATGACAAACTTCATATCCCAGACATCAGCGAAATCAACCGAAGACAACTGGCTAAACAGGAGAACGGGAAGAGAGACCCGGAAAACGAAAGTATTCATATTCGAGGCAAACTCATCACTGACCCAGCCAATCTTATGGAAAAAGAGCCCCAGAAGCATCATCAGAAAGACTGGCATTGTCGCATTAAGACTAAAAATCAGATTGTGCATTACGATTACTCCTCTCAGATAGAAGGATATATAAGATATCACTTATACTATCGAATCCATTACACTATAGCACAAAACCATGGAAATGTGTTGCTTTCCTGTTACCAATTTGGACCAACTGTGCTATAATATCTAGGCTTATGCATTTGTTTTTCTAATCTGTGATTTCTCCCATGTCATTTCCTATTACAGGAGATCTTCTTACTTTACCTAAATCAATGATGACCAGATAAAAGAATGTGAAGACGAGAAGAATATGAAAAAAGACAACAGAGAGAAGAAAGAACAAGAACGAACGAACCATAAAAAAGCAGCTGGCAGTTTTTCAAAGAAGAGCCAGCACAAGCCGGCGAAGAAAAAACATACCGGCAAAGGCCAGGAAGGCCATAAGAAGAACCACAATAAGGATACGCATCACAAGAATTCCGTTTCTCATAAGAGGAACGCTTCTGACCAGACGAATCCAGAGTCAAAACATAAGAAGAACTCTTTTAGCAAAACTAATCCAAAGGCTAAAAATAAGAAAGGCACTTCTTACAAGGCGGGTCCTGAGAACAAGCATAAGAAGGGTACTTCTTTTAAGGTTAATTCTGAAGCGAAGCAGATATCAGAAAAGCGACAGGCAATCCTCGATGATCCCGAGATCAAGTTTATCTTTGACCCAAGGGAGAATATCGTCCATGACAGATCCTGTCCTCTTGCAGCAAAGATCACCGACCGTAATCTGCGATACACCAAGAATTATCCAGCTCACATCAGGCAATGTCCTGAATGTGCGAAAAAAGCCTACATCCGCAATGGTGCTTATGACTTTATCAACTATCAGCGCTACGCCGATCTTTACCAGGACATGAACGTAGATGAGAGTCAGCTCTATCACATATACGTAGAGTGTCGGATGAAGACTACCGTCTCCCCGGGAAGACTCAACATCTCCTACCTGGAAGACTCCTGGATCATTCAGAAACTGCATAAGTCCCCAGACGACCCTGCAGCCTCTGATGTCTGTCTCTTCCACAATAATTACACGATTGAGGATGGGAAGCGTGAATTTGACGGCGGCTATCATGTCCAGAACGGATGGATGGACCAGACAACTTTCCAGGCAGCCATCCACTACATCGAGAATTACCACTGGACCATGGCTCATGTCGATGTCGATTCCAGTCCCCAGAAGGAGGGGACGTCCTTTACTTCCAATGATCCGGAAGCATTGAAGCATGCCTTAAAGAAGACTGGAGAGCGCCTGGTTGATGCGAATTCCAAATTAAAACAGGCAGATTCTAAATTAAAAAAGACCGATTCCAAGCTTCAGAAAGCAGATTCTGCCTTGAAAAAGACCGACTCCAGGTTAAAAAATGTGGATCAAAAATTAAAACAGAAAGATGCCGCGTTAAAGAAGACCGACCTAAAACTCAAAAAAGTCAATTCTGCCTTAGAGAACGCGGACCAGAGGATTGAACATCTAGAGCAGCAGTTAAATCAGCCTTGGTATCAGAAGCTGGGAAGTCTCTTCCGTAAGAAGGAAGAAGAGACTGCGACGCTTCCCTATCAGATTCAGATCAATGATTTTATGATACCAGATAAAGACGGCTATCCGAACGGTGGAGCCCGCTGCCTCTATCTCTGGAAGGGTAAAGACGGCCAGACTAACTGGCAGGTAGGTCTCTACAACAGTCGACGTGGGAACTTTGAAGTATCCTACGGAAATAAGCGCATCTTCTGCTCAAAGGAGAAGATTCTTGCGTGGAAATCCATGTCAGAAATCAATGTCACAGAACATAACAAAGCTTAGCGAAAATCACAAGGGGCTGCTGCATTAATGCAGCAGCCCCTTGTGATTTTCGCTAAGCTTTGTTATGTTCTGTGACATTGATTTCTGACATGGATTT
>JAXJRI010000035.1:0-8690 GCA_036310685.1 Lachnospiraceae bacterium | reverse complement strand
CAATGCAGGTGGTCACCATCTTGGGAGTGGTTATGCTTGTTATTGCCCTGATTCTTACCATTGAGACTTTATATATGAAGATTTCCGGTAATGCTGCCAGAGGGTTTACGACAGTGATTATCTTTCAGTGCTTTACAAGCAGTATCATTATGATGAGTTTGGGAATTATCGGATACTATATCTCTAAAATTTATGAAGAGGTGAAGGGACGGCCTAGATATATCATCTCCCAGACGACAGATAAAGAATAGTTTACAGTGGATTTGAGACATGTACCATGTTGGATTAGTCCTTCATGGTACTTTTTTTCCTCGTTGACTTTGTTTTGTGTTAATATTATTATAAAGAACAATACATTTGTTTAACGGACTTTTTACAGGAGGATACTGAAGTGAAATATGCTATTATCAGCGACGGCTGCTGTGATTTGACAAGGGACACAGCAGAGAAGTATAAGATCCGTGTCATCCCGTTTTATATTTCTTTTGATGGTGAGAATTATCATCGTGAGTTAGTGGATATCGGAATCCGTGAGGTTTATGAGCGCATGGTGAAGAATCCGGATGTCTATCCGAAGACCTCACTCCCATCAGTACAGAATTATATTGATGTCTTCTTAGAGTACGTGGAGAAGGAGATTCCTTTGATCTGTATCTGTTTCACTCCAGCGCTGAGTGGATCTTATGGCAGTGCCTGCAATGCCAGGGATATTGTCTTGGAAGATTATCCAGACGCTAAGATTGCGGTCATTAATTCAGAGTGTGCGACAGTAACCCAGGCACTTTTTGTCCTTGAGGCTGCTAAGATGCGCAACGAGGGAATCGAGTTTGACCAGTGTGTACAGATCTTAGAGGATATGAAGGAGACCAACCATATCTTCTTTACCATTGGAGATACCAGCTACTTAAAGCATGGCGGAAGAATCGGCAAGCTTGCCGGAGTGGCAGCATCTGCCCTGTCTTTAAAACCACTGATTACTCTGGAGAAGGGTGTCATCGAGTCTTCTGGCATCGGTCGAAGCCGAAAGAAGACGGTTCAGAAGACATTAGACCTCTTGAAGGAATATTTTAAGAAGACTGGAGAGAATCCGAAGGAGTATACTTATGCGGTTGGCTTTGGCTATGATGAGAAGGAAGGGCATCAGTTCTTCGAGAAAGCCAAGGATGTCATTCATGAGCTGGCTCCAGATGTGACTGTTCCACTGATCCAGATTGGGGCAACCATTGCCTGCCATACTGGTCCATATGCGATCGGTGTTGGAATTTTAAGAAAATGGCAGTGCTACGAGTAGATTGTTGATTAGAAAGTGAAGTAGAGATGTTTTTAGCAGATAAATGGAAAGATTATGAAGTGATTGATTGCAGCGAGGGTGAGAAGTTAGAGCGTTGGGGCAAGTATGTCCTTCTTCGCCCGGATCCTCAGGTTATCTGGGATACTCCAAAGAAAGATCCACGATGGAGAAAGCTGAATGCTCACTATCACCGCAGCAAGAAGGGTGGCGGTCAGTGGGAGTTTTTTGATCTGCCAGAGCAGTGGCAGATTCATTATGGAGATCTGACATTCCATCTGAAGCCTTTCAGTTTTAAACATACGGGTGTCTTCCCTGAGCAGGCAGTCAATTGGGATTGGTTCTCTGGCAAGATTCGCAAGGCGGTTGGAGATGGCAGAAAGGTGAGTGTCCTAAATCTCTTTGCCTACACCGGAGGAGCTACGATTGCAGCTGCCTCTGCAGGAGCTTCTGTTGTTCATGTAGATGCTTCTAAAGGTATGGTCAATTGGGCAAAAGAAAATGCTCATAGTTCAGGTCTTAAGGATGCTCCAATCCGCTGGTTAGTGGATGACTGTGTGAAATTCGTAGAGCGCGAGATTCGAAGAGGCCATCACTATGACGGTATCATCATGGACCCACCTTCCTACGGAAGAGGGCCAAAGGGTGAGATCTGGAAGATTGAGGAGAAGATTTATCCATTAGTTAAGCTTTGTGAGAAGCTTCTGTCAGACGATCCATTATTCTTTCTGATCAATTCCTATACCACAGGACTTCAGCCGGCTGTTCTTTCCTATATGTTAGGATCTGCCATCGTTCCAAAGCATGGAGGACATGTAGATGCCGATGAGGTAGGACTTCCAGTATCTACTAACGGCTTAGTACTTCCGTGCGGTGCCAGTGGAAGATGGGAAAAGTAAGACATTTCCTTCATTATAAAATGGGCGATAGAGTGAACACTAAGATGAATATAGCTATGTTGACAGCTTTGACACTTTAGTCCCTTGCATTATAAATGCATTAATTATAGAAGAAACCAAGTCCTTACAGTAGAAGAAAGCCAGTATTCAAATTTGTATTATTGAAGAAAGAGAGGAGGATAGCTGATGAGAGAAAGAAAACGATGGTCGAGAATGTCTGCCAAGCAGGTTGCCATGTATGGTATGTTTTTGGCAATTGCCCTGGTAGCGGGATATATTGAGATGATGATACCGGTTAATGTCGGAGTGCCAGGCGTCAAGCTTGGACTTGCCAACATTGTCACCATGTTGATTCTTTATACGATTGGTCCAGGACCGGCAATCTTAGTAACCACACTGCGAATCATCCTGTCAGCCATACTCTTTGGGAATGCATTCGCTATGGTGTATTCCGCAGCGGGAGCAGCTCTCTCCATGACCTGCATGGTCATCTTAAAGAGAACCAAGAAGTTCTCACCAATCGGTGTCAGCGTTGCCGGAGGTGTCTGCCACAACATTGGGCAGATCATCGTGGCAGTTTTTGTCTTAGAGACCTCCGCCCTGGTCTACTACCTGCCGATCCTGATCGTATCTGGCTTAGGAGCAGGTGTCGTTGTCGGAATCCTCTCAGGAATCCTGACCAAACGCCTCTGGCCAATCATCCAGCAGGCCCTGGAATAGGAAGGCAGCAGCGCAGCAGCATTTCTTCCTATCTAGATAATAATAGGTTTCTTCCTTACTGAGTAATCTGAATGCCATTTTCGACAGCCATTTTGCAAAGTGGCAGCGTTCCGCCAAGCGCAGGTCCACAAAGTGGGCCGTGAGCGGCTGCCACGTGCAATAATGGTGAGAAAATGACTAATCAACCTGCAAAAGTAAGGAGAAACCCCGACAAAACAAACAAAAACATAAAAAACACTTGCATTTTACATAAATTCATGTATAATACTAAATGTTGTGTGACATGATAGCTGAGAAGCGTGAGGTTGCTACCTGATCAAAAGATCTCGTGGGTTTTCCGTGGAGCGAATGTCAAGTCAAGAAACTGACGACAAGTCACTGTACTAACATTACAATCTACATGAACGCGTAGAGACGCAGTGTGCATCTAATTAAAGGTATGGATACACACGGAGGAGTGTACAGTCACCGCTTGTCGTACTAATTCAAAAGTGCGAAAAGGAGGCGACTTTTTTTATGGCAAGTCAAATTATGAGAATTACTTTAAAGGCGTATGATCATCAGTTAATCGATGCATCCGCAAAGAGTATCATTGAAACTGTAAAGAAAACTGGATCTAAGGTGAGCGGACCTGTTCCGATGCCTACTAAGAAAGAGGTAGTTACTATTCTTAGAGCTGTACATAAGTACAAAGATTCCAGAGAGCAGTTCGAGCAGAGAACTCACAAGAGACTCATCGACATCATCACACCTACACAGAAGACTGTTGATGCTCTGTCAAGATTAGAAATGCCAGCAGGTGTCTACATCGATATCAAGATGAAGACCAAATAATAAAAGTCCTATGGCTAGTATGATTGCTTAGGATGCCTTAAGTAATCCGCTGTAGACTAGAATGATCACTTCGAATTATCGAGGCGATCCGCTGTAGAAAAACTAGGAGGAAGAACAATGAAGAAAGCTATTTTAGCAACAAAAATCGGCATGACTCAGATCTTCGCAGAAGATGGTGAATTAATCCCGGTTACAGTATTACAGGCTGGACCTTGTGTGGTTACACAGGTTAAAACTGTAGAGAACGACGGTTACAGTGCCGTTCAGATGGGCTTTATGGATATGAGAGATAAGTTATCCACACAGCCAATGAGAAAGCATTTTGAGAAGGCTGGAACAACAACAAAGAGATTTGTAAAAGAGTTCAAGCTTGACGACGCAGAGAACTACACATTAGGTCAGGAGATCAAGGCTGATGTATTTGAGGCTGGAGATAAGATCGATGTGACAGCAATCTCTAAAGGTAAAGGATATCAGGGCGCTATCAAGAGACATGGCCAGCATACAGGTCCTAAGACACATGGTTCTAAGTACCATCGTCATCAGGGTTCCAATGGTATGGCATCTGATCCTTCTAAGGTTGCAAAGGGTAAGAAGATGGCTGGACATATGGGACATGTACAGGTTACAATCCAGAATCTTGAAGTCGTTAGAATAGATTCAGAGAACAATGTTATTTTAGTTAAGGGTTCCGTACCAGGACCTAAGAAGTCTTTAGTAGCATTGAAGACAACAGTGAAAGCGTAGTCGCTTAAGGAAGGAGGAACTTACAGATGGCATCAGTATCTGTTTATAATATGGAAGGTGCTCAGGTAGGAACAGTCGAATTAAGCGATTCTATCTTTGCAGTAGAAGTTAATGAGCATTTAGTACATCAGGCTGTTGTAGCACAGCTTGCAAATAAACGCCAGGGAACACAGAAAGCTAAGACACGTTCTGAAGTTCGTGGCGGCGGAAGAAAGCCTTGGAGACAGAAAGGAACCGGTCATGCAAGACAGGGATCCATTCGTGCTCCACAGTGGACAGGCGGCGGAATGGTATTCGCTCCAGTTCCAAGAGATTATTCAGTAAAGGTTAATAAGAAGGAGAAAGCTGCAGCTCTTAAGTCTGTACTTACATCCCGTGTTAACGAGCAGAAGTTCTTCGTTCTTGACGAGCTTAAGGTTGAGAACTTCAGCACAAAGGCAGTTAAGGCTGTTCTTGATAACCTCAAAGTAGAGAAAGCTTTAATCGTAACAAAAGACAAAGACGAAGTCGTAGTTAAGTCCGCAAGTAACTTACCTAAGGTCATGACTTCAGATGCAGCTAGCATCAACGTATACGATATCCTCAAGTATGACACTATGGTCATCACAAAGGATGCAGTTGCAGCGATCGAGGAGGTATATGCATAATGGCAGATTTAAAATATTATGACGTTATCTTAAAGCCAGTTGTTACCGAGAAGAGTATGGCAGCTATGGCTGAGAAGAAGTATACATTCTTAGTTAACCCACTTGCTAACAAGTCTCAGATCAAAGAAGCTGTTGAGAAGATGTTCGAGGGAACAAAGGTTGAGAAAGTCAACACTATGAACCTCAATGGTAAAGATAAGAGACAGGGCTACATCATTGGAAAGACAGCAGCGAAGAAGAAAGCCATTGTTAAGTTAGCAGAAGACAGCGCAGACATCCAGATCTTCGAGGGTCTGTAAGATATAGAAAGCGCAGATTGATCTATACGCATACAAGCGTGATGACAAATATTGAAAGGAGAGACAGTAATGGGAATCAAAACTTATAACCCATATACACCTTCCAGAAGACATATGACAGGACACGATTTCGAGGAGATCACAAAGACAACTCCTGAGAAATCATTAACATATTCTCTGAAAAAGAACTCTGGACGTAACAACCAGGGTAAAATCACAGTAAGACATCGCGGAGGCGGAGTCAGAAGAAAGTACAGAATGATCGACTTCAAGAGAACGAAGGACGACATTGCTGCTAAGGTAGTAGCTATCGAGTACGATCCAAACAGAACAGCTAACATCGCTTTAATCGTATATGCAGATGGCATTAAGTCTTATATTCTTGCACCTGCAGGATTAAAGGTTGGAGATACAGTTATGAACGGTGCAAACGCTGAGGCTCGTGTAGGTAACTGCTTACCACTCACAAACATCCCAGTTGGTACCAACATTCATAACATCGAGCTTTACGCAGGTAAAGGCGGACAGTTAGTTCGTTCCGCTGGTAACTCTGCACAGCTCATGGCTAAAGAAGGTAAGTACGCTACACTTCGTCTTCCTTCTGGTGAGATGAGATTAGTTCCACTTAACTGCCGTGCAACAATCGGTGTTGTAGGTAATGGAGAGCATTCCCTGATCAACATTGGTAAGGCAGGACGTAAACGTCACATGGGTATCCGCCCAACAGTTCGTGGTTCTGTTATGAACCCTAACGACCATCCACATGGTGGTGGAGAAGGTAAGGCTCCAGTCGGACGTCCAGGACCATCCACTCCTTGGGGCAAGCCTGCTCTTGGTTTAAAGACCAGAAAGTTAAAGAAGCAGTCTAACAAGATGATCGTTCGTAGAAGAAACGGTAAAGGTATTCAGTAATTAAGGAGGTAACTATGGCTCGTTCACTTAAAAAAGGACCATTTGCTGATAAAAGTTTATTAAATAAAGTTGATGCGATGAATAAGTCCGGCGATAAGAGTGTCATCAAGACATGGTCACGTCGCTCCACAATCTTCCCATCTTTCGTAGGTCATACATTTGCTGTACATGACGGCAGAAGACATGTCCCAGTATACGTTACAGAGGATATGGTAGGACATAAGCTTGGTGAGTTCGTAGCAACAAGAACTTACAGAGGACATAACAAAGACGAGAAGACAAGTAAGTTAGGCTAATAACCTGAAAGGAGGGTTCATCCATGGCTAGAGGACATAGATCCCAGATCAAGAGAGAGAGAAACGCAAATAAAGATACCAGACCATCAGCGAAACTTTCTTACGCAAGATGTTCTGTAACTAAGGCTTGCTTCGTATTAGATGCTATTCGTGGCAAAGATGTAGACACAGCCTTAGCAATATTAGAATATAACCCAAGATACGCATCCGAGATTATCGGAAAGTTACTTAAGTCTGCTGTTGCTAACGCAGAGAACAACAACGGCATGGACAGAAAGAACCTTTACGTAGCAGAGTGCTATGCAAACAAGGGACCTACAATGAAGCGTATCAAACCTAGAGCACAGGGTAGAGCATATCGTATCGAGAAGAGACAGTGCCATATCACCGTTGTTCTGGATGAAAGGTAAGGAGGTTTACAATGGGACAGAAGGTTAATCCTCATGGTTTAAGAGTCGGAGTCATCAAAGACTGGGACTCCAGATGGTATGCAGAGAAAGACTTCTCTGACAATCTTATTGAAGACGATAAACTTAGAAAATATATCAAAAACAAGTTATACGGTGCCGGAATCTCCAGAATCGAGATTGAGAGAGCATCTAACAGAGTTAAGATTATCATCCACACAGCTCGCCCAGGTATTGTTATCGGACGTGGCGGATCTAACATTGATAAATTAAAAGCTGAGCTTCAGAAGATTACTGATAAGAAGCTCATGATCGACATCCAGGAAGTTAAGAGATTCGATGTTGACAAGGATGCTCAGTTAGTAGCTGAGAACATCGCAAGCCAGCTTGAGAATCGTATCTCCTTCCGTCGTGCTATGAAGAGCTGCATGCAGAGAACTATGAGAAATGGTGCTCTTGGAATTAAGACTTCCTGCTCAGGACGTCTTGGTGGAGCAGATATGGCTCGTACAGAGTTCTACAGCGAGGGAACAATTCCTCTGCAGACACTGAGAGCTGACATCGATTACGGCTTTGCTGAGGCTAACACAACTTACGGTAAAGTTGGTGTCAAGGTTTGGATCTATAATGGTGAAGTACTTCCTACTAAGGGAACTAAGGAAGGGAGCGATAAATAATGTTAATGCCAAAGAGAGTTAAACGTCGTAAACAGTTCCGTGGTTCCATGGCTGGTAAGGCGATGAGAGGTAATAAAGTAACATACGGTGATTATGGTTTAGTTGCAGTTGAGCCTGCTTGGATTAAGTCCAATCAGATCGAGGCAGCCCGTGTCGCTTTAACACGTTTCATGAAGCGTGGTGGTAAGGTTTGGATCAAGATTTTCCCTGATAAGCCTGTCACAGCAAAACCTGCTGAAACTCGTATGGGTTCCGGAAAAGGTACACTTGAGTATTGGGTAGCAGTAGTAAAACCAGGTCGTGTAATGTTCGAAGTTGCTGGTGTACCTGAAGATGTAGCAAAAGAAGCATTACGTCTTGCAATGCATAAATTACCTGTAAAGTGCAAGATTGTTTCTCGCGCAGACTTAGAAGGCGGTGATAACAGTGAAAACAACTAAGTATGTAGAAGATTTAAGAGCAAAATCCATCGCAGAACTTAATGACGAATTAGTAGCTGCTAAGAAGGAATTATTCAACTTAAGATTCCAGAACGCAACAAATCAGTTAGATAACACCAGCAGAATTAAGGAAGTTAGAAGAAACATTGCCAGAATTCAGGTAGTTATGGCTGAAACTAAGAGCGCTGAGTAATCGGGAAGGAGGAACTAATAATGGAAAGAAACCTTAGAAAAACTCTTGTAGGTCTCGTTACAAGCGATAAGATGGATAAGACTATCGTTGTCAGCGTTACTGACAATGTTAAGCATCCTTTATACGGCAAGATCGTAAAAAGAACATATAAATTAAAAGCACATGATGAAGAGAATCAGTGCAAAGTTGGTGATAGAGTCAGAGTTATGGAGACAAGACCTTTATCCAAAGACAAGAGATGGAGAGTTGTCGAAGTGATCGAGAGAGCTAAATAATATCACGGAAGGAGAATAGAGTTATGATCCAACAGGAATCAAGACTTAGAGTTGCT
>JAXJRI010000034.1:0-7082 GCA_036310685.1 Lachnospiraceae bacterium | reverse complement strand
TCTCTTTTCCCAACTGACATTACTTTTACACTATCAATACTTTACATTCTGTTGAAAAATGATATGATAAAAGATAGGTTTGCACGCAAATTGGCTATAATTAGACGGGAGAGAAGACGAATGAAGTATGGAAAGTATCTTGCTCTTTTGGGAACGGCAGCCTTATCTGCAGGTATGCTATGGCAGACAGGCATTCATGCTTCCGCAAGGAGTAGTTACACAATCTATGTAAATCGAAAGACAAATATCGTCAATGTCGTGAATAACCGTGGAAGTAAGCTGGTTCGGTCGATGTACTGTTCCACTGGAAAGCATTATGGTACCATCAAGGGGACTTACCGCACTAAGGCGAAGTATCGCTGGCGCGCACTTTTTGGAGGTGTCTACGGACAGTATGCAACTAGAATTCAAGGCCCATATCTGTTCCATTCTGTACCATACAAAAGCCGCAGGGCTAGTAAGGTTGACACAAGAGATTATAATAGACTTGGAAAGCAGGATTCGATGGGCTGCATCCGAATGGCAGTTGTGGATGTCAAATGGATCTACGATAACTGTCCGATCGGAACGAAGGTTGTGATTAATGATTCCAGAAGGATGGTAAAACCGACGAGAAAGAAGCTGAAGATTAGCGGAAGCAGAAGGACAGGATGGGATCCGACAGATCCGAATCGAAGCAATCCTTATCGCCCGAAGGTGAAGGTTAAAGCATCTTATCGAAAGGGGATTCCGGTTGGAACACCTCTTGATGTGAAGAGTGCGATCTCCCTGAAGTCAAAATTCAGCAGCCAGCAGGAACTTCTAGATCACACAGTGATCAAGGGCAAGGTAGATACCAGCAAGGCAGGCACCTACCGAGTTAAAATTAAGGTCCAAGACCCAAATACGCTACTTACCGCAAAAAAGACTTGCTCTTTTATTGTGCGTTAAGATATCATTGGCATAAGTAACACATAGGAGGATTTAAATTATGGCTACATCTTTTAACCATAGAGCCATCGAGAAGAAATGGCGCAAGATCTGGGATGAGAACCCAGTGAATGTGAACGATGGAAAGAAACCAAAATATTATTGTCTTGATATGTTCCCATATCCATCAGGAAGTGGACTTCATGTAGGACATTGGAGAGGATATGTTATCAGTGATGTATGGAGCCGTTACAAACTGCTTCATGGATATTATGTTATTCATCCAATGGGCTGGGATGCATTCGGACTTCCAGCTGAGAACTACGCGATCAAGATGGGAACACATCCTAAGATTACAACTGCCGCTAATATCAAGAATATTAAGCGCCAGATTCAGGAGATCGCAGCAATCTATGACTGGGATTTAGAGGTTAATACAACAGATCCTAAGTTCTATAAATGGACTCAGTGGATCTTCGTTAAGATGTTTAAGGCTGGCCTCGCATATGAGAAAGAGATGCCTATCAACTGGTGCCCTTCCTGTAAGACAGGACTTGCCAATGAGGAAGTTGTTAACGGATGCTGTGAGAGATGCGGTACTCCTGTAACAAAGAAGAACTTAAAGCAGTGGATGCTTCGTATCACGAAGTATGCAGATCGTCTCTTAGAGGACCTTGACAAACTTGACTGGCCTGAGAAGGTTAAGAAGATGCAGACAGACTGGATCGGAAGATCTTATGGTGCTGAGGTTAATTTCAAGGTTGATGGAAGAGATGATGAGATCACAGTCTATACTACCCGTCCAGATACCCTCCACGGAGCAACCTTTATGGTATTAGCTCCAGAGCACAAGCTTGCGAAAGAGCTTGCTACAGACGAGACAAGAGAGGCTGTTGAGAAGTATATCTTAGATGCTTCTAACAAGTCTAACATCGACCGTATGCAGAGCAAAGAGAAGACTGGTGTCTTCACTGGATCTTATGCAATCAATCCTTTAAATGGCAACAAGCTTCCAATCTGGCTGTCAGATTATGTATTGGCTGATTATGGTACTGGAGCTATCATGTGCGTACCTGCTCATGATGACCGTGACTTTGAGTTCGCTAAGAAGTTCGATCTTCCAATCATCCAGGTTATCGCAAAAGATGGCAAAGAGATTGAGAATATGACAGAAGCTTATACAGAGGCTGAAGGAACTATGATCAACTCTGGTGACTGGAATGGTATGGAGTCCGCTGTTCTTAAAAAAGAAGCTCCTAAGATGATTGAGGAGAAAGGATTCGGTAAGAAGACAGTCAACTATAAACTTCGTGACTGGGTATTTAGCCGTCAGCGTTATTGGGGTGAGCCAATCCCTATCGTTCATTGTCCGAAGTGTGGTGAGGTACCTGTTCCAGAAGATCAGCTTCCAGTATTACTTCCAGATGTTGAGAAGTATGAGCCAACCGGAACCGGAGAATCTCCACTGGCAGCTATCGACAGCTGGGTTAACACGACATGTCCATGCTGTGGAGGTCCTGCAAAACGTGAGACAAACACTATGCCTCAGTGGGCTGGATCTTCTTGGTATTTCTTAAGATATGTAGATAATAAGAATGACAAAGAGCTTGTCAGCACAGAGAAGGCAGATAAGTATCTTCCAGTAGATATGTACATCGGTGGTGTAGAGCATGCCGTTCTTCACCTCTTATATTCCAGATTCTACACCAAGTTCTTATATGACATTGGTGTAATCGACTTTGATGAGCCATTCCATAAGTTATTCAACCAGGGTATGATTACTGGTAAGAATGGTATCAAGATGAGTAAGTCTAAGGGTAACGTTGTCTCCCCAGATGATCTGGTAAGAGATTACGGTTGTGATTCCTTACGTCTCTATGAGCTTTTCGTAGGACCACCAGAATTAGATGCTGAGTGGGATGACAGAGGAATTGATGGAGTATACCGTTTCATCAATCGTTTCTGGAAGATGGCAATGGAGAACAAAGATAAAGGCGTGAAAGCAACTCCTGAGCTTATCAAAGAGCGTCATAGACTGATTTATGATGTAACAAGCCGTCTTGAGTCTTTCAGCTTAAATACTGCAATCAGCGCATTCATGGAGCATAACAATAAGCTCATTGCACTTTCAAAGAAGGGTGGAGTTGATAAAGAGACTTTAGAGACATTCTTCATCTTACTTGCACCATTTGCTCCTCATGTATCTGAAGAGTTATGGCAGCAGTTCGGTCATACAGAGTCTATCTTCAAAGAAGCAAGATGGCCTGAGTATGACGAGGAAGCTATGAAGGATGACGAAGTTGAGATTCCAGTTCAGATCAATGGAAAGACAAAGGCCGTCATCACAATCAGTGCAGATGCTGCAAAAGACGATGTGCTTGCACAGGCTAAGGAAGCATTAGGAAGCAAGCTGACAGGAACCATCCGCAAAGAGATTTACGTGCCTGGAAAGATCGTGAATATTGTAGCCAAATAATAGATAGCTATCATCCATTTCTCACTGGTTCCCATCTCTGCCTAGACTTTGCATTGCGCCTTCTACTCCCTCGATTGATTATCAAAGAGGGAGCAGAGCGCAAATATGGCAAGATGGGAATCCAGCTATCGAAATGGATTATACATTATTATTCGCAAAGCTGTGTATTTTGCAAATACTTAAAGAGATCACTTCGGTGGTCTCTTCTTTTACCTTAGCATGCAAAATAAACCGGCAGTGCGTTCATTATGTTGTCCTTTTGTTATATTGGTATTGGTGGTATAATAAAATGTCTGAAATTTTGAAAGGAGAGACCATTTATGAAGAGGGACTATCATGATAACCTGACAGGACTGTTTGGGGATCCGATAGATCAGAATCCGACAGGCGTGATGATGCAGGCGGCATATCAGTATCAAGACCTTCCCTATCAATACATCACAGTGGAAGTTAAGAAAGAGAATCTTCCAAAAGCGATTGAGATGGCACGTCTTTTTGACATGAAGGGGTTTAGTCTGACTGGCCAGCATCAGGTAGATGTGACCAGCCTGCTTGATGAGCTTTCTCCTGTTGCCAAAATTATCGGAGCGGTCAATACGGTGAGGAATCAGGACGGGATTCTGATTGGTGAGAATACCGATGGTCATGGCTTTGTGACATCATTAATGGAAGTGGGAATCATGCTGCCAGGAAAGGTTGTAACCATTTTGGGCACTTACGGACCTGGCAGAGCTATTGCTGCAGAATGTGCTTTTTCTGGTGCGGCCAGGATTCATATCATTGGTCAATCAGAAGGCAAAGAGTTGGCGGACCTTGTGAGTAGTCACACGAAGACTGAGGCAAAGTACATACCTTATCAGGCAGGTGTCGGCATTCCGGAAGATACCGATGTTGTAGTCAGCTGTTTCAATCCAGATTTATATAAGAAAGATGGAAAACCAGCCATTGATTACAGCTCAATCACAGCTGATATGACAGTATGTGATGTGACCATTGATCCGGCTGAGACAGACTTTCTGCTGGAGGCTGCAGGAAGGGGTGCGACAACGGTCGATGGATTTGGGATGCTGATTAATCAGGCAACCATTACCTATGCTCTCTGGACTGAAGAGATGGCACCGAAGCAGGTTATGGTTGAGGCAGTGAGAAAGACATTTGGCATTGGAAAGAGATGTATCGTCCATGAAGACCAGAAGGATATTCCTGAGCGCGAGGGTACTCTGATAAAGAGAGCCATCGATTATGATTGTGGTGACCCAAAGAGGATACAGCATTTCCTCAAAGTATATGAGTACGTGAAGTTGATCGGGCAGGGTGAGAATCTTTCAGAAGATCAGCAGATTACAGTCAATGCGGCGGCGATTCTTCATGATATCGGCATCCACAATGCGGAGAAGAAGTACGGCAGCTCAAGTGGAAAGTACCAGGAGCAGGAAGGCCCGGCGGTTGCAGAACCGATGCTCTGGGAATGCGGCTACAGTGCTGACGTTGTGGACAGAGCTTTATTCTTGATCGCACATCATCACAGCTATCAGAGGATTGACGGCATCGACTATCAGATCCTGGTGGAGGCAGATTTCCTTGTAAATCTATATGAGGATGGAGTAGATCAGCAGGCAGCCAAAGCGGCTTATGAGCGAATATTCAAGACCAAGACAGGCAAATGGCTGATGGAAGAACAGTTTCTGCAAAAATATCGAAATCCCACAAGACTTGACAGTTGATAGAGCATTACGATATGATTGCCCCAGAGAATATTGGGGTTATATAAAAGGAGGACATTATGGTTTTTGGCGTTATTTTAGCTGGTGGAATCGGCAGCAGAATGGGAAATGTAGAGAAACCAAAACAGTATCTTGAGATTGGCGGAAAGCCAATTATTATTCACACAATTGAGAAATTTTATGTGAATCCTAAGTTTGAACAGCTGATTGTTCTGTGTCCAGCACAGTGGATCAACCATACCAAGAATCTGGTAAAGAAGAACTTTGACAATCCAGATCACATCGCAGTCATCGAGGGTGGAGGAACTCGTAATGAGACAATCATGAATTCTATTCGTTATATCGATGAGAAGTATGGAGTAGATGATGACACGATTATCGTGACACATGATTCCGTAAGACCATTTATCACTTGCAGAATTATTGAGGATAACATCAAGTATGCAGAGGAGTTTGGTGCCTGCGATACTGTAATTCCTGCAACAGATACTATTGTTGAGAGCCAGGACGGAGTAGTGATCAGCAATATCCCAGATCGTTCTAAGATGTATCAGGGACAGACACCACAGTCTTTTCATGCTAAGAGATTAAGAGAGCTCTATGAAGGTCTGACAGATGATGAGAGAAAGATCTTAACAGATGCCTGCAAGATCTGCGTCCTGAAGGGTGAAGATGTTCATCTGGTACAGGGAGAGGTCTTCAACATCAAGATTACTTATCCATATGATTTACGAGTTGCAGAGACATTAATCAAGGGAGATAATTAATATGTTAAATACAGTATATCGATTGGTAGCACCTAGAAGATTCGAGGTTGCCTTTAATGATATCGATCTTAATAGTGATGATGTGATCGTAAGACCGACACATTTATCTATCTGCCATGCGGATCAGAGATATTATCAGGGAAGCCGCCCGGCAGAAATCTTAGCAAAGAAGCTTCCAATGGCTCTGATTCATGAGGGCATTGGAGATGTCATATATGACAGAACGGGAGAGTTCAAGCCAGGTGAGCTGGTTGTTATGATTCCTAATACCCCAGTGGAGAAGGATGATATTGTAGCGGAGAACTATCTGAGAAGTTCTAAGTTCCGTGCCAGCGGATTTGATGGATTTATGCAGGATAATGTTGCCATGCGCCGTGACCGCCTGGTCAGACTGCCACAGGATATCGACAGAACTGTCGCAGCATTTACTGAGATCGTTACCGTTTCCGTATCTGCACTCCGCCGTTTTGCGCGTTTTTCACATGCAAGAAAGGATGCTGTAGGTATCTGGGGTGATGGTAACCTTGGATATATCACAGCAATCTTCTTCCACTATATGTATCCAGATACCAAGCTTTACATTTTCGGTACCAACAAAGAGAAGCTGAATACATTCTCTTTTGCTGATGATACTTTCCTGGTATGGGAGGTTCCAGAAGATCTGAAGATTGACCATGCGATTGAGTGTGTTGGAAGTGAAGCTTCCCAGAAGGCTATCAATCAGATTATCGATCTGATTAATCCTGAGGGAACCATCTCACTGCTCGGTGTATCAGAGTATCCAGTTCCGATTAATACCAGAATGGTACTTGAGAAGGGCCTTCATCTTTTCGGAAGCAGCCGAAGCGGAAGAGAAGATTTTATCGAGACGGTCGAGCTTTATAAGAAGCATCCTGAGATTCTCGGCTACTTAAGCAATATCGTCGGAGCTGTGGTAGAGGTCCATAGCATCAAGGATATGACACATGCATTTGAACTTGATATCAATAAGATGATGGGTAAGACCATTATGGTTTGGAACAAATAGGGACGTCTATATTCGTTCCATTGTTGATGTATTGATGAAAATCAACCTATTTGCAAGATTTGAAGTCTGATTATTCCATAGTGTAAAGAATTAGTCAGTTAGAGAAAATAAAAAGAGAGAATTCCTTTCGAATGAGGTATAATGATTCCGATCAAAAAAACATGTACCAAGAAAGGACT
>JAXJRI010000033.1:0-1659 GCA_036310685.1 Lachnospiraceae bacterium | reverse complement strand
TCATGAAAGTTCTGAATCTCTAAATCGATAAATCGATGGATATCATCTGAAGGCATCAACAAACAAGCTGCAAAATAGTTCGCTTCCTGCTCTTTTTCATCTGTGCTTCTTCCATTAATCGTTATACTGTCATCAATAAAAGAACTTGCATCATTCAAATGTAAGATCACATGTCCTATTTCATGAGCAAGTGTAAATATTTCTCTGGATAATCTACTACAGCTATTAGTAAAAATAACAATGTCATTATCTCTCTTGGTCATAAATCCAAGGTCTGCATTTTCTCCAAGCGGATACCTTAGTAGTTTATAGCCCATTCTTTCACATTCTTTAAATAAATCAATAATTCCATATCTACCAATCTTGCAATTTGCTCTGAAAGAATCAGCTTTTATACGAATCTCACGTTTTCTCGTCTCTTGCATTCACTGACCTCCTAAAAAGCATCTTTATGCTGAAGTTTTGCACACATATGCTTATTCGCATAAAACAAATCAAGCATATCGAATATCTTTTTAGAAGACTCATTATCCTCTCCGGCTCTATACTGAACAACAGGAGTTTCATCAAGAACTCTTGTGATATCTCCTACTGTAACACCAAGAACCTCTGCAACTTTAGAAAGGATATCCAGTGTAACACTATTAGTTCCACTCTCAATTCTTGCATATTTCTGTCTGCTGATGCCAATCTGATCAGCAACCTGCTCCTGAGTGAAATTATTCGCGCTTCTTAATGCCTTAATACGGCTTCCTAATAATTCATTCATGATTATCCCTCCATTTCTATGTACTAATATTTTATCACGGATTTGAGAAAAGTCAATCAAAATGTTATGATATTGTAACATTTAGCCTATTACATGTTACAAATCTCACCCAGCAAACTGTGGCATATCATGATTCACTTCAGCCCTATAGTAACTGCTTATGGTACTTCCTGCATTGAACAAGCTGGCAAGCAAATAACTCTTAATATTTCGCACCTTAGTAGTATTCTTCCGAAGGCAATTAATTACATACTCCACATGAGAATAGTTAAGCTTCAGGAATTTGCTTTTCACAAGATTCTTTGGATAAACATCTCCTGCGATGGTGATTTCCTCATTCTTGGATAAAACTGTCTCCAGAATCAGCTCATAGATTCCCTCTACCATCTCTTGATCATAAGGATGAGCAAGAAGGAGGCTATCGTAATCGATATTCTCCTTGATGATTTCGCTATAACCTTTCATCTCATCAATCCGATCTTCTGGTATAAGATTGATTGATAAGATAGGATTAGTTTTACTCATATTAGTCTTATTAATATTATTCTTATTAGGGTTCAGATTCTGAACACGGTCGTGTTCGTTTTTCGGACGCGCATGAGTTCGATTATTGAACACGTAAGGCTCTTCCGAGTTCGTTTTCTGAACACGAGGAGCAGAGTTATCCACAGTTGCAGCGTCATCTTCCACAGATGGAGCTCCAGTTCTTTCCTCATCAGAAACTTCGCACACTTTCTCGTCTGCGGTCTTGTCTTCACATATAAAGTTCATCACATAGAACACACTTGCCTTGGCGATTCCCATATTCTTCTTCTCGATAAGCCCAATTCCACTCTCACTATCAAGTTCCTTAAGAAGTGCCACCGCTTTAGTCTTCCCACAATTAAGAG
>JAXJRI010000032.1:0-2473 GCA_036310685.1 Lachnospiraceae bacterium | reverse complement strand
GTTACGTTCCTTAAGTTTATCATCTTATGATGTGGATGTCAAAAGTGACTACGGCTTGTTCCGTCGCTTTGAGACTCCCCCATTCCTGCCCTTCCTTCGCATTTTCGTGGTGCTAATCACCACTTCATGCTCATGAAGGGGCGTGTCAAAATAGATTCTTAATATGTAGAAGTAAAAATATAGAAATCGGAAATCCCTCTCAGATTTGCCTTATAAAGGCAGGAAATGTTACTATTTCTACATCATTAATCACACGAAAGAGGGAAAAAGAATGGAATTATTATCTACTTTCTTAACTTCATTAGATTTTATGCGTATGCTCGAGGCAATCCCCGGACCCATGTTCCAAAATCTTCCGACGGAAGAGATTGCCCTGTTTATCAAGCGCTTGGGAAGCCTGTCTCACATCCTTCCCTTAATATTAGCACTTCTCGGCTGTTTCTGCGGATTCCGCTTCTGTAGGTTCTTCATCAGCCTGTCTGGATTTATTCTGGGACTGATTATCGGTTATGGAATCGGAGCCGGACCACTACAGCTTAAGATACCTCTCGTTCTTCTGGCTGCCTTAGCTGGCGGCGTGATTCTTGCCATATTCGCCTATCGGATCTACCAGGTCGGAATCTTTATCTTTGCCTACCTGATGGCATTTATCCTTGCGGCCTCTTTTCTTCCGCTCAGAGGCAGTCTCCAATTTCTCATCTGCACTGTCGCAGGGCTTGCGGTCGGAGCCTTAGCACTCCGCTATATCAAAGCTGTGATCATCATCGCGTCTTCCTTAGCAGGAGGAATTTATGCCGGAGAACTTCTGACGACATTAGGAAGAGAACTCTCTCTTCCATATCTTCGCACTATGGCGCCAGTCATGTTATCTCTTATTCTGATCCTGCTCGGCATCGGAATCCAGTTTTTAACGACAAGACATTCCTATTAGGAAGAGATAAACTCTCAGACAGAGCCGCCCTACAGAATCGGCGGTTCTGACCAGAGTACTACCTCGCCTGCTTCCCTTGTCTTAGCAAGATCAATTAGTCTCTGATTGGAGGAACCTCTAAACTGCAGGCTGATATCTTTTAAATCTTCCACAAAAGGACCATCCACCAGGACATCAATCTGGTTGAGCATCTCCTCAGTGTGAGGCCAACTAGGAATCATCGTTCCCATAATATCTGACTCAAAAACATAACCTGTAAAGCACCAGATCGTCTTCTTTGGATATGTCTTTCTCACTCTCTTAAGAAATGGAGCAAGAACCTCCTGATTGCTCTTTTCAAATGGCTCTCCGCCAAGAACTGTGAGCCCCATAATATAATCTGGCTTTAACTTCTCAAGAACCTGCTCCTCCGTCTCCTGAGTCCATACTTTTCCATAATTAAAATCCCAAGTCGGCTCATTAAAACATCCCTTGCAGTGATGAGTACATCCACTTACAAAAATGGACACTCTGACTCCCGGTCCATTCGCAATATCATAATCTTTCACTTCACCGTAATTCATAACATCTTCCCTACTTTTCTATCTTGTTCTCATTCCTGGTCGGATACATCAAAACTGTATCCCACTCCATAAATCGTGTGGATATAAGGATATCGCTTTGTCATCTTAGCTCGAATCTTTTTGACCAGAGTGTCGACGCTTCGATAGCCGCCGATATAATCAAATCCCCAGACAGAATCTAAGATCTTGTCCCTGGAAAGTACCATACCTTTATGTGAGACGAAATATTCAATCAGATCGAACTCCTTAGCGGTAAGCTTCATAACCTTGCCACCTAAAGTAACCTTCCGTCTCTCATAATCAATTACCAATTCTCCGACCGTCTCCATATGCGTCTTATGTCCCTCAACACGGCGAAGGATCGCCTCAATGTGTGCCTCTACCAAAGGAAGTGGGACAGGCTTGACCATATAATCGTCAATCTTTTTAGAATAAGCGTAGAGCTCTGAATCCAGACTCCTATCCTTTGAGATTACAATCAAGATAACATCGGCAGTCTGTCTAATCTTCTCTAGATTCTCATATTCTGTCCTCTGAAGCGTATCGACATCATAGATCAAGATTCCAAATCGACTATGTTCCCTCTGAAATAATGTAATTCCTTCTTCAATATTCTGGCAGCAGGTGACAGTGTATCCGCTGTCCTCAAAATAGACCTGCAGTTCCTGACATTCCTTCTCCTGCTGATTCAGAACCAGTATACCGTTATATGTCATATGGCATCCTCTCTTCACACATATACCATAAAAGTTTCTCAACAGTAAATCTAATCCTAGCACAATATCTATGCTTTGTATAGGGAAAATCTCTTTATCCAACCGATATATTGTATACAATTTGGAAGTCTCAGCAAGCTGTCAATATCTCAAAAACACATACATTCAACAATATGAACAGCCACTGGCGGTACATTTTGCATGCTTGGCAAAAAGAAGAGGAACCACTGTAAAAAGCGATTCCTCCCTATCTTCATCCTATC
>JAXJRI010000031.1:0-6367 GCA_036310685.1 Lachnospiraceae bacterium | reverse complement strand
TAAGCAAGCTTACGTGGGATGATGAGTTTTGACACTGTAGTCATTCAATTACGATATATTTACCCTCTGCCATCTGGCTGCGATCCGTGACATATCCGACAATTGCTGACTGCGGAACTTCTGCCTGAAGCTGATCAAAGAACTGATTGGCCTCTTTCTCAGGAACTGCGATGAGAAGTCCACCAGAGGTCTGCGGATCATAGAAGATATCCTCCAAGAATTTTGGGATATCCTTTTTCAACTCGACTCCAGCCTCCGCAAATTTTCGATTGCGATAAGCACCTGCCGGAATTAATCCCAGTCTTGCCATGCCCTCAGCCTCTTTATGGTATGGAATCTGATCTGCCATCAGATGAATGGCAACGTCACTTCCCTGAGCCATCTCAAAAGAATGTCCCATTAAGGCAAAGCCCGTCACATCGGTACAACTGTCGATCTTGTAATTCTGCATAACCTCCGCTGCCCCTCGATTAAGAGTCGCCATCTGTCTTATAATCTTCTGGTTAATCTCCTTATCTGTCATCTCCGCTTTCATGGCTGTTGTAAGAATTCCAATTCCCAATGGCTTGGTCAGAATCAGGACATCCCCTGGTCTGGCAGAACAATTCTTTAAGATACGATTTGGACTGACCATACCAGTGACAGAAAGACCATAGAGAGGCTCCTGCCCCTTAATGGTATGACCTCCGCCAATCACAGCCTCCGCCTCATAGACTTTATCATAACCTCCCCGAAGAATTTCTCTCACAGCTTCATCCGAAAGTGCTTCTGTGACACAGAGGATATTCAATGCCATAGTTGGTTTTCCACCCATGGCGTAGACATCACTCATGGCGTTGGCTGCTGCAATCTGTCCAAAGGAGAAAGGATCATCCACAATCGGCGGAAAGAAATCAGCAGTGCTGATGATGGCCTTCTCCTCGTCCACCTGATAGACACAGGCGTCATCACTGCGGTCATATCCCACCAGAAGATTTGGATCCTGCCTTGTCTTAAATCCGTCTAAGAGAGCAGCCAACGTTCCCGCTCCTACTTTTGCTCCGCAACCTGCACAATCGGCAAGCTTGGTTAATCTTACTTTTGTCTCCATAATAACCTCTCAATACAAAGACTCAATTGCAATTTCCTGTCGCTTTCAACTTTATCAATTTATAAGTCTGGCTTCGTTAATCTCAAGATTGCCTCCAGTACTCCGCCGCCTATTGCAAGTGCCTTATCCGATACCATATCATAGTGGGCTTTGGCTCCCCGGGGATCAATATCACCGCATTTCATTCCCGCTTTCACCTGGATGTCATCCTGCAAAAGGCCACGAATCATACCAGGAATCTCCGCAAGGATGGGATGGGTCTGTCCTTCTAGGTCAGTCACAATTGCCACGGTATCCCCCTTCCCAACCAAGTCTCCTATCTCATGGTTAGAAGTGAAAATTCCCGGAGAGGAAGACCGAAGTACTCTCTCCTTGGTATAGCCCTCAATATTGCCCGGTATGCCTGTATTGGCAATCGGCTCTCCCTCTAGAATCACACGTCCTAAAGTATGACCTCGCTTAGTCTCAATAACCGCATGACAGTCCTTCCCTGCATAGAAGCCTGGACCAACTCCGATGACAATCTCGGCATCCTCCATTTTAGTTCCAAGATTCTTTTTCGCAAGGATTGCGTCCACAATAACTCTAGGCTTTAACAGCCGCGCCTTGTCTATCAGAGGATCGGCCATAACGGCAATATCACCTCTAGAAAGGATCTCCTTAACCTGTTCTATCGTATCTGCACGAAGGCCACGGACATCCTCCACCTGATACTCTCCTAATCTAATTGCCTCTGAGAACGCCACGGTTCTTCTGACGGCAGTCGGTATTGGAAGATCAGTCATCACAATATCGAATCCTGCATGATGTAGCCGCAGGGCAATACCACTGGCGATATCTCCTGCTCCTCGAATTAATATTAGCATCCCATGTTCCTCATCACTTTTTATCTCTTTACATTAGTGTCGAAAAGATATTGACTAAAAATCGCCTTGGCACTGTCTGACTTAACAAAAGTCAAAAAGTCATTCGCAGCATTTTTCTCTTCAGTATCTGCCTCTTCGTTTTTAACCTGCGCAATTGGATAAATGACATCCCCAGTCTCTTCGTAAGGTACCTTCTCTAAAATCTTTAAATCATTTTGATAACCATAAGTATCCGAATAATAAGTGGTTCCTACCTGACTGGAGCCCTCCTGCACAGCCATCAGAACCTTGCTGACATTGGACTGCTCACTGATTTCCACTCCCCCAAGAGCCTTGGAAACCTCCTGGGTTGTTACCTTGTCTGGATGATCTGACTGCGGCAGGATTCCAATATTCATCAGAGCCTTTCTAGTATACTGCCCTGCAGGCACACTGCCGTCCGCCATAGCAATGGAGGTGGCTTCGCCTAAATCATGGAGTCCTGTTACCTTGGTCCCACTATCTTTTCTGGTGACCACAACTAACTGATTATTGACCACGTCAGACCGGCTTCCCGCTTCGATTAGACCGTCCTTCTCCAGCTGATCCATCTGCTTTTTTGCTGCGGAGAAGAATATGTCGCAGCTATATCCATTTTCAATCTGAGTAAGCAGAGTGCCAGAACTATCCGCATTAAAGATGATTTTCACATCAGGATGCGTCTTCTGGTATTCCTTAGCTACCTGATTCATAACCTGATTTAAACTAGCTGCAATAAAAACTTGAACCTCTGTCTTTGACTTTGCGGAATCTCCTGAATTATCTCCTTCTTTCGAAGAAGAACTTGAGGAAGAATTACCACAGGCACAGAGGCTGATGGCCATTACCGCCGTTAGAATTATCATGATACATTTTTTTCTCATGCTCCCTACCTCCTGACTCCTTACTGTGCCTAGTTGTCATTGTGAACTGATAGATATTCAAAGCGTATCGATCGGGTCCCCCACTAGAATCACTCCTCCATGAATGACTCTGGCGAAGATTCCCTCTCTAGGCATAATACAATCTCCCGTCCGCTTTCTAATCTCACATTCCTGATGACATTGTTTGCCGATCTGAGTAATCTCTAGGATTGCATCCCCACTCTTTAATCTTGAGCCAAGAGGAAGGGAAGACAGGTCCAATCCCTCAACGACCAGATTCTCTCCGAAATCGCCAAAGCTGACCTGAGCTCCCCTTTGATTAAATTCCTGAATCTTCTCTTGAGAAAGGAGACTTACCTGCCGATGCCAATGACCTGCATGGGCGTCACCCTCTAATCCAAAGTCCTCAATCAGACGGACGGACGGCACAGGATGCTTCACCGTTCCTCTCCTTTCACTAATGCAGATTGCCCTGATTGTTCCCATATAACTCCCTATCTTTCATGTATGATTTCCCTTACATCATTCATATCCTATCTCTTTAAGAGCAGAATCTTATTCTTTGGTATTTCAAGCCCTGCTGGCATCCCCTTCTCCTGAAGTTCTTCCCATTGCGGTCTCTGAACAAACCAGCAGATGGTCTCTTCCTGATCCTCATGGGTCTTGAAAAAATACTTCCACTCAAAAGGAAGCTGACTTGTCCCAGATAAATAAAAAGGAAGGACATTTTCCCTGTCAAGACCTTCTTTATCCCATACTGGAAGAAAATCATGTGCTCTGATTCCGATTGCCTCCACATCGTCAGGAACAGGAACCCCTGTCGCAAGCTGACATTTCCAATCGGGGATAAAAAGCAGCTGTTCTCCTATCTTCTTGGCCGTGACGATATTTTTACAGCCAGTGAGCTTCGCTGCCTGTATCATACCAGGATCCTGAAAGATCTCCCTGGTCGGACCTGCCGCGATGACACTTCCCTCATGAAGAATCATCACGGTATCGCAGAATCGATAAATCTCATCTCTGTCATGAGAAACCAGAATTACTATTCCCTGATAATCCTGTAAGGTCTCCAACAGTTCCTGCTGCATCCGGTCCTTTAAAAACCAGTCTAACGCAGAGAAGGGTTCATCTAAGAGTAGAAGCTTGGGATGCCCCGCCATGATTCTTGCAAGTGCTGTCCTCTGCTGCTGTCCTCCAGACAGCTGGTCCGGATACCTATTTCTAAGTTCTTCAATGTGATATCGCCTCAGCATCTCTTGGACTCTGGCATGACAACCCTTCTTGCTATAGGGTTTTCCATTCGACTGACGCTGACAGCCGCAGGCAATATTCTCTGCTACTGTCATCGTGGGGAACAAAGCATAGTTTTGGAAAAGATAGCCGACATTTCTCTTTTGCGGCTTCACATTCAACTTAATAGAACTATCATAGATTACCTTGCCCTCAATGACAATTCTCCCATCATCAGGCTGTACAATTCCTGCGATACTCTGCAATGTCATGCTTTTGCCACATCCAGATTCCCCCAAGATCCCAAGGCGTCGACTCTGTCCAGACCAGGATACATCCAGATGAAAATCCCCTATCTTTTTATGTATATCCAGACTTACCATCGTCGAATCCTCCGCCTAAATGCCAGAACATTAACCAGATAAATGATGAGAAAAGCGGCTAAGACAACAACAGTCGCATAGACTCCTGCAGTGGCAAAATCTCCATCCTGAATGACCAGTGCCAGTCTCTGGGAGACCGTCCCTGTCTTTCCCGGGATGTTGCCCGCCAGCATGGAGGTTGCTCCATATTCCCCCATCGCCCTGGCAAAAGTAAGGACCGTTCCAGCTACAAGGCCGGGACGTATCTGAGGAAGAATCACCTTCCAAAGGATAGATATCTCACTCATCCCCAAAGTTCTCCCTGCATAGATCAGATGTTCATCGATCTGCTCCATGGCTGCCCGGGCATTTCGATACATCAGAGGAAATGCGATAATCGTCGCTGCGATAATACATCCCAGCCAAGTCTGCACGACCTTGATTCCAAAATTGTCATAAAGGAATATTCCAAATGGCCTCCGTCGACTGAAAATCAACAGCAAAAAGAAACCTGCAGCAGTCGGAGGAAGGACCATAGGAAGAGAGAGAAGGCCATCCACTGCAGCCCGCATTTTAGGTCCCAGTTTTAACACTTTTCTCGCAGCGAAGATTCCCAGGAAAAAATTCAAAAAGGTCGCAACGATTCCTGTCTTAACTGAAATCCACAGGGGTGTCCAGTCAAGCTCCATGGCTCTCTGTAATAATTCACTCATAGTCAGCCTTTCTGTCTCCTAAAGCAGGCCTCCACGTCCAAATTTGCAGTTTGGGTAGTGGCAGGGTTTGCATCCTGTGCAGAGTCCACCGTGTCCCATAAGGGCAAAATCCCTTCTGGACATCGGAATATCTGCAAGCATTCTCGGAAGCACCAGATCAAAGATGGTGGCCTTCGAGAACATTACACATCCTGGAAGACCGGCAATCGGAGTTCCATCCTGGAAATAACCTAATAAAAACATAGCACCTGGTAGAACTGGGGCACCATAAGTAATAATCTTGGCACCGCTCTCCCTGATTGCTCCCGGAGTACAGTCATCCGGGTCTACACTCATTCCTCCAGTACAGAAGATGATATCTGCTCCCTGATTCTTTAAATCCTGAATTGCCTGAGCAATCTTTATCTTATCATCATTCACGGTATGATGCCCAATCACTTCAACTCCGAACTTCTGAATCTTCTCCTCAATCACTGGGGTAAAGGTATCCTCTATTCTTCCATAATAGACTTCGTTGCCCGTCGTAACAATTCCTGCCTTCTTACGAACGAAAGGTTTAATCTGAAGGAGGGGATTCTTCTGATCTGCAATCTCTGAGACAGCCCGCATCTTCTCTTTCTCTATGACCAGAGGAATGATTCTGGTTCCCGCCAGTTTATCCCCAGGTTTCACTACAGTGTAATCATGAAGCGTGGCAATCATCATCTCCCCCAGCAGATTGATATCGAAAAGTCTCTGTAAATCAATCGTGAGGACTCCTTCCTTTTGAGCACAGATTTCAATCTTGCCCTCTTTTGGCTCTGTTCGACTCATACCTTCTCCCTGACAGGCATCTGCCAGGATGGAGGCTGCCTCATCTTCATGATAGAGATTCTCATTCTTCTCCCAGACATAAAGATGATCCTTGCCGATTGAGAGCAGTTTTGGGATATCCTCCTTGGTCACAATGTGTCCTTTTTTAAAGGCTGTCCCCTTGACCTGATCCTTCACAATGATTGTGATATCATGACAGATGACATGTCCTACCGCATCCACAGTGTTTATCAGTTTCATATATTATCCCTCTAATCATTAAAGGTAGTGTCAAATACTACCTATATTTTCTCTTAAAAATCAACTGTTAAGCTTTATTTCAAGGGGTTTTGCAAATAAAAAGAGCATTACCCCCCTTTTTTTGGTATAATGTCCTTGACCAAAATTCCAT